>JAYEGA010000053.1:0-2582 GCA_034658835.1 Thermodesulfobacteriota bacterium
AAAATCCACAAACTTTTTTGTCATCTCTTTGTTTTCCGAAAACGTCAGCCTGCCTATGGGGATTACCTTTATGCAATTCTGTTTTTTGGGTATTTCAATAATATCTGTCTTATCCTCTGTTCCCAGCAGCGATGCCTTCCAGATTATGGACGCGTCTGTTTGTCCCATACATATATATACAACCAGTTCATTTACCGTTGCTGTGTTGGCAATTACATTCTTTTGCACTTCATCGTAGATTTTATTTTTCTTCAATATCTTCTTTGCAATCTTGCCACATGCGGCTGCTTTTGGATCTCCTAAAATTACCCGTACTCCGGGCCTTGTGAGATCTGTTAAATTTGTTATTTTCGCCGCGTTTCCTTCAGGAACTGCTATTACCGGTATATGATACGCTACAAGCCTTTCGTAATCGACAAACCCCTTCTCTTTGGCTTTGTCGATGTACATCGTTGCCCCCGGCATATAGACATCCCCTTGCTTTGTCAGCTCTATCTGACTTAAAAGGGTATTGGAACCAGCGTAATTATAATTTACTGCTACGCCATATTTTTTCTCAAATGCCGCTCCGATCTTATCCATTGGCTTTCTCATTCCTGCCCCCGAATATACAAGAAGCGTATCCTTTGCAAATCCGAATTGGGGATAGAACAGCAGACTTGCCATAAAGAAAACCAAAATCACTGTAATTATTGGAATACATCTTCTTCTCTTCATTTTCATCCTCCTTCCTGTACTGAAAAATCTTTGAAGCTTGCCAATTCGCTTACATGCACTACCTAAATTGTCATTAAATGTCAATCTAAATAATTATTAGTTATAATTAAGGATTAATTGTTACTATTTGTCTCCTTATTGACATGTTCGCTATTTCTTGATAGAAGAAATTTATGAAAGAAATGCTCACCACAAAAGAACTGGCCGATCTTTTGAGGCTTAATGAAAAGAAGATATATCAGCTAGTGAGAGAGGGGGGGCTTCCTCACGTAAATATTGCGGGGAAGTGGCTCTTTCCTGAATGGCACATTCGGCGGTGGATAGATGAAAATGTTCAAAGGGAGAAAGATGTCCTGATTATGGGGAGTGATGATATTCTCCTGGAAAGGTTTTTGTCCTTTTATAACAGGAAGAAATTTCCTGAGGCCTTGACCTTTTACTCATCGCTGGGCAGCCTGAGGGGCATCCATGCCCTTTCCCAAAAAAAAGGACATGCATGCTGCACCCATCTTCTGGATATGGAAACAGGAGAATATAATCTTCCCATTCTCAGCAGAGTACTTTCCCGGCAAAGGTATGTGGTCGTCAATCTGTGGCACAGGAAGCAGGGACTGATTTTAAAAAAAGGAAACTCCCTGGGTATCAAGGGTTTAAAGGATGTAATAGAAAAGAAGGCAAGGTTTGTAAATAGAAATGAGGGATCCGGCACACGAACTCTACTTGAATATTTTTTGAGGGAGAAGGGTTTACCTGAGAAGGATATCATGGGTTTTACCGATGAAGTGAATACCCATGTAGAAGTGGCTCTTAAGGTATTTTTTGATGAAGCGGATGTAGGCCTTGGTATCGAGTATGTTACCCACCTTTTTTCCCTCGATTTTGTTCCACTTAAAGAGGAAAGATTTGACCTTGTTGTTCCAAAGGAGCTTTGGTCTACAAAGATCATCCAAGAATTGATAGCCTACATAGATCCGGTGCAGATTAGCAGACTCTCCCGTACTTTGCCCGGTTATAGCTTAAAAGACACAGGAAAGATTATATTTGAAAGTTGAAAACAGGGCTGAAGCTCTGTGCTACGTAGCGCAAGACTTTAGTCTTGCAGGGTTCTTAATTGATGTTTCGTATAAATCATAAATTTTAGTGACATCTAATAATGGAAATCAAATACAGGATATGGGTAGAAGAGGACGATAAGGTCCTCTTTGGTAAGGGCCGCGAGAGTTTGCTTGAAGCGATAGATGAATGTCAAAGTCTAAATAAGGCTGCCAAAAAACTCAATATGTCATACCGTGCGGCCTGGGGAAGGCTGAAGGCATCTGAAGAGCGATTGGGCATTAAGCTGGCAGAGAATAGTCCTGACCATAAAGGAATGATCTTGACGGATGAAGCCAGACATATTCTCTCGAAATTCGAGAAACTGGAACGTGAAACCAGATCATTTATTGAAAAAACTGCTCGTAAACTCGGATTGCTTTCCCGGATGCAGACAGGGAAAACTAACGACTAATAGGTGTCGTATTCAAAAACCACCGGTTCCCTCAATATGGCTTCCCTTGCCTTTTCTGCAAGCGCTGCGATGTTTGGATGCGTTTCTTTCAATGAGGTTATCTGTTTGAGATTGTCAGCAGTTCTCAATACAAGCATAGCCATGTCACCATCTGCAAATCCCCACTTTTCAATAATTTCATCCCAGGGGGCTCCTCTGGCCCAGTCGTACAGGATTAAGCTGGTCCAGAATTTAAGAGGATTGACTGCAAATCCGGCTTCCATCATCTTTTCAGAGATTGGACCAACGGTTGAAATCACTTTATTGTATGAGGCTCTCAGCTTCCTGGGGAACCGTTTCTTGTATATCTTAATATCCT
>JAYEGA010000053.1:2682-11710 GCA_034658835.1 Thermodesulfobacteriota bacterium
TTAAGAGGATTGACTGCAAATCCGGCTTCCATCATCTTTTCAGAGATTGGACCAACGGTTGAAATCACTTTATTGTATGAGGCTCTCAGCTTCCTGGGGAACCGTTTCTTGTATATCTTAATATCCTGGTCCCCGTCGTAGACAAAAGGAGCAATGACAGCGGCCAACAGCCTTTCATCATATTCCGGGAAGGCATTGTTCCTCAGGCATTCGGCGATGAGCAGTGGTTGGTCAAGTCTCAATCTTGAAGCCCAGATACCATCCTCTGTCAGTCGATTCTGTTCATCCACAAATTCCTCTGCTTTTAAGAACATTAAATGTTTCTGGAAGTCATCCCACAGGTTTGAGCCTGCTCTCTTGCTTTTTTGATAGGCTCCAAGAGACTTTTCGAAGATATTCCTGATATCCTCCGGGGTCTGCGACAAAAGAAGGTTGAGTACCATTGAAAAATCATTCCTGATCTGGCTTTCGATATCCTCCGGCTTTGTAAAAAGAAGGTTCTTTACATGTTTTATATCCATGAATCTTCCCGGAACGGCCAGCATGAAACCAATTTTATCCTGTCCTCGTCTTCCTGCTCTTCCAGTCATCTGGTGAAATTGTGTGCTGTTCAGGGGAATAAATTCATGGCCGTTGAACTGATCTGAATTGAAGAGGACAATTGTCCTTGCCGGGAAATTAACGCCGGCTGCAACTGTGGTTGTGGCAAATATTGCATCCAGATGCCCCTTTTTCATCATAGTCTCAATCAAGAATTTCCAGGAAGGAAGTTGCCCCCCGTGATGTGCACCCACTCTTGAGAAGCGGAGATTATATAGTTGTTTGTGATTTTTAATGTAGGAGAAACGATCAAGGAGGGAATCGATCTCATTGTTAAAAGATCTTTCCTCATCATTTTTTGAGGATGGCCTGCAGGTATCCAGCGCCGCATCACACTCTGATCGTGATTTGAGGAAGAAAATGGCGGGAAGTAAATTAAATTTCTTTAAGACCCGTATGATTTCACCAAAAGGGGAGAGCTTATGTGTTCGCCTGTGGCGTCGATTGGATTCGTCTTCCGTGAAGTGTCTTACTTTGCTGAAGAGTTTTTTCTTATCCAGGTAAGGCTTTATTTTGCCTGAGGGATGGAGGAAAAGGGGATAGAGCGGGACAGGTCTTTTATCTTCTTTAATTACCAAGCATTCCTTTCCACGCATGGAGCGGAGCCATGCTGATATCTCGTGGCCGTTTCCGACAGTTGCAGACAGCATCAGGAGATTTACCCTTACGGGAAGATAAATCATGACCTCTTCCCAGACAACTCCTCTCTCTTCATCACCCAGAAAATGTGCTTCATCCAGGATGACCAGGTCACAGTTTAAATCTTCACCCCTGTGCATTACGTCATAGAGTTGATTCCTCAATATCTCTGTTGTTCCTACCACTATCGGTGCGTCTACGTTCTCTTTTGTGTCACCCGTCAGGATGCCGACATTTTCGCTTCCGAAACGATGTCCGAACTCAACCCATTTAGAATTGGTCAGCGCTTTCAAGGGGGATGCATACCAGCAACGCCTTCCCTTTTCAAAGGTATGTGAGATCGCCTCCTCGGCAATCCATGTCTTTCCCGCGCCGGTAGGCGCCATGACCAGACAATCAGTCCTTTTTATGGCTTTCAGTGCCTTTAACTGGAAGGGGTCCGGGGTGAAAGGTGTCGAGGGCGGCTTCCCGATTCTTGAGAAAATATCATGAAGCACCGATTCTGCTTCCGGCTTCATTCTTCTCGGGTGTTCCGGCTTTTTACGCCTTCTGTGGAATTTCTTCGGGGGCCTTTTTTTTGAATAATAACGTTGCATTTTAACCGTTTGAGCTTTGTGTCTTTCTTTACCTATCACAGATCACATCTGCGGTAAAGGATTGACAGGGGAAAGATGAGATAGTAGTGTTTCCACGCTTTATTTACTTGGGTGAAATTGAAGAGGAAACAATGAACGAAAAAAATGGCATATACTGGGGCTGGTTTATTGTTCTGGGTGCTTTTTTAATTTTGAGCATGAACTATGGGTCCCGCTATTGCTTCGGTATTTTTGTCAAGCCCATGTCACTGGAATGCCAGTGGTCCAGGTCGGTTATCTCCATAGCAGCTTCCATCAATATTCTGATCTATGCGATAAGTGGAATTTTGAGCGGCTACCTGCTCGATAGAATGGCGCCTAAATGGATTATGACAATTGGAGGGGTGATTGCCGCAACTGGTTTCATCTTGGCGGGATTCGTTAAAACACCCTGGCAATTTTATTTTGTTTACGGGGTATTATGTGGTGCCGGCTCGGCCGGTATCGGTGTGGTTGTCAGTAGTTCTTACGTGGGTAAGTGGTTTGTCAAAAAGAGGGGTGTGGCTATCGGTATTACCTCAATGGGGATCGGTTTCGGAACCATGGCTCTGACCCCGGTGGCCGGCTATGTTGTAAAAAATTACGGCTGGCAGACCGGTTTTATGTTTCTCGGGGTTTTAGTATTCATTATGGTTGTTTTTCCTTCACAGTTACTTATGGGTCGAACGAAACCGGAGGCTTATGGTCTGCTGCCTGATGGGGAAGAGACTGTTAAGGTAATATCAAAACCGACTGGGGTTGTAGATGTACCATCACTTTCGCTGAAGCCCGTTCTTACAGATTTCCGTTTTTGGATTCTGGTGATCTGTTTCGGTTTGGCAATTATGGCGGAAATGTTGGCTTTTGTTCATCAGGTGGCCTATGCCCTGGATAATAATATTGGAAAAGTTCTTGCCGCTTCGTCTCTGGGAATTATCGGAGTTGCAAGTATTTTTGGAAGGTATTTCTTCGGCTGGTTAAGCGACAGGATGAAAGATCCCAAATATTCGGCATCTCTGGGTTTTTTATTCATGGCGGCAGGGATGTTTATACTGTGGAAAACGAATACGGCAAAACTACTCTTCCTTTATGCCGTTGTTTTTGGTTTTGGCTATGGGTCCCTTGCTCCGATGATGCCGGTTCTCCTTGCTGATCGCTTTGGTCGGCATGTTTTAGGATCGGCTTATGGTGTGTTCACATTCTTTGTAGCGGGGGCAGGGGGCGGCTTTGGGCCCATTTTAGGCGGCATGATCTACGATAAGCTTGGCTCGTACATCTATGCCTGGCAGTTTAACCTGATTATATTAATTATTGTTGCGCTCCTTGTGTTGACACTGAAACCGAGGGCAAATTAGTTTTACATAGCGGGAGCATTTTTCACCCGGCAATATTCAGCCATAAAGAAAATGTTACTGCTGACAATATGGTGCTGGTGGAAATGGTAGCGACGGCGAGGTCTGTATCGCCGTTCATCTCCTTTGCCATTACGTAGGTTATAATAGCAGTCGGTGATGCAAGCAAGATAAGGCCGGGCAGATAGTCCTGTGGTGTAAGGCCGACTAAGCGATATAAGGCAAAACCCAAAGCGGGAAGCAGAATCAGTTTCATAACGTCTATGACAAAAACTAAAAGTATCCGCAGCCGCATCAACTCAAAGGAGATAGAAGCACCTATTATCAATAAAGCCATTGGAAACGCAAGATTACCCAGAATATTAAGACTGCGGTCGATGACAAGAGGTATCGGCGTTTCTGTTATTGAAAATAATATGCCTGCCACGGCTGATAGTATTACAGGGTTGCCCAGTATTTTCCGGACCACAATCAATTTATTTCCCTTTACAGGGACATTATCTGAGTATAATTGAAGTACAACTACTGCAAGAAGGTTTTGCAGGACAATTATAAAACCCGCAATTATACTGGCCCGGACAAGCCCATCGGTCCCGAGGAAGTAATATGCCACGGCAAGGCCTATATATCCCAGATTTGCATGAAAAGTGCACTGTATAAAAGAACCAAGTTGCTCCCGCCTGATACGGGTAATTAATCCCGCACCCCATGCGACAGCAAAAACAGCCAGAACGGAAAAGAGAGTAATAGTCAGAACCGTAATATCGAAATGGGTTTTCAAAGAAGCCTTGGAAATTGACCGGAAAAGCATGGCAGGTAATGCCAGATAGTAGACCAATCTGTTTGCCGGTCCTATAAACTCCGGAGGTATAAACCCTTTCCAGCGAGCAAACCATCCAAGGATGATAACGGCAAAGATCGGAATTATAGTAGTTACAATATTCATGTGTTTTATGAAAAACAGAAGTGAAGCTCCCGGGTCATGGGGAGAATGGGATGTCAAGCTTAAGAACTGTTATTCCTCGGGTCGCTTTTCTTTATCCCCATTTTCTTTGTAGGTGTCAATGTCAGGGGTGATAATAATTACACTGTGATCTTCTATCTTGACGGTCGTTCTGGCTGAAAGAATAGAATACCAGTCTCCAATTTTATTCCCTTTGTCGTCCAGTATATTGAATCCATGTAATATTTCGTTTAATTCAGAAACTTTGGCCTTCATGTCGCCAACCAGATCCTTAAGTGTCTCAGGTGTAAACTCGACTTTCTTCCACAGTTTAGAATTGAGAGTATAGCTCCTGTCTATTCCGATTACGGCATTGGGATAGACGTCAGAACCGCTTATGTAATAATTAAAATCGGGGTCTATCTGGTAGTTTTCAAAACTTTCAGTGACATCCCTATTCGGTGCTATTGTTCCATACTCGCCGGAAATCAAACCTGCGCAGCCGACAGAAGATAAAATCAAGATGGCACAACTTATACTAATTATTCTTTTTATTGCTTTTAGCATCATGATTGATTCCTGTTCCCAAATCAAAAACTCGAAATTTTACGCCTTGAACGTAATCTTAAATGCAGTACCCCCGTCTCTTTCAATCTCCAGGGTTCCCTTGAGTTGATCGGTCAGAGCGCTGATTAGCTGCAATCCCAGTGTTTTTGCATCGCTAATATTTATATCTTCCGGAAATCCTGTACCGGTATCACTGACGACCAGTGTCAACCTGTTATCTCTATCAGGGTGAAAATCTATAGTGATCTCCCCTTTCTTACCTTCGGGAAAGGCATGTTTCAGTGAGTTTGAAATCAGTTCATTTATGATCAGTCCGCATGGCACGGCCTTGTTGATATCCAGGAATACATCGGAACAGTTGATGTTCAGTCTGACGGCACCGGGATCTATACTGCAGGTACGGAGGAGATGTCGAGTTATGCTTCTTATGTAATCATTGAAGTTAATCTTTGTCAGGTCTTCAGACTGGTACAGCTTTTCATGGACGAATGCCATGGAGAGAATACGGTTCCGGCTCTCTTTGAACATTTCAAGTGATTCTTTGTCCTTTACATATTGTGACTGGAGATTGAGGAGGCTGGAGATTACCTGCATATTGTTCTTTACCCTGTGATGTATCTCCTGGAGGAGTATTTCTTTTTCTTTTAAGGATTTTTTGAGGGGAGTAATATCTGTCAATGAAGCAACGCTCTGTTTTGTCCCGGGAACCATTCCTATCCTTAATGATATGTCTTTTATGTTCCCTTGCCTGTCAACTAAACGAAACGCATAATCTATTGGTACCTCTTCTTCACTCTCTCTTCTTTTAACGTGATATTCCTTCATCCTTTCAAGATCTTCTTTGACTATATAGTCTGTCCAATCCATCTTGCCTTCTATTTCTTCTCTGGAATAGCCGCTGAATTTCTCAAATTCTTTGTTTGCCATAGAAATTATCATATCCTCTTCGATAATTACGGTGGCTGTGCCTGTATTCTCAAAGACGCTGCGGTATCTCGCTTCACTCTCCCGCAACTCCTCTTCCGCCTGCATGCGGTCGGTGACGTTTATTGATGTTATGATAGCTCCTTCAGAAAAGGGAGCTATCTTTATGTCAAGAAATTTATCCCTGTACTTTTGCTCGGGAAACTCTTTTGATATGCCTGATCTGATACATTCCATCAATTCCTCAAACATATTGATTTTATGCTTCCCGGCGTAATCCTTATACATCACATCATTATTAATATCAGGCAATCTAATACCCGACCTTTTTCTTGCCAGGTTGTATCCCGTTATTCTTGCTTCACGATCCACGATCATAGTTTCAATGGGGTTGTTATCGAATAATGTACGGTAACAATCCTCGCTTCTACGCAGTGCTTCCTCCACTTGTTTTCGTTTATCGGACTCTTTTTCTAACTCTTGAATCCTTCGTTCCAGTTCCTCATAGGTTGGTTTTTGGGTCATTTGAAAAACCTCTAGCGAAAAATTAAAAAAAAGGGAGCTTTAAGTAGCTCCCCCTAAGTCATTGATATTCCTGGTGGGCCGTAGGAGATTCGAACTCCTGACCAACGGATTAAAAGTCCGCTGCTCTACCGGGCTGAGCTAACGGCCCATCAAATGCGTATTGAAGCTGCATTGTCTAACAGGAAGCTACTTTAGTTGTCAATAAGAAACTATATAGTATCCATCCGGAAATGGTCCTTTTGCCATATTTCTATATGGACACTATCTATCTGTAAAAGGATTTTTCACGATGATCGTTTCCTCCCTGCCCGCTCCCACAGAAGCGGCAACCACTTTGACTCCGGCAAGTTCCTCTACCCTTTCCACATATTTCCTGGCATTAGCGGGAAGTTCCTGAATATTCCTGGCCTTGCTTATATCTTCAGTCCATCCTTCCATCTCTTCATAAACAGGTTGACATTGCGATAATATCTGCAGGTTTGAGGGAACTGACTCTGTGAATTCTTTCCCGTCGATCTTGTAACCGACGCAGATTTTTAGTTTTTCAATACCGGTCAGAACATCGAGCTTTGTAATGGCTATTCCGGTGATGCCGGAGACCCTGATTGACTGTCTGACCATAACGATGTCAAGCCAGCCGCATCGGCGTTTTCTCCCGGTGGTGGCGCCAAACTCTTTCCCAACTTTCTGCATCCTGTCTCCTGTATCATCGGTAAGTTCTGTGACGAATGGACCTCCTCCAACTCTGGTGGTATAGGCCTTACATATTCCAACTACATCACCGATTTTTGTAGGTCCTATACCGGACCCGCAACAGGCATTGCCGGCTATGGTACTTGAAGATGTAACGAAGGGATAAGTGCCGTAGTCTACATCGAGGTGGCTCCCCTGGGCACCCTCAAAGAGGACATTTCCCCCTTTCGCTATCTCTTTGTCGAGAATAATCGAAGTATTTGCCGCGTATTGTCTGAGACGATCGGCGTATTCCCTGTATTCGTTATAGATTGCTTGTTCGTCGACCGGTTCCTCCTTAAAAAACTCCGTCAGGAAGAAGTTCTTCTCCTCAACATTTCTTTCCAGTTTTTCCCGGAATATCTCATCATCAAGGAGGTCACAAAGCCTTATACCTACCCGCGCAACTTTATCTTCATAGCAGGGGCCGATTCCCCGTCCGGTGGTTCCTATCTTTTTACGACCCTTCCGGGACTCACGGGCGATATCCAGCCTTCGGTGATATGGCATGATGATATTAACATTTTCGCTGATGAAAAGTTTCGTACTTGATGGAAAGACATCCCTGTTTTTGAGATTGTCAATCTCCTCTATGATGACCTTCGGATCTAAAACTACGCCATTCCCTACAATGCAGATTTTATTGTTATGAAGTATCCCTGAGGGTATCAGGTGGAGGATGGTCTGCTCACCTTTCACCACAAGGGTATGGCCTGCGTTGTTTCCCCCCTGAAATCTTGCGATGACATCTGCACTTTCTGCGTACAGATCAACAATCTTACCTTTACCCTCATCGCCCCACTGGGTTCCAACAACAATAACTACATTCGCCATGATAAATCTCCACTTTCCTTTTTGCTTTTAACCTTTGACCTTTAGCCCTTAGCCTTTAACCTATATTTCCAGTTGAGTTACCGAAATAATATTGGGCAGGTTCCTGAGCTTGTCGATAACTTCTTCAGATACCACACTGTCTGTACTCAGGACAACAAGCGCCTGTCCATCTACCTGCTCACGGCTCAACTGGAGCCTTGCGATATTGACGTTATTTTCCCCGAGGGTTGTGCCGATATTACCTATGACACCCGGTTTGTCATGGTTGTAAATAACCAGCATATTGCCTTCCGGGATCGCCTCAAGGGTGAATTCGTTAATCCTCACAATCCTCGGATCCTGCTTTCCAAAGAGTGTTCCTGCAGCATAACTCTCTCCGCTGGTCGTTTTTATGGTGAGGGAAATCATGCTGGTGTAATCCTTTATGCTGCTGCTCTTTGATTCAATGACATTTATACCCCGCTCCTTCACGATGACAGGTGCATTAATGAAATTGATGTTTTCGCTGAGTAGCGGCGTCAGAAGCCCTTTTAACAGTGCTGTGGTGATTGGCGCTACTGTGAAGTTAAGGATCTCTCCGCTGTACTCTACAATAACCTCTTTTATTCCTCCCGAGACAAGCTGAGCCTCAAATTTTCCGAGCTTCTCAGCAAGTATCAGATGTGGTCGTATTATTGCGAGTATTTCTGAACTGACTGAAGGAAAATTTACAGCATTTTTTATTGTCCCATTCGTGAGGTATTCGACTATTTGTTGGGCAATAGCTATAGCAACATTTTTTTGGGCCTCATCCGTTGAGGCGCCTAGATGTGGTGTGCAGATAACATTGTCGAGAGAAGTGAGATCCCAGTTCTGGGTGGGTTCTTCTTCAAAAACATCGAGTGCAGCGCCGGCGACTTTCCCGGAGACAAGGGCATCATGAAGGTCCTTCTCATTTACAATTCCTCCCCTGGCACAATTGATAATAAAAACACCGTCTTTCATCCTGGCAAAAGTAGCGTCATTGATCATTCCCCTTGTTTCCTTGGTCATTGGGGTGTGTATTGAGATGAAATCTGAGCTTTCTAAAAGCTCATCTAAGGAAACGAGAGTAATGCCTATCTTTTCTGCACCTTCAGGAGATATGAAGGGATCATAAGCAATCACGTTCATTTTTAAGCCCAATGCCCGGTCAGCCACGATGGAGCCAACCCTTCCGATGCCTACAATTCCCAGAGTCTTGTTGTAGACCTCTGTACCCATGAATTTCTTCTTTTCCCACTCTTTAGATTTTATGGATGCAGTGGCCTGAGGAATGT
>JAYEGA010000054.1:0-11584 GCA_034658835.1 Thermodesulfobacteriota bacterium
GTAATACGACTCCCTTTTGGCAGTTCAGCAATTGTCCGCGCCATCTGTAGGCCCTCCTTATCTGTAATATTAAGATAAGGATATAACACTTAAGATGAAAAATCAACCCTTAAATGAACAGTATTGCTCCTAACGGGGCTGAGTTGCTTAAGGGAGGTACGTCTCCCCTGCGGCCTGTAGTGTTCCCTGTGTACGCTTCACGACTGTTGTTCGCCATTGTATCTGACTCCGCGAGTCGCGCAACACTCGGTACGGGCTGCTGGTTAAGCTTTGCCCGATGGGGACTTCCTGCCCAGGAACATAGACAGGTCACCCTATAAGAAGCACCAAGCTGCGCTTGGCGCACCAACGATAAAGCCTAATGCAGATAAAAATATAGCCAGGTTAATAAGATATTTGTTTGGTGATTTATGGGATTTATCAGTTTCACTCATAAAAAATCTACAACCCTATGTTTTAAGCGAATAATGCCGAGTTGAGCGGAACCCCGACTTGGCATGAAAGGAAAGTTTTTTACTTTCCTTTCACGTCAATCAAGGAGCGGAGTCCCGCTCGAACGATTTGTTCGCGCCACTTGCGGCGTGGGCAAATCGGAGAGTGTAGCTAAACTCGGAGTTCCCACGGCGCAAAGCACCGTGGGGACCATTGCTTATCAGGCCGATATGTCCTGATAAGTTGATATTGGGCGAATTTTCTTGTAAATTTACCTTACTCCTATTATCAACAAAACATTGGTATATTAACAGGGGATATGATCACATGTCAACTTGATATACGGGCAGATGTCCCCATCGACCCGTATTGGCCTGTTCGGGGAACAGGCCCTACAGATATCTTTAAAAACCATTATTATGTGATGTTGATTTAATTTTCTTGCGATTGAAGTAAAGTAGTCTCAAGATTTGGTGAATGGGGTATTAACGATAAGCAGGGAGGTACGATATGTCGTATGAAATTAAGAAAGCTGCCGTCCTAGGGGCGGGAACCATGGGTGTTGCCATTGCCGCTCACCTGGCGAATGCAGGGGTTGAGTGTGTATTGCTGAATAATATACCTTCTGAACTGACCGATGATGACAGGAAAAATGGCTTGACTGAGAAGAGTCCAGAGTGGCGAAACCGTCCTGCGGCTGACGGACTGGCAAGAGCATTGCAATCCAGACCTCCCGGTTTTTATTCCAGTAAGAATGCTTCAATGATCAAGATCGGAAATCTGGAGGATAATCTTAACTGGTTGTCCGATGTTGACTTGGTCATTGAAGCGGTTGTTGAGAATCTGAAAATCAAGCAAGACCTCTTTGCAAAGGTTGAGAAAGTTGTAAAACCCGATTGCATCGTTTCGACGAATACATCGGGGTTGCCGGTTAAAAATATCTCGGCCAACTTTGGCGCAAGGCTGAAAGAACACTTCCTGGGAATTCATTTTTTTAACCCTCCACGTTATATGAAGCTTGTAGAAGTTATTCCCGGTGAGGAAACAAAAAGAGAGGTAGTGGATTACGTAACGAAATTCTGTGAGGAAGCTCTTGGAAAGGGTGTGGTCATCTGCAAGGACGTACCCAATTTCATTGCCAACCGTACAGGCATGTTTGATATATCGAATGCGATTAAGATAATGATGGATAGGGGTCTCACAATAGAAGAGCTTGATACCATTATCGGCAAGGAGGTTGGCAGGCCGGGTTCGTCAATATTTGGAACCCTGGATTTGATCGGTCTGGATACAGCTCATAAAATTATGTCCAATTTTTATGATTCGGCGCCGGATGATGAAATGAGAGATATCTTCATGCCGCAGGATCTCTTGAACAGGATGATGGAAAAGAAGTGGATGGGAAACAAGACCAGGCAGGGTTTCTATAAAAGAACGGAGGATGAAAAGGGAAAGAAGATCAAACTGGTCCTTGATTTTAACAAAATGGAGCATATTCCCCCTAAAAAACCGACATTTGCCTCCATTTCCAAAGTGAAAAAAATGGAAGGGGGATTTGAGGCAAAGCTGAAAGCCTTATTCAATGGGACTGACATCGCCGCGGATGTGATTCGGGAATACCTCTGTAAAAATTTCATCTATGCGGCTAACCGTATTCCCGAGATCTGCGAAAATATTGTGGAGATAGATAACGCCATGAAATGGGGTTACAATCACGGACTGGGGCCTTTTGAGACGTGGGATGCCATCGGTGTAGAGGAATCCGTCGGAGTGATGAAAAATCTGAAACTGGAGGTTCCCGGGAAGATTACCGAGATGTTGGAGGCCGGCTGTGAATCTTTTTATCTCAAAAAAGAGGGTGGCAGGTATTTCTACGATTTCGAAACGAAGGATTATATAGAACTGGAAGAGAATCCAAAGATAATTCTTCTTCCTTCTCTAAAAGACAGAAAGAAAATTATCAGGGAAAATCCCGGCGCAACCCTTGTGGATATCGGAGATGGTGTCGCCTGTCTCGAATTTCATACCAAGATGAACACAATAGACGATAATGTCATACAGATGATCTTTGACAGTTGCGATATTGTGGAGAAGGACTTCCTTGGAATGGTAGTTGCGAATCATGGCGCGAATTTCTCTGTAGGAGTAAATCTCTTTATGGTTCTTGATGTAATCGGGAGGGGGGATTGGGATATTATTGACCGGATGATCCAGACTTTCCAAAATGCCAACATGAGAATGAAATTCCTGGAAAAGCCGGTAGTGACCGCTCCGGCAGGGATGGCGCTGGGTGGTGGTTGCGAGATATCAATGCACGGAGCAAAATGTCAGCCCTGTGGAGAAACTTGCATGGGACTGGTGGAAGTCATGGCCGGTGTTATCCCCGCGGGAGGTGGAACCAAAGAACTGATGGTGCGCTGTACCGAAGGAATACCGTCTGGCGCCATTGAAGCGGGGTCAAACCTTCTGGCCTGCTATAATAAGGCTTTTGAAAATATAGGCATGGCCAGAGTGTCCACCAGCGCTCTGGAGGCGATGGAACTGGGTTACATTAGAAAAACAGACAACATCAGCATCAATAGGGATCATCAAATCCGGGATGCGAAAGAAGTTGTTCTCGAATTGTCCGGGTTTTACAAGAAACCGGAGCCCGCAATGATTCCCGTTATGGGAGAGAAATTCAAGGGTGCCTTTAAGGCTGCTCTGGATAACATGAGGCAGGGAAATCTCATTTCTGATTATGATGTCCATGTTGCAATGAAGCTTGCCTGGGTTATTTCGGGTGGTGATCGCGCGGAGGGAACGCTGGCTACAGAACAGGAGATACTTGACCTGGAAAGGGAAGCCTTTTTGAGTCTCTGTAGAGAATCAAAAACCCAGGACAGGGTTAAGCATGTGCTGACTACCGGGAAGCCTTTACGTAATTAATGTTGATAAAATATATTGACAAATAAACGTTTAACAATTAGCTATCGGGTGTCGATGAAAATAAAAGTGAGGAGATTGCGGTATGTTTGAATGCAGAACAAAAGAGGACGTATTGAAGGTTGTCAAAGAGCAAGACGTCAGTTTTATCCAGTTCTGGTTTACGGATGTATTGGGGATGCTCAAGACATTTAGTGTTAGTCCTTCAGAACTGGAGGAAGGATTGACGGAAGGTATGGGCTTTGACGGTTCTTCCATTCAGGGATTTGCCCGGATCGAGGAGAGCGACATGATCGCCAAACCTGATCCTGCCACTTTTCAGATAATTTCCTGGCGGCCCAGTGATAGGCCGGTAGCCCGCATGTTCTGTGATATCCTCAATCCTGATGGAACCCCCTATGAGGGCGACCCGCGCTATGTCTTAAAATGCATGCTTAAGAAGGCGAGTGATCTCGGCTATACTTATTATGTCGGACCGGAACTTGAGTATTTCTACTTCGCAAGTGAATCCTCACCCGATATCCTGGATCGGGCGGGATACTTTGATGGTCTGCCTGTGGATCGCGGCACCGAGCTTCGCCGACAGACTATATTCGCGCTACAGAAAATGGGTATTCAGGTGGAATACAGCCATCATGAAGTGGCCCCCAGTCAGCACGAGATTGACCTCCGCTATATGGAAGCCCTGACGATGGCCGACGCTGTGATGACATATCGCACTACCGTAAAAGAGATTGCCAGGCAAAATGGTGTTTATGCCACCTTTATGCCTAAACCGATATTCGGCGAAAACGGCAGCGGCATGCATGTACACCAGTCCTTATTCAAGGGAGAACGAAACGCGTTTTTCGATGGCGGTGATGAATATCACTTGTCTAAGGAAGCAAAACACTATATTGCGGGACTTCTGAGGCATGTTCCTGAATTTACGGCTGTTACTAACCAGTGGGTAAATTCTTACAAACGGCTGGTACCCGGTTATGAGGCGCCTGTATATGTATCCTGGGCACGCCGCAATCGCTCTGCTTTGATTCGAATCCCCATGTATAAACCCGGAAAGGAAAAAGCGACACGTATTGAACTTCGCTCTCCTGATCCGGCATGTAACCCCTATTTAGCCTTTACGATTATGCTGGCAGCAGGATTGAAAGGAATCGAAGAAGAGTATCCGCTTCCGGAGCCGGTTGAAGAGGATATTTATGAGATGGATGAGAAGGCCAGGTCTGAAGCCAACATTACATCCCTGCCCGGCAGTCTCATTCAGGCTCTGACATTAGCATCCGGAAGTGAACTCGTGAGGGAAGCTCTGGGAAATCACATCTTTAACAAATTCATTGAAAACAAAAGGGTTGAATGGGATCGATTCCGGACTCATGTAAGCCGTTATGAAATTGAGCGCTATTTGCCGCTTCTCTAGCCCTACCCTACTCCGAGCAGGTTTTCATTATGATAGAATTTTTTAAAATGAGCGGAAGTGGAAATGACTTTATACTGATCGACAACAGAGACAATTCTCTTTCGGTAGAAAACTTAAAAGAGTTTGTAAAAAAGGTATGTGAAAGAAAGACCTCGGTGGGGGCGGATGGATTGATCATTATAGAAAAATCCGAGAGCGCCGATTTCCGCTGGCGTTTTTTTAATGCCGATGGAAGCGAGGCAGAAATGTGCGGGAATGGCGGAAGATGTGCCGCCCGTTTTGCCGTCATTAAAGGTATTGCTAAAGAAAACCTTTCTTTTGAAACCGGGGCTGGAATCATCGATGCAGAAGTGAAAGAGAATGTGGTTAAGTTGAGATTGACTGATCCGCGTGATTTAAAAATCGACTACAATATTAACATCGAGAATAGTTTATATGCGGTAAACAGCATAAACACAGGTGTTCCACACGTAGTGCATTTTGTTGATGATCTTGATTCCTGTGATGTCAGGGGTTACGGTCGCTTGATCCGCTATCACAAAGTATATCAACCTGAAGGGACAAACGCTAATTTTGTACGAGTCATAGACGAAAACACACTCGGAATAAGAACTTATGAAAGGGGTGTTGAGGATGAGACTCTGGCCTGCGGTACCGGCGCTGTAGCATCTGCAGTGATAGCTTCCTTGAAGGGCTGGGTTGATTCACCGGTCGATGTTCGGGTAAGAAGCGGAGAGATGTTAAAGATTTATTTTGAAAAGACAGACAGTGGATTTGAAAAGGTTTATCTGGAGGGCGGAACCAGCGTTGTGTATCAGGGCCACCTCTGGGAAGAAACGTGGAAAGACAAAGGTTAAAGGTTAAAACCTGAAACTTAAAAAGGAGAACAATATTGCAGATAGCTGAAAGATTGTCCGGGATACCACCATATCTTTTTATGGAATTGAGGAAAAAAATAGCAAAAGCAAAGGCCGATGGTGTGGATGTAATAAGTCTCGCTATCGGTGATCCTGTGGAGCCAACACCCGCCGGCATCATTGGGGAACTCTGTCGGAGGGCACAGGACCCGGAAAATCACCGTTATCCAACAGACGAGGAAAAAGGTATGATCTCTTTCAGAGAGGAGATTGCCAACTGGTATCTGGAGAGATACGGTGTTTCATTAAATCCTAACGATGAGATTTTAGGTCTCATCGGTTCCAAGGAGGGTTGTCATCACTTTGTTCTGGCAAGGATAAATCCCGGAGATGTTGTCCTGATGACGGATCCCGGTTATCCTGCTTACAGGTCAAGCATCCTGATGGGTGGAGGAGAACCCTATCTTATGCCTATTCTGGAGGAAAATGACTATCTGCCGGTTTTTGAGGATATCCCCTCCGATATTGTTAAAAGGGCAAAAGGAATGTTTCTTAATTATCCAAATAACCCCACCGGCGCCTGCGCTACGAGGGATTTCTTTGATCGCGTGGTAGAATTTGCAAGAGAGAATGACATCGCCGTATGTCATGATAATCCTTACAGCGAAATAGTATTTGATGGACAGGAGAGATTGAGCTTTCTGTCGGCTGCGGGGGCGAAAGATGTGGGAGTTGAGCTGAGCTCACTGTCCAAGCCTTACAATATGACTGGCTGGAGAATCGGAATGGCAATGGGAAATCCTGATCTCATAGCGGCAATAAGCAAAGTTAAGGAAAATACCGATTCAGGTGTCTTCAATCCGATCCAGTATGCCGGTATTTATGCCCTGAAGAATGAAAGTGAAAATATTGAGAATGTGATTAATATCTATACTCAAAGGCGGGAACTGGTACTGAAGACCCTCAATCGCATTAGAATTTCCTTTAAGCCGCCTATGGGTACATTTTACCTCTGGGTTCCAACACCCGGTGGAATGAGTTCGCTGGAATTTACCGACCTGTTGTTTGAGAAGACTGGTGTTGTTGTTGCGGCTGGTATTGCATACGGAAAATACGGAGAAGGCTACATCAGGATATCACTCACGGTAACCGACGAAAGATTAAAAGAAGCAATGGAAAGGATTGAAGGAGAATTTTCGCGGAAATGAACTACCCCGCGGCAAGCCTCGGGGTATCAAAATAAGTGTGCGGATTAAATATTATCAAAAAACATCATTCCTCCAACAAGCAGAAGGGCCACTAACACGGCCTTTCTGACTACTTCTTCATTCAGACGGTGAAGAAATCGTCTGCCTGTGAATACTCCCATAAACGCCACAATTACTAACGGTATAATCCACATTGCATGGCTCACCTGAAAGGCACCCCGGTACACATACATACTGATGCGGGACACATCCACCATTATGGCAATGGCAGCAGCCGTAGCAACATACGCCTCTTTCTTTAGAAAGGTGGAGATAAGGAACATGCTTCGGATCGCCCCGCCAACACCAATCAACCCGGAAGTCAAGCCGGAGATTAAACCTCCAATCGCCAGTACACTATCCTTCTCCGGAATCCGTAGATTTGGTCTGAAAAACGAATAAATGGAAAATGTCACCAGAAATATGGAGAAAAGGATGGCAATCACACTAACATCGACAGATCCAAAGATCCATGCTCCGACAAGGGCCGAAATCACACTGGGAACCCCGTAAACAAGAAACAGGCGCAAGTTAATGCTCTTCCTCATAAGCGTGAACTTGCTCAGATTATTCGCAAAATGGAAGAAAGCCACTAATACGATGGCGGCTTTAATATCGATTACCATAGCCACAAATGGTGTGAGGATGGTGGCAGAACCAAATCCTGTAATGGTCGATATCATGGCTGCGGCAAAGGCGATAATCAGTATAAATCCTAAATCCATAAAACCTCACATTGTGTTGTACAGGTATTGTATGCTGTCTAATCTCATTATCCATTCTTATTTTCAAGTAATTTTCCAAAGGCCCCAATTCCGCCCAAAAAGCCCACATTGCAAGTAGCGAAGCATCCTCAAATATTACTTCGCTCCTTTCGCAATGATAAAATCCTGTACTTTTTTTTTACTTCAATCTACGTAGACTTTTTGGGCCATACCGTAGCCAATAGTAATCTGTTTGTTACCTACTTCGGCCCGAACATACTTCCCTCTTTCAGGGGACGGCGCCGATGCTTCCCTCTTTCTCATAAATATTTCTGAACTTTCTCTGATGTCTGTCTGCTCCAGCCCTTCCCTGATGGAGACACCACCGGTAAAGGAATTGACCTTTCCCCTTTTACCTTCCTGCAGGTAATTCGCCTGGATAATTTTTCCCTCACTCTCGACCATGATCTTGGATGCCTGTCCTTCCCCCATACTTATGGACTTGCTCTCAACTTCAAAGGTGAGGGTATCCTCGGGTAGATGCCTCAAGAAGATAATTTCCTTATCCTCCTCAATTCCGAGAGGCGAGACCCAGTCCAGGAAATCTTTCCCACCACCGAAGGCCTTTACGATACCACTGTCACCTTCCTCCAATTCAAGAAGAGGAACCATCCGACCTTCTTTTTCTACATACACCTTATCAGCAACTCCACGCCCCAGGACAATCTCCTCACCGTCCACTTTAAGAGAAATAGCCCCTCGATGTTCATGTATTGGTGCATGTTCCAATACCCTGATCTCTATCCCCTCTCTGACATCCAGATTATCAAGGTATCTTCTAATCTCATCCCCACCTTCGATCCTCTTGATGGTCACTTTTTCCTGAAGTCCCACGTCAACCAATGTTTTCATTGATCTTCCTCCTAATTATGTTATTTGTTAATCTACCTTTCGGTCTTCCCCATCAAAATCACCTCTCAAATCCAGGTACAAATCATTATTCCTTTGAGAAATCTGTATTCTGAAATTTCTGGCCATGATCAGGATCCCCTCCCAACTATTCTTATACCTTCGGACTTCTCAACTATGTCCACCAGTGCCCGGGTTATGCCGGTCAAACCTGAGCTTGAAAGCATCTGATAAGGTTTCCGCAGCTTTTTACAAAATTTCTTAACGCCCAGACAAGCTTTATGGCTGTTGATATCGACCGGACACAGCACCACATCAGAACGCCTGACTTTCTCCTCTAAAGCACCTTCACCGCCACGCATATAGCCATCGTGATAATCAAATACCCCTCCCTTCTCCTCGACTAAATCACGATAGAGGGATCTGATTTTCGTCATCCCACCAACAATCAAGATTCTTTTTGCGCAAAGATCAAAAGCGGGACATTTCTCATCACACCTCTGAAATATTTCGAAAAATTGCTGGACAGAATTATCAAGTTCACTTTTCAAGTTATTGTTGGTCTCCTCCAGATCTGATAAATTTGAAAGCATTTTCTTCTTTTCGTTTTTTAGTGATTCAACCAATCTTGTATATTTTTTTAATTCAACTTCACCTTTATTTAACCGGTTTTTTAAGGCAGCGTTTTCCACTTCAAGTTCATCAATTCGCCTGTCAGAGCGAATTTCTTCCATCTCCTCGGCTAATCTTCTGTTCTCAACGATTGTGTTATTATATTTTGCCTCCATTTCAGCAGAATTCCTCTCAAGAGCGGTTATTTCACTCTTCATCTGCCTTCTTGTCTCTTTTTCCTGTTTCAACTTCCTGTTTAACCTTTCATTTTCCTTTTTAATCCTGACAACCTCCTGTAAAGAGTTTCCTGCTTCACCCCCGTTAATATGGGAAAGCATATGTACATCTCCAAAAAGCCTCTTTAGTGTTTTAGCAGTATAGTCTCTGCAACTTAAAGCCACCCAGTAAAGTCCGCCAACTTCTCCAGCCTTAATCTTCTCATCCCAGATTGATAAGAATCTGTCTTCATCACAATCTGAAAGTTCCAGTATTTCCTTCCGATACTTCCGGTTTAAGAGATCGTTGACACGACGGGAAATACGATTCTCTTCTTTCGCCTTTGAAAGCATGATACTATGTATATTGAACGGGCGGAGATGCTTATACATAATCCTTTCTTTCGCCAATATTTTCTTCTGCTCAAACATAGTCAAACAGGTACCTGCTATTGAACAGAGGTATACGTGATCGATCTCCCAGAGAGATTTCCTTTTATTTGAGACCTTGCAGGAATTTTCTTCCTGAGGTTCAATCTCTTTTAAAAGCGCTTCCATTTAAATTAACCTCCTTTTTTATTTAACCTGCCGAGCCTTGCGGCTTCGTAAAAAGTTCAATACACTCCTCTCCCTTGTATAATCCGGGATTAATTAACCAAATTGCTACACTTACGTTGACCCACATTTTCAGACATATTCGATTCGTTTTCCCTAACATCAATAAGAACCTGGTTAATAATGTTCCCTATAGCCCACAATTGCTTCTCAGTCAGGTTCAGAGTTATATGCCCCAGGAAAAAATGGTAAAAGCCACAATGTTCGCATTTTATTAACTTTATTGGCACCCTTACTTTATCCATGTCTTTCTCCTTTCTGATGTTAATCAAATATCACCGGCGCTATCAAAAAGTATATCGCCATTGCTGATACACTACCGATAAACACTGCCCATTCAATCTTTTCCATCATTATCTCAAACTTTCCTTTGAGCAAATTGTTTTGTTATTTTAATAATGTTTGATATATCTAACTTTAAGCTGAAAATTTTTTACTCATTTATCATGTAAAACTCCCCGGAAAATCCTCTTATACTGCTTCGACTGCTTAAACCCTCGTACGCAGGTGAATCATTTGAGCGGGGAAACCGTATTTCAGCAACTTTTAGCTTCAGCATTAACTCAAATATATTGAAAGTTTCCTTTTCCCTGAATGCTTCTAAAATTTCTTCCGACATGTTCCCCCCTTTTCTTTGCCACACACAGGCCTTGGGGTCAGGGGCCTTGGCACTGCAAGACCTGACCCCAAGGCCCCCCAATTTCCACCCGGCAGCAAGCAATAAGGAGCAAGCAATAGAATGCCTGTCATCTTCCATCTAATAAATTTGCGTTTCACAGTCTCTTTTGCCTATCTCCCCTTGCTGCTTACCAGACATCATATGTTAAACAGTTTTTACCCGTAAATTAAAACTCTATCGCCACTCTGGCAAAGACTTCATCTATAGTATCA
The DNA here is from genome assembly GCA_034658835.1 of Thermodesulfobacteriota bacterium. Lineage (GTDB taxonomy): Bacteria > Desulfobacterota > Syntrophia > Syntrophales > JADFWA01 > JAUSPI01. The sequence continues at coordinate 10,825 of JAYEGA010000054.1, forward strand.
TCAACGGTACTTCCCGCTGCCTTTTCGAGGTTGACTCTGCGATATTGAAGCATAAGAGTGGTTGCAAAATTATCTTTCTCAAAAAGTGTATAGTTGGCACCAATGGAATACGCGTTTTCCAGATTGCCATCCTGATCGCCGGTTATGTCATCATCATAACCCTCATAACGAAGCGCTATCTCCAGCGGGTCTATGACCTGCAAGGCAATTGCGCCAAACCAGGCAGATTCTTTATTCTCTATACCATTAGCACCTTTCTCCCTCTTCAAAGCCTTGATATACTCTGCATCGAGGGTAAATATATTGTACTGGTAACTGATTGTTCCACCTGCTGTATTATTACGTTCATTATCCCCAGATTCGGAATCGAAATAGGCAGAAACACTTAAATCACCGATGTCGAGACCCTCAAGGGGTGAGATTGTCACATTGGCAATATAAGATTCTACATCATCCGTCTGATCTCCATAATAACCTGGATCTGTATCATCTGTCCTTATTGATCCGCCAAAACCATATCCTGCCTCTTCCAGGTGAGTCATGAGTACCTCGCCCTTATATACCGTAGCGGATATATCGAGTCCCAGAAAATCGGGTGTAAATCCAATAGTAGCACCTGATTTAACGACCTCATAACAGTCCTTTGTAATAGGATCACTGATCAAATGGCTGTTGAATACGCCAAAGGGCTGCCCTCTCTTGCCGCCTACAAAATAGAGTGGAAATCCCTCTTTCTGTATGGTAATTGCCGCCTCATCCC
>JAYEGA010000055.1:0-11548 GCA_034658835.1 Thermodesulfobacteriota bacterium
ATCCAATTTACTGTAAGGTAATTTTTGTGTGGGGGAAGGCGGGGAGGACCCTTCTTCTTCAGAAGAAGTAGTATTTGTATTCTTTGTAGTAATCTTATTAGTAGTCTTTGTATACGTCCTACGTTTGATTGTAGGACCCTCCTGCGTTTGATTGTAGGACCCTCTTACATTTGATTGTAGGAGGGTGGGACAATCGTCAATAGGATCGGTATGTTGCGGGTGTGTAATGTTTAAGACATTTTTGGGTACGGGTTCCAGGAAAAGGACATTAGTCATTATAGCGTTACCACTATGAACGGTTCTAAATTCCATTTTCAGGAATTCCTGTTCCCTCAGGCGATCAATGGCTGCCTTCGTCTGCCGTTTTGAAACCCCGAACATATCGGCAAAGCTCTGGTAACTTCTCTGGAGCTTATCAGCCTTAAACCTCTGTTTATATACAATCACCTTTCCTGTCGCTTCATCGCAAACTTGTTCCAGTCTGTACCAGTAGACAATTTCCGAGAGGATATTAATTGCCAACAGGTCCGCTTTTCCTGACGAGAATTTTATTGACCTGAACCAATTTTTTGGTATGATGTTTCCAGAAAAGTTAATTTTGCTTATTTCCAGACATGCCCTACTCAATTCATTGGATTTTGCGTTTTGATCTTTTTCACCAGCCATACAATTACCCTTTCCTTGGAATCAGGTCTCATTAGGTAACATAATAGATTTTGTCGTCTAATCAGTGCCACGTGAGTTGCATATTTAATAATGATATAGGGGGATTACAGAATTACCGGAATCGGTTGAATAACTGTTGGGCCAGCTATTATTTGGAAGCAGCCAGCAATCATGGAGTGCTCTTCCTCGATGAACTCCCGGAATTCAAAAAGAATGTTCTGGAGGTTCTAAGACAGCCCCTGGAGGATGGAAATGTTACCATAACAAGATCTTCTATGACGGCAACATATCCTGCCAGCTTTATGCTGGTGGCGGCAATGAACCCGTGCCCCTGCGGCTACTATACCGATCCACACAGGGAGTGCAGATGCACCCCTCAGCAGATACGTCAATACCAGGCCAGGATCTCTGGACCTCTTCTTGACAGAATTGACATACATATAGATGTTCCATCCATAAGGTACAGGGACTTAGCTGCCGAGTCCGGTGGGGAACCATCCACGTCAATTCGTGAACGGGTTAACAGAGCGAGAGACTTGCAGAAGAAGAGGTTTGGCAATCAGAATCCCATGTGTAATGCCCGGATGTCCAACAGGCAGATCAAGGAGTTCTGTCCGATTGATGAAGATTCAGAGCGGTTGATTGAAATGGCGGTAGATAAGCTCGGTCTCAGTGCACGGGCATATACCAGAATATTGAAGGTGGCAAGAACCATAGCTGATCTGGAAGAGGAAAAGAATATTCAATCCCATCATATATCAGAGGCCATCCAGTACAGAAGCCTTGATAGGAGAATGATTTAGTCGGGCACAACATCTTGTAGCCACTTTCTCTTGACAGACAAGGATATTTTTCTCTATACTTCCCCTACCAAAACGGGAATTCTTATGAAATCTCGAAAGCATGGCCGATCACCAACAACTTAAAAAATTAACAGTATTCGCTATATAAAAAGCTTAACCGGACAATGCTGAATGGAGTTATAAATGGGTAAAGTCGATTTATTTGCTGAGAAAAAGTCAATCCTTGGCATTAATGGCTTGGGAAGAATTGGCAAGCTAACTTTATGGCATCATATCGGGAGGAAATATTTTAAGGAAATTATTGTCAATCATGGAAGAAAGATTGGCTCGGGGCTGGATGCTGTTGCACAGATGATAGAGAGAGACTCAACATATGGGTTAATGCATACATTCTTATACGGAATAAATGCAGAACCTATAATTAAAATTATTGATGAAAAACAGGGCAAGCTATTAATTGACGGAATCCCGGTGACTATCTTAAGAGAAGCGAGAAATCCCAAAGATATTCCCTGGCGCGATTATGGAGTCGATGTAGTGGCGGAATGCACAGGTAAATTCAGAGATCCAACGGCTAAACCAGATGATGAAAAAGGATCCATAAAGGGGCATCATTTAGGCGGAGCAAAAATTGTGATCAATTCATCCGCCTTTAGGATTAAAAACAAAGCGCTAACTATACCAGAAGATGCTGTCTCGTTGATTTATGGTATTAATCATCAAGCATTCGACGCGGGTAAGCACACCCTGATTTCAGCTGCATCATGTACAACCACAGCGCTTGCGCACATGATAAAACCTCTTTTAGAAAATGAAAAAACGAACTCCATCCTCACTGCATCAATGTCAACCATCCACGCTGTGACGAACTCACAAAAGGTGTTGGATGGTGTACCTGAGGCCGGAGCAGAAGACTTAAGAAAAGACAGAAGCATTTTAGATAACATTATTTTAACCTCAACTAATGCAGCTGAAGCCCTGGCTCAAGTCATTCCCGAAGTGAAAAAAATCGGCTTTATGGCAGATTCGGTCCGGATTCCTGTCAAAACAGAATCTTTGATAATTTTAAATATAAGTTTTCAAAGCCGAATGGGCGAGGATGGAAAAATCAGTCTGATTGATACCAAAACAATCAATGAAATATATAAAAAGGTATATGAAGATGATCCTGAGCGACTTTTGGTTTATTCAGAAGAACAAAATGTATCAAGTGATGTTTCCGGCATAAATGCTTCTGTAGTCATTGAAGGACAATTCAATCATATCAGAATTGCCTTTATCAGTGTTGATCTTTCTCAAATTCCAGATGTATCTCCAGAATTTCTGCAATCCTTTCCTCTGGAAAAAATGGAAATACCCGTTGTTCATGCAAAAATATTTGGCTGGTATGACAATGAATATGGCAGCTACACAAATAGAATGGGAGATTTAGCAGTTTACGTGCACAAGATGTTGAAGTAGGAAAACTGAAAGCTCGCTTATTAGTTCAGTTTTCTGAATAAATTATTATATGTTCTTCTTATATCTTTACTCTATGCGTGTCTGTTGACTTAATACGCTGTTTACCTAAATAAACAGCGCCGCTCCATCCGTCAATGCTGATAAAATCACCGCATTCTAATTTACGATCATTGATTTTAATAAAACCATCCCGCTCATAAACCTTCAAACTTTTCAAACCAACAACACCGACTTTATTAAGCTGAGGAATGGTTACAGCAGCATGTGAAGTACTTCCGCCTTTGGCAGTAAGCAATCCATCGACTTGACAAACCAATCCGATGTCTTCCGGAACAGTATCTGGACGAATCAAGATAAGGTGTGTCCCCGGTTCCTTTTTTCTTAAAACTTTAATTTCTTCATCTGAAAAAACCACTCTTCCACAAATCGCACCGCCGCCAACTCCGATACCAACTCCCAACAAAGACGTTTCCAGCTTTTTCGACTCGGCAAAATGCTTTAATTCCATTGACTCCATAGAAGACATGTCTCGTGTCTGGAGAATATAAAGGCCATCTTTTGAATCATTTACAAAAGTAAATTCAACCTCCTGATGGACATATCCGTTTTCGTAAATCAACACTTCTGCGATTTGCTTTAGTTCAGAAAACACTTCCGGAAAATCTTTTTCCAGCGAAATATTATAATCTTTCTTTTCAGCTTTTCTCTGGGCTTCTGAAATCGGATAAGTCTCTACAAGACCGGAAACGATATCATCTCCCTGAATCCCGAATATAAAGTCTCCATTAAGCGTTACTGAAGTAGACGAACCTTTAGGGTGTCGGGTAAAAACCACACCAGAGCCTGATCTTTCATTTAAATTACCCAAAACCATTGCCTGGATGATCACTGCGGTTCCCCATTCATCAGAAATATTCAGCTCCTGCCGGTATAATCTTGCCCGAGAAGAATACCAGGACTCCAATACTTTTAATATGGCTTTTTCTAATTGTTTGCGAGGATCATCTTCTATATCTATTCCATTTCTGAGCAGCTCCTGCTTGTATGCTATGGCTATTTCCTTCATTTGATTCGGCATAAACCGTAATTTCTTTAAAATATTATATTTTCTCTTAAATTGATCCATAATTTCATCAAAAAAATTGCGGTTCAATCCTTCAAACATCCCCCAAGCCTGAAGAAACCTTCGGTAACAGTCCCATGCTGCCCAACCATAGCCTTTCTTTTTGCTCAATCCTTCAGCGATATCTTCGTTCATTCCTACATTTAAAAACGAACTCATCATTCCTGGAAGAGAAATGGCTGATCCACTTCTCACAGAAAAAAGTAAAGGATTTTCAGGATTACCGAAATTTTTTCCTGTAATATTGTTGAGCTTTAATATTTCTTTATCAATGCGTTCATTAATATCCTTCATGATATACTCGTATCCAAGAACAGCCTCAAGGCAACGAAAAGCTTCTGTAGTAAGAATAAAACCTGGAGGAACGGGAAAATTGAACGATGCCAATTGCTTTAAGAAATATCCCTTGTTCCCCAGAATAATTTGATCGTCGCTCTTCTGAGGCTTTGTGTGTATTGGGCGAATCGTGATATCCGGATTATAGGTCATGAGAATATTCAGTATGTGCCTGCGGTCTTTAAATTTAGCATGTTCAGCACTTAGCGTTCCGATTATGCTGCTGACAAAACTGTCCAGCGTTTGCAACCCAAATGCGGAAGTAATCATTGATCGGATAAATTTTTCTGAGATTTTATAGACAGTTTCTTCGTCTATTTTAGAAAGGCTTCTTTTCCCCTCATCCTGTTTTTTTTCAATACATTGCCTAATAATGACAGGCAGATTGGCTTGGTGGGGATCGATATAATAAACTCTGATAATATCTTGAATGCTTTTTGAAAGAAAACGAAAGATGTCTATATACTGATCTATGCTAAAGCGCTTTACCCTGAGCGCACTGTTAAAATACTTCATTTTTGACTCTAAACCTTCAGTAGCAATTCCTTCCAACTGAAGCGCCTTGATAAACAGCCAGAGATATTTATTAATTTCTTTAAGGGTCCTCTTTGTTATAAATTGATGGTTTAAATCATTAATCATATCCTCGAACAGAACAGTGGCAAGACTTTGGAGCCGGAAAGACAATCCTAAAGCCTCAAATTTTTCTTCGCGATAGGTTCCATACATGGACGGAATCCCTGCAGCTATGTGCCTTTTATGGTAGATATTTTCGAAAGATTCTGTCTTTTCAGATGAAAGAATGCGTGTTTTCAATACACTCAAGAAATCTAAAATGATGATCAGGCTTTTGTAATAATTCCTGCGTTGTAAGAATCTCTGCAAAGCATCTATTTTTGTTTTATCAAAAAGAAAAGAGGATTCTAAATCTTTTATTAAATCCAGATGTCCTATATAATATTTCTTGTATAAAAGTTGATAAAATCTTAATAAGAGAAAGGCTCTTTCTTTATCCCTTTCCGGAACACGACGAATTCTCTGTATGGATATTTTAATTTTCGATTCATCCCATTCCAGAAACGCACTTGTTTTTTGATTAACTTTTCGGAACATCGTTTTGAAAAGTTTATGCATTCCATCAAAGTATTCGCCGGAAGTATCAATTTGATCATAAATTTCGTCAGGTAAATACTCTTTTATCTCCTTCTTGTTACAGGAATTCCAGAAGCGAAACATGCTTTCCACAAATGAGACCAACGTGCTGTTGCTTTCCACATGTGATTGTTTTCGCAGAAAATGAATGAGTTTATCTTGACGAAAAGAAATGTCGTCCATTCTGGTTGAAATGTCACGAAGTTCTCCTTCAGCACCGATTTCATTGAAAAAGACAGGCAAGAGTTTGGTTAGCTGCATAACCAAATTACGGGCGGGGGAAATATCGGAATTCAAAAGCGCCGAAATATCCTTTTGCAGAAGGTCAGTATCACGGACAAAAATGCCGCCTATTTTAAGATTAATAATAAGCGCTGCTAATAATCTTTTAGTCCAGCGGGGATTCATGGAGATAATCTCCAACCAGGATCGAATATTCTGAACATGGAGAAGGTTGAATTTCACCTCCCAATCCGTGGTTATACCTTGAATATCAGGCGATTGAAATCCAAAAAGGATAATCTGCTCGATGAAAGTATCGACCAATTGATGATTGTTCAGTTTGAATGTTTCTTTTGCAATAGTATTGATACAATTGATAGTTGTATCCGGGTATTTATAGTGCGCACTGCTTTGTCGAAGCAAATAAAACGCCTTTTTGATAAACTCATTCAACTCTTGATGCGGCTTTTCTGTAAAAACCCTGCTGAGGGAACGATTTATCTCGATTAAAGTCTCACGGTGAATATCAGATAGACCGGTAAGATTAAAAATCTTAAACAGAAAATTCAGCCTGACATAATGCTGATGCCCTGTATAAGCATCTGATCGCTCAAGCTCATCTGCAACTCTTAGATATCCATTTAATATTTGGTAATAATCAGGCAATTGCAGATATTGCGTTATCGCTTCCCATCCCTTACAGTCAACTGATTGATTAATTTCTTCAAGATCACCAAGTAACGTTTTCAGATTAAAATGACTAATAGGAAAAATGAGCTTTTTGAAATTTAAAAGGGCTTCCCTGTTTTCGCCACTATCATCGATCCAATCTTTGGGGTCTGGCTGGTTTAACCAATAGTCATATGTTGACTTAAAAACCAGGTAAAAAAGCTTTTTTAGATTTTCAACTTGAACCGCTATATCATGATTGACTAAAATTTTTAAAATTGATTTTAAATCCTTCGATTTTTCCTTAAGAATATAGGGATTTTCCAGAAAAATTTGAACAAGAAAGTCAAAAACTTGAAAAACTAACGGTAAATTTCTTGATAAATGTTCGCCACTGTCTGATAAAATTTGTTGAATATAGTCAAAAAGATCGTCTATCCCTGTTTTTTTCACAGACTCATCTCTTGTTTGACTTATAAGATCTAAATAAATTCCGATGACAATCTGTATAGCTTTTTCCCCATCTGGATGGAAGTTATGATGGTAAAAATCAGTCAAAGAAATTGTTCTTAGTTGTTCTACGACATATTTCCAGTTAATGTATGGATGATTCAATTCCTCCAAAAATTCTTTTGTTCGTTTATGAATACCATGCGAATCTTTAACGATTGCAAGGAGAGGCTTATGCTTTTCTGAGATTGTAACAGCGACAGAGGTTTTCTCTAAATTGGCTTCTAACGCAGACGAACTCCATATTTTTTCATTTTTAGTCATATATTAGCCCCCCGTTGACTCATAAATAAATGTTACAGACAGAAGGGATCATGGTGATCGTTGACTGTGATAGTGTTATTTATAGCATGAATTGAAGATTTTTTTAAACTTTGATTCCATTTATCAGAAAAGAAAATGCCTCGGCCTGCCCATCCTTTATAACTACTTGATATCGTAGTTCGATTTGCCCTCGCAGCTTACAGGTAGGAGTTTGCACGGGCTGATATTCAGAGACCTTTGCAAAACGCCCCCCTTCGCTCAATTTCGGCGTCAGGCTCAAATTTTAATCCTCAAAATACTCAATGTATTCCTGCGGTTAAAGTTTTCGCCTTCCTTGAACTTGGACGAAATTGAACATTTTTCAAAGGTCTCATTCAACACTTTACATAAATCTCCTCTTGTGTAATAGTCTGCCGGGCAGTTACACTTCATCGTTATATTACAAGGAGGAAAACAGGTATGGAGCTTAAAATTACACAAGTTGCCCCGGAAAAAATGAAGGCAAAACCTGCTGATGAATCTAAATTGGGGTTCGGCGAAATATTTACCGATCATTTTTTCACCATGAAATACCATAATGAAAAGGGATGGTATGATGCTGCCATAGAACCTTACAGAATGCTCAGTCTTGATCCCACGGCGATGTGTCTCCACTATGGACAGGAAATCTTTGAAGGCATGAAGGCTTATCGTGGAAAGGACGATTCAATTTACCTCTTCAGACCTGAAGATAATTTTAAACGTTTCAACGTTTCTGCCGAGAGGCTCTGCATGCCTGAAGTGGAGATTGACTTTGTCATGGAAGCGCTGAAAAAACTGGTTCTCCTGGAGAAAGACTGGATACCTCATGGCAGTGGTACATCTCTCTACATACGGCCGACTATGATCGCTACTGAGGCGGCTCTCGGTCTCCACGCTTCCAGTGAATATCTGTTTTTTATTATTGTTGGACCTGTGGGCGCATATTATCAGGAGGGTTTCGGTCCGACTAAGATATATGTCAGTGAGGAACATGTCCGATCGGTGCGCGGCGGAATAGGATATTGTAAAGCGGCCGGTAATTATGCTGCCAGTCTGTATGCAGGTAAACTGGCAGGTGAAATGGGGTATACACAGGTACTGTGGCTAGATGCCATTGAAAGAAAATATGTTGAAGAGGTTGGAACAAGTAACATCTTCTTTTTGATAGGTGAAGAACTTATAACCCCTCCCCTTTCAGGGGCTATTCTTCCCGGCATTACACGGGATTCCGTGATTCAGACAGCAAGGAGCTGGGGTTTCAGTGTATCGGAAAAACAGTTGTCTATAGATGAAATTCTCGCGGCATCTGCCGATGAGAGCCTAAAAGAAGTCTTCGCTTCAGGAACTGCTGCGATTATCTCTCCCGTGGGACAAATATATTACAAAGGGAAAGAACATGTCATCAATAATGGGGGAATAGGTCCACTGACTGAAAGGCTGTATAACGAGATACTCCAGGTTCAATACGGGGAAAAAGAGGACCCATTTGGGTGGAGGATAAAGATATCGTAGTTTACATCCACAGGTATGTGGATACATCTGTTGATAACTTTGTTAATAAGGGGGGTAAGTGCTAAATTCTTGCCATCTTATACCAGATTGCATATGGTTTAAGCAAAAAATAAGTTCAATTATTACAGCACGATACATTGTTCTGTTCCTAACCTATACGTATTGTTCTGTTTTTTAAGTATAGTTATTAACTATCCAAAAAAGTATGCCAGTTTCGGGTTTTTTAATATGATTTTTTGCAAAAAATTTATGATGGCAGGATGGCTGCTGCTATTTTTTCTTGTTTTACCGGTACATGCAGAATCCATATCACTGAATAATCTGATAATAAAATTGCAGGAAAATTATGAAAGGGCAAAAAATATCGAGGCAAGGTTCATCCAGAAAGCAACCATTAAATCCATCAACAAAACTGAGACGGAAGAAGGAATAGTATATTTCAGAAAACCGAAAAGGATGCGCTGGGTTTACAGCAAACCGGATTCAAAAGAACTGGTGGTAAATCCCCAAAAAGCATGGTTCTATATTGCAGAGGATAACCTCGTTTATATCCAAGATGCTAAAGAAATCTTCAATTCAAAACTGACAATAAGATTTCTTTCCGGCATAGGAAAACTCAAGGATGATTTTCAAATTAACTTTTCCCGACCCAGCCCTGCCAATGAAGAAGGAAATTATCTCCTTGACTTAATCCCCAAAGGTTTCGATGCCGGTATTGAAAAAATATTGCTTGTCGTGAACAGGAACGATTTCCAGATAATGGAATTTGCTCTTACCGACATCTATGGAAACGTTACCCGAATTACATTCAAGGATATGAAGACAGGCCCTAAACTCCCCGACACTTTTTTTATATTCACACCACCGCCAGGAGTTGAAATCTATGATATGCGTAATGAATAAGAATTCAGTTGTCAGCAGTCAGCTTTCAGCAAAAGCAAAAGGTCAGGTTGGACACTCCTCGAAACTGATGCTGGATGCTTGAAAACTGAACGCTTACTCTTTGTTCTGCTGATGGCTGTTTGCTGATAGCTGACTGCTTATAAGTATACACCCTGTCCATGTTATCCTGTCGGCATAGAATTTATTGTCCAAACCAAACCTGTCCAGCAAGGCAAGAACATCAATCGCTATCGATTCCAATGACATTCTTGCCTTATCGGGATAAGGGCAGGACCTGCCAAATCTTGCCTCACATTCGCCGCACAGATAACAACTTCCGCCGATCATCCCCCAGACATCTTTTATCCCTTTGTCCCTTAAAAAGTCTTCAAGTTGAAGAATTTTGTAGTGGAAATCCACTTTAGCTTTTTCCGCACCCTCACGATCTTTATTTACCTTCAGTGGCCTGGAATATTGGAGCAATATGCCATGTTTGTATCTTTTCAGTCGTTCTTTATGTTCTTTTAGTGAGCCAACATATGGCGGGCACATATAATGTTTGCCAAAATTTTTGCACTTATCCTCAGAACAAAGATCTCTTATCCTCTGTTCCGGAATAAGAATATCCGTGTCAAACTCCAGACAAGTTTCGATTTCCAGTTGTCTTGCAACTTTCAATATAGATTTCAAAAGTGAATTGTCTGTCTTGTTATTCATAAATTGTCACTTCTATTTGCCTGAACTTTCATACAACCATTCTTACATTCTCTCTACAATATCTCTGATTTTTCTGCTTTCCACCAGTTCCAGGAACTGTTCACCGAGTGGGGCACTGAGATCAACAGCCCGCCACCAGTTTTTTATCCGGGTTTCCGGATCATCGACAAATATTTTAAAGTCATCACGATCGGGTATTTTGCCACCCGGGAGTTTCCGGATAAAATTCTCGGAAGGATAAATCATTAAAACATTCTCCAGAGCACTGTATGACGGTCTGCGATATCTCAGCCTTTTATCCAGCCAGCCGGGTATGATACGTTCCTGATGGTGAAAAAAGAGAGTGATGTCCTCTTTTTTTACCGCATATTTCTGGTTAAGATGATAATCGACCAGCCCCCCATCCCTGTAAGTGCCGGTTGGCGCACCGTATATATTTTTAATGCCTGTGATGATTAGAGGAATAGCCCCTGATGCGAGAACAGCATACTTGAAATTCGCCTCATTCAGCGAAATAGCCTGTCCCTCAAAGTGATCCTGCAGACAGAAATGTGGGGGCAGCGGACCGGTGTAAAAGATCACTCGCTGGACAAAACCGCGCAACCAGGAACGATTCATGGCATTGAGCAAAAAGGCAGTCCCAAAACCCGCTTTTTGTATCCATCCATCGGAGGCAAAGAGGTGTTTGGCCCGGGCTGTTGTAACTGCCAGACGATACCTTTTATCGGCCAGTGCAAATGGGATTGCGTCATCTTCAAGATATGCGTTTACAACGTTGCATATTGATTCTTGAATGGTTATCGGGGTATCTGTTCTGTCATACCGCATGGAGATGTATGCATCCATGAGTTTACGGTAACTTTCAACAGGCTCCGGCTGCATCCAGGCGGCAAACCGCCATGCACCCGCGGATGAGCCGGCTAAAAGCACCGGTTTCGATCCCCCCAGTATTTCATTTTGCAGGAGGGTCAAGTCAAAGCCGCCGGCCACCAGCCATCTGGGACCCACAGCAGGCCCGACATAGGTGGTAACACAGTCGAAATGAAAACCGCCATCCTTGATTATCTCGTATGCAAATTTTCCTGCTTTGATACGGATGTTATCCATATTCTTTGTTTTCCCTAAACGTATACGTATTTTGCTCAAACGAATTTTGAAATTAGCAAAAGGGTGATAGATTATCAAGAACTAAGAGATGGTTAGTCAAATT
>JAYEGA010000056.1:0-11432 GCA_034658835.1 Thermodesulfobacteriota bacterium
TTTCTACGATGTTAATTGCGGGTTTTGTGGTTCTGACTACAGCTACATTCGGGTATGCCGAATATGCAGCAACGGGGGCGAGCAATTTTCCCTACTTCCATCTGGGATGTTTGATTGTTGGTGGTTTGATCATCATCTCTCTTAAGCACAAATATGAGAAGATGTATCTCAGTGAGGCTATCGGTTCCTTTGCGCTCTATACTGTTCTAATTGTTCTCTTTACCTCACCGGTCATAGATAGTATCAGAACTATTGTCAGCTAAGTGGTGAGTTCCTCATCCGGTAGGGCGGGGAACTTGCTTTCAACCTTATTTTTCTGGAGAAAGGGGGACGAGACAATGTTGCTAACAAAGAACACAAAAGATAAGACATCGGCATATTCCCATATATTGATTTTAAGTGCATGGGGGTTTGTTCTTGTTATTTCCTCATTTCTCTTTCTCTATGTAGGGTATTGGCTGGACGGAAAGTTTAATACTGCTCCCTCCTTCATGTTAGGATTGTTCATGCTTGCTGTTTTCCTCTGTATAGGAAGACTTTATCAAGAGGCATGGTCGAAAAGGGGAAGGTAAGAGTATTTACTGCTTTCTAACTACAGACTATTTCCTATAACCCCCCCCAATAAACATTGAAAATAAAGGCTGTCTTCCCCATCCCGTAGGACAGCCGTCTCGGCTGTCTAAGCGATTTACCTGTATGGACAGGCGGGACGCCTGTCCTACTGTGTTGGAAGGATCAATGTCTATTTGGGGGAGGGAATATTGACCTTGAATTTTGATACCAGGCATATTATAATAAAGAAGTTTTACTTTCAAAGATCTCGAAATATTTTTTAAAGGTATATTGCTATGGTTAGATTTTCTGACATCGTTAAGAACGGTGCAACTAAAGAAAAAGAATCTGACAGGCCAAAAGAATCTGAAAGGCAATCCGAACCTTTCCGCTTCAGCAATTTAGAAGAACTCAGGTCATCAATTGATAAAGAGATCGCTGTTCCTGAAACCAGGCAAGATATTGAAAAAACAAGAAAAACTTGTTTGGCCTTCCATAATTATATTAAAGAGGTCAGGGCGAGGGTTGTAGATAATAAGCTTTTCGAGATTGAGCCGGCCCTTATCATGATCGGCAAAATTGTTGATATGCCGGATATGATTAAGAAAATTTACCAATATGCTGTTCATTTCAGTTATGAGGAAGATTATCTTATTTCTTACCCTACCAACATTCTTGCATGTGTCCTCAAGATTGGTCAAAGTATGGGGTATTCCAAAACAGAACTTCTCGAACTCGGACTTTCTGCACTACTTTATGACGTGGGGATGTTCATGGTTCCGGAGGATATAATTAAAAAGAAGGGGGAATTAAACGATTCCGAAGTGACTCTTATCCGAAAACATCCGGAGACAGGGAGAGATATCCTGTCCATGTTTAAAGAGGAACATCCCTTGCTTCATCGTGTGGCATACGAACACCATGAAAGGGAAAATGGCCAGGGTTATCCACGAGGACTTAAAGGTGACGAAATATGCGAATATGCAAAGATAACAGGTATGGTTGATACCTACGTGGCGATGATTAGCAACCGCCCTCATAGAAAAGCAATGATGCAACATACGTCGGTCAGGGAGTTGATCTGGTCAAAAAATCTTCTCTTTTCCTCAAAGATAATAAAAGCTTTTATTAAGGAGATATCCCTCTACCCGGTAGGAAGCTATGTAAAGCTCAACAATAAGACTACAGGTGTCGTCGTTGACACCAATGAGGAAAATCCCATGAAACCGGTAGTCAAACTTCTCTTTGACGGTAAGGAAAATGTGTTGACTGAGAAAAGTATGGTAAAGTTGGATGAAACCCCCCTCCTGTATATTGTTGACAGTGTTTCCAGGGAGGAAATTCCATCTAAGATAAATCCTCTATAGCCTCTTTGATAATCCTTGAGTCTATACTCTTTGCCTTCGCACCGAATCCCATCAGAAAACTTATGTCACAAACGTTGTTGATCTTTCTCGGAATTCCCTGTGAATATTGGTATACTTCATCCAAGGCCTGCCGGGTAAATATATTTTTTGTAAGGCCGGACTTTTTCAACCGGAAGGCAATGTATTTTATCGTCTCTTCAAAATTAAGTGGATTTAAGTGATACCTGATGGCAATCCTCTGATTAAGTTGTTCAATCCCTTTTATAATATCCCTTAATTCTGGCTGTCCGATAAGAATGAGCGTCAACAGGAATCTATCGTTTGACTGAAAATTTAAAAGTAGACGCATCTCTTCAAAGGTCTCGCTGTAAGCCAACTGGGCCTCATCTATTATCAACAGAGTAGTCTTGTTCAACTTCATATTATCCAGCATTTTTTTGTTCAAAAGGTCTAAAATGTCTCCTTTTGAATTTGTATCTGGATTCAGACCGAGTTGATTCAGTATTTCCTTTAAGAATTCTAAGGGTTCGAGGGTCGGATTGATCATAAATCCCACATCATATTCGGCTTCCGGAAGTTGCTGAATGAAGACTTTGCTTAAGAGGGTCTTTCCACAACCAATCTCACCGGTAAGCAGGGCCGCACCTTTCTTTCTTTTTGCCGTGTAGAAAAGCCGTAGCAGAGCCTCCTCATGTTCTTGGGAGTAGTACATAAATTCCGGATCTGTCACATTTTCAAATGGATATTTTTCAAAACCCCAGTATTCTAAATACATTTTTTCACCAAACCTTCAACGGCCATATAAATTTCTGCAAAGCAAAGCCTGTAGTGGTAATCTGAAAGTCCATAAGGATCCTTGATATCTTTATGTGATTCGTGGTCATCTCCCGAAAATGATTTGAGGAGATAGATTTTACCTTTTGCATCGGGATATCTGTCAATAATCATCTTTTTCTGGACACTTTCCATTACAATTATCTTGTCTGCTCCCGCCACCATATCTTCCGTTAACAACTTTGATTTATGACTGTAGCCATTGAATCCCTTTTCAATCAACATTTCTACTGCCTTGGGATCACCAGGTACACCCTCTATATTGTAGAGGGCCGCCGAGGAAATCTCTACATAGTTGCAATTATTCTCCATAAGCTTTTTTCTGAGGATTCGTTCTGCCATAAAACTCCGACAGATATTACCGGCACAGACAAATAGGATTTCCATTAGAACCAATCATTCAGCCATTTTAGATATATCTGGGTTCCTGTTAGAATCACAATTCCCCACGGAATCGCCCTTACAAACTCTTTCAGGAAAATACTTCCCATTTTATTATTATCTCCCATGTTGGCTACCCTCTTTTCTCTGAAAATACACCATTTATTTTAGCAAATCAATAATAATATTCAATCTTTTATATTTCTTCCCCTGGAAAATCGATATTTTTCTATTGATAATATTTGAAATCTGCTTTAATATAATAAAGTTTGTAAAAGCCGGAGAAGGTAGGAAGATGGAAGACAGGACAGAACATCGAGAGGTAAAACATCAAGATATAGAAGAACTGCACGAAAAGCTCTCCCTTCATAAAGCGTTGCAGGATATTACCAATCGCATCAATGCCGCTGAGAATATAAGACAGATACTGGTGGACCTTAAAGACGGCATTTTAAACCTCTTTGATGCCTATTCAATTACTATATATGTGGTGGACCAGGTAAGAAATGAAATCTACTCCACGTTTCTTGCAGGATCTGCGTTAAAAGAAATCAGGTTACCTATCAACAATGAAAGCATTGCCGGCTACGTGGCCAATACAAGAAGAGCCGTCAATATTGCCGATGCTTACGACGTGGAAGAATTAAGAAGAATTGATGAAGACATAACCTTCGATGACAGCTGGGATAAAAAAACGGATTACAGAACAGCGCAAATACTGGCTGTTCCGATCCTTTACAAATGTGTCCCGATGGGCGTTATTCAGATAATCAACAAAAAAGGAAGTGGCAAATTTTCCATTGAGGAACAGGGCTTTCTGGAGAAGATAGCTGATGTTCTGGGGATTGCCTTTTACAATCAACAAAGGGTAGCCAGGAAGAGGAAAACGAAATTTGATTACCTTGTAGCCCAGGGTCTTATGAAGGATGCGGATCTGGAAAGTGCCTGGGATGAAGCCAGGAAAAATAAAGAAGCCGTGGAAAATCTGCTGATAACAAAATACAAGGTTTCAAAAGAGGATATAGGGAAATCCCTCCAAGAGTTTTATCATTGCAAGTTCGTGCAATTCAACGATAAATACCCGATACCTGGAGATTTGCTGAGAAACCTGAGGAGAGAATATCTCCGCCGCGAGTTATGGGTTCCCCTTGAAAAGAAAGACGGAAAAATCAGGGTGATTGTTGACGATCCTAATAATATCCTAAAGAGGGATATGATCGAAAGCCTCTTGAGAACAAAATCGATTGAGTACGATGTTTCTATAAAAGAAGATATACTGAAATTCATCAATCGCTTTTTTCAATCTCCAGAAAGTGATACGTCGATAAGTGAGATACTCGGGATGCTCGACGAGGACGAAGAAACCGCTGAGGAAGAAGGTGATGAAGTAATTACAGAATCGGACAGCGTGATCATGCAGCTTGTCAACAAGATTATAAATGATGGATATCTGCAAAACGCCTCCGATATTCATATTGAAGCCAATACGGAAAAGAAGAATGTTGAAGTAAGATTCAGGGTTGATGGTGATTGTGCGGTTTATCAAACCCTTCCCTACAGTTATAAGGCAGCAGTCGTTTCGAGGCTCAAGATAATGTCTAATCTTGATATAACGGAACGGAGACTCCCACAGGATGGTAAGATAAAATTCAGGAGGGGAAGGGGTGAAGAAATCGAGTTGCGTATTGCAACCGTGCCCACACAGGGAAGTCAAGAGGATGTGGTAATGCGAATTCTCGCCAAGGGCGAGACCATGCCGCTTGAAAAAATGGGCATGTCTCCGCGCAATTATGAAAGCTTCCTGGGAACAATTGAAAGACCATACGGGATGATTCTTGTTGTCGGTCCGACGGGGTCAGGAAAGACCACAACCCTTCATGCCGCACTACATCATATCAACACACCGGAAAAGAAGATATGGACAGCAGAAGATCCAGTCGAAATTACACAATACGGTCTCCGTCAGGTACAGGTCAACCCCAAGATCGGCTTTGACTTCAGCCATGCCATGCGCGCTTTCCTGAGAGCTGATCCGGATATCATCATGGTGGGAGAGATGAGGGATTTTGAAACCTCCAAAATCGGTGTTGAGGCATCACTCACCGGGCATCTTGTTTTTTCTACCCTTCACACCAACAGTGCCCCGGAGACCATTGTCCGGCTTCTTGATATGGGAATAGACCCTCTCAATTTCGCCGATTCTCTCCTTTGCATACTTGCGCAAAGACTGGTAAGAACACTCTGTAGTAAGTGTAAGGAGGAGTACCATCCCTCAAAGGAAGAGTATGATGAAATAACAGGCAGTTACGGAGACGAACTGTTCTCGAAACTCAATATTCCTTACAACGATAATTTCAAATTATGCCGTTCAAAGGGTTGCAGTGAATGCAATAATACGGGATACAGGGGCAGGATGGGTATTCATGAAGTGCTTGTTGCAACAGATGACGTCAAAAGATTGATTCAGAAACATGCGATGGTTGAAGAAATACGCGACACAGCCATCTCAGAAGGTATGATCACCCTCCTTCAGGATGGTATATTGAAGGTGATCGATGGTTTTACAGACTTTAAACAGGTATACAGAGTGTGTATGAGGTGATTACTTCGCGGATTTCAAGAAAGACTTGACGCTTCGTACACCTTCTACGCTCTTAGCGTGGGCAATAGCTTTACGGATTTCTTCTTTCGAGCCGACAATACCCAAAAGAACCACGTTGCATTGAACCGTCTTTACACCAACGTTTGTCGACCAGATTTCCTTGTCTTTAATTAGCTTCGTCTTTACTTTTGCGGTTATTGCAAGATTATCCGATGTTTTGCAGAGATCACCCTTTTTCTTTGAGAGCAGGTAAGTAGTTACAGATTTCACACCTTCTACCTTTTTGGCAATTTCTATAACTCTCTCCTTTTCTTTTCCCGTTTCGTACTCACCAACTAAATACACATAACCGTTATAGCAGTTTGCAGAAATATCAAGAACTTTAACTGTTTCATCATCAAAAAACCTCTTTGAAATAGTTACCACTATTTTATCATCACTGGCAATAGTTTGCACGTTACGTTCATCCATAGCTGTTTTATAGATCGTGGTGCATCCAGAAACAATTGCCAGAAACAATTGCCAGAATAATAAAACACGATATCATTGCAAGATACTTTTTCATAATGTTGCCTCCACATTTAATTTGGGTAACGAATAAAACCAATTGAACTTGACTAATGAAACTGTTTTTTTCCTTTCTTTGTGCCTCTGTGCCTTTGGTGTTTTGTGACTCGTAAATACTCATGCCTGAGTATTTATTCACTTATCACCTTTCATCTTAGTTTGCCATTCATTTATCATATGCAATGCTTCTATTGGTGTCATATTATCAATGTTAAGCTCTTTGAGTTCATTTAACACATGATCCTCTTCGTCTATAAACAGGCTTAACTGGCCCCTTTTTTCTTTATCCTTCCCCGGGGCTATCTTCGGCATCCCAACCTCATCCAGTTCCCCCTTCTCCAGATTTTCCAGGACCTCCTTTGCCCTCAAGAGAACTTCTTCGGGGACCCCTGCAAGGCGGGCAACCTGAATACCATAGCTTCTGTTTGTGCCCCCCTCCACGATCTTCCTCAGAAATATTATCCTGTCGCCCCACTCCTTCACTGCAACATTGAAATTCTTGATCCCTTCCCCTGTTAAGGCCATATCCGTCAGATGGTGATAGTGTGTGGCAAAGAGGGTACGAGCGCCGATATGGTTTGAGTCATGGATATATTCCGCTACTGCCCAGGCAATGCTGAGACCATCAAAGGTACTTGTTCCCCTTCCCACTTCGTCGAGAAGGACTAAACTTTTTTTTGTGGCATTCTTCAGGATATGAGCTACCTCGTTCATCTCCACCATAAAGGTGCTTTGCCCTCTGGCCAGACTATCCGTTGCGCCGACACGGGTGAATATCCTGTCGACAATGCCTGTCCTTGCCTCAGATGCCGGCACAAAGCTGCCCATCTGGGCCATCAGTACTATAAGAGCCACCTGCCTTATATATGTAGATTTACCCGCCATATTGGGACCGGTAATGATGAGAAACCGGTTCTTATCACAATCAAGGAAAGTATCATTCGGCACAAATCCTTCAGTCAAGGGCATCCTTTCCACAACCGGATGTCTTCCATCTTTTATCTCAATTACATCTTCATCATCCACGCGGGGACAGCAGTAATTATATTTTTCAGCTACCTCGGCCAGGGAGACAATGGCATCAAGATCGGCGAGAAGTGAAGCCGTTTTCTGAATCCTCTTAATCTCTTTCGCTATCTCACCCCTTATCGTTCCAAAGAGTTCGTATTCCCTCTCTTTCCTTTTATCCTCGGCATTGAGAATTGTGTATTCATACCCTTTCAGTTCCTGATTTATATATCTCTCGGCATTTACCAGGGTCTGTTTTCTGATATAATCATCGGGGACGAGGTCGGTGTTGGTCTTTGTAACTTCTATATAATACCCGAATACATTGTTGTATCCCACCTTGAGAGAATTGATTCCCGTTCTCTTACGCTCCTTTTCCTCAAGAGTTGCTATCCATCTCTTGCCATCCCTTGTAAGCGAGATCAATTCATCCAGCTCACTGTCATAACCCTCTTTTATGATGCCCCCCTCTCGAAGGGCAAGAGGGGGATCGGAGTCGATAGACTTCTCAATCAGGGCGGCAACAGCTCGCATCTCATCAATTCCTTCATAAATCGAAGAGACAAGAGGAGAATCCGCATCGGAAAGCAACTCCCTTATACCGGGTAGTGCCTGCAGGGAGGCCTTCAGCGCAATCAAATCCCGGCCATTGGCAACCTTCATCGATATCCTGCTTGTCAGTCTCTCCAGATCGTAAACACCTGAAAGGGCTTTGCGCAGATCTTCCCGGAACAGATGGCTCTCCTTTATCTCAGATACAGCGGCCAACCTTTCTCTTATATTTTCAGTATCAATGAGGGGATAATTGAACCACCAGCGAAGTCTCCTGCCGCCCATGGCGGTAGTTGTCTCATCAAGAACGTTGAAGAGGGAACCAGACTTTGTGTTATCGGCAATTGTGGTGAACAGCTCCAGGTTTCTCCTAACGACATCATCCAGCATAAGGTAGCCGGCCGTATCATACCATTTGATATCATTGATATGGACGAGGTGGTCTTTCTGTGTCTCCGTTACATACCGGAGAACCGCACCGGCCGCTTCTGCCATTGCCGGGTGACCTTCGACATCAATTTCAGCTAAAACATCTTCAGAAAAATACTCTCTGAGAATGGCAACTGCCGCATCATGATCAAAATAATCGGAAGGGAAACAGTTCGCCACGCACCCCGAAAATGTCTTCAGAATACTGCTTTCCTTCAAATTCTCTTCTACAATGATCTCTTTGAAATCGAGGCCGGTGATCTCATTCAGAAAGAACTTCCTGTCACTTGATTCGGCCACACGGAACTCACCGGTAGATATATCGACAAAGGCTAGTCCAAATGTGTCCTCTCTTATTGAAAACCCGGCCAGAAAATTATTCTCCTTGGCCTGAAGGTTGTCGGTATCAACAACCAGCCCCGGTGTTACGACACGAACAACCTCTCTTTTGACTATCCCTTTTGCTTTTTTCGGATCTTCCACCTGTTCGCAGATCGCTACTTTAAATCCCTTTTCAATGAGCTTCGCTATATAGGATGGAGCCGCGTGGTATGGAATACCGCACAGGGGGATGCTGTCCTCCTTCCCCTTGTTTCTCGAAGTCAGGGTAATTTCCATGGCCTTGGAAGCAACAATCGCATCCTCAAAAAACATCTCATAAAAATCACCCATCCTGAAAAAGAGAATGCAGTCCTTATATTCTTCCTTGATTTCTACATACTGTTTCATAGCCGGGGTAAGATTCATCATTCCCACCTGTCGTCATCTCTTTTCTTCAAGTCAATGTACTCCACACGACCGTGCTCATTGATGAAGGAACTGAGGAACCAGCTTACCACACTTATTATGAGGGAACCGAACACCGCCGTCCAGAATCCGTAAACATCAAAGCCGGAAATTACACCGGAGGCCATCTTCAAAAGCAGTGCATTTATCACAAATGTAAAGAAGCCGAGGCTTAGTATATTTATGGGAAGTGTAAGGATAATGAGAATTGGGCGGAAAAAGGCATTCAGTATGCCCAGTGTGGCCGCTGCAAAGAAAGCGGAGAAGAAACCGCTTACATGAATACCGTCCAGAATGTAGGAAGCAAATATTATCGCTGCCGTCAAGATCAACCACCTGATAAAAAGTCCAGTCATTTTACTCTCCTGTATAGTAAATGCTCCGAGATGTAATCACAGACAACCTCCGGTGCAATATACTTTATGGATTTCCCATTCTTAACCCTGTCTCTTATGTCTGTGGATGATATGTCCAGGAAGGTGACCTCTCTGAAAAATATAGAGTGACCAGTAGGGCCTTTAAATCCATCTGTGTCTTTGTTGTATTTAAATTGAGAGGCAAAATCGTGAGGAAGCAATTCTTGCAGCCTTTTGATCTTGTAACCCGGTCTCGTCATGACAACGAAATTACACAACAGCAACAACTTTTCCCAGTCTTTCCACATCTTTATTCCCTGAAAGGCATCTTGCCCCAGGATGAAGAAAAGTGTCAGATCTTTACCGTGTTCTTTAAGGAAGTGTTTTACAGTTTCAATGGAGTAAGATTTACCTTTTCTTCTTCCTTCTATGTCAGAGGCTGAAAATAATTGGTTTACGGAGGTAGCCAGTTCGACCATCCGTTGTCTATGTCTAAAGGAGGTGATATCCTTGCGCGTCTTGAGGGGTGGATGGAAGGCCGGAATAAATATAATTTTATCCAGTTCAAATATCTCAAGGACCTCCTGGGCGCATCTCAGGTGGCCGAAATGTATTGGATCAAAAGTTCCTCCCAGTAATCCCCACTTCATGTCCTTACCTGTCCGTCACCATAGATGATAAACTTGGTTGCTGTCAGCTCTTCCAGACCCATCGGTCCAAAGGCGTGGAGCTTTGTCGTGCTTATTCCTATCTCTGCCCCGAGACCAAGTTCGAAACCGTCGCTGAATCTTGTGGAGGCATTGACCAGAACAGTCGAGGAATTAACCTCATTCAGAAAGCGCTGAGAATTACTATAGTCTCCGGTTATAATCGATTCGGTATGGAGGGAACCATATTTTTCAATGTGAGTCGTCGCTTCATCAATACTTTCAACGACACGTATCGCCAGGACAAGATCGAGATATTCCTCATACCAGTCATCCTCAATTGCCTCTTCTATATCAGGAAGTATTGCCCTCGTCTTCTCGCACCCTTTCAGGACAACTCCCGCCTCACGGAAAATTTCCGCCATCACCGGCAGGAATTTTTCTGCGATATCCTTATGGACAAGAAGGGTCTCCATGGCATTACAGACGCCGGGCCTCTGGGTTTTGGCGTTCATGCATATTTTAATGGCCATGTCGAGATCCGCACTAATATCAACAAAGATGTGACAGACCCCTTTATAATGCTTGATAACCGGTATTTTTGACTGACTCACGACAGCTCTGATCAACTCTTCCCCGCCTCTCGGGATGATGAGATCTATATATTCCTCAAGCTCAAGCATCACATTTACTGCTTCCCTGTCAGTTACGGGTATGACCTGTATGGCGCCACTCGGAATCCCCACATCCCGCAAAACCTGCTGGAGTAACTTCGCAATGGCCACATTGGAATTTATCGCTTCGGAACCCCCTCTCAGGATGACGGCATTTCCCGACTTGAGGCACAGCGCCGCAGCGTCTGCTGTAATATTTGGGCGAGATTCATAGATAATCCCTATAACGCCAAGCGGAATCCTCATCCTCCCCACAAGCAAATTATTGGGTCTACGCCACATCGAAGTGATCTTTCCAACAGGATCGGGCAGGGCCGCGACTTCCCTGAGACCATTCGCAATCCCTTTTATCGTCATCTCGTTAAGGGTGAGCCTGTCTATCATTGCTGCTGAAAGACCCTTTTTGCTGGCATAGTCAAGATCCTTTGCATTTTCAGAAACTAAGTAGTCAGTCTGTCCGACCAATTCTTCTGCCATTTGTAAAAGCGCTCTGTTTTTCACATCGGATGAGATGTTTGCCAGGGTATTGCCGGCACTTCTGGCATTCTTTGCTATTTCGGTAATCTTTTCCTTGATGCTCATGGTCCTTCCTTTCCCCGGATAAAATTATCAAAGCAAGGCCGAAGCCTTGCCCTATTAAAGTTGTGAGATAGTAAATGTACCGAAGGCGGAGGATT
>JAYEGA010000057.1:0-11313 GCA_034658835.1 Thermodesulfobacteriota bacterium
ATTTGATGCATTCGTAAAAAGTCGAAATATGCACAATTTTGTCATTCCCGTGAAAACGGGAATCCAGTAATTATACGCAGTTATAGATTCCCGATCAGGTCGGGAATGACAAAACGACAGAAATGCGTACTTTTTGCGAAACCATCAAATTTGATTTACCATGAAAAGGGGTTACTATCAGGAAGTAGGTTGGGTTGAACTTGCGAAACCCAACAATAGTCTTATAACATGGTGGAGGCGGCGGGAGTCGAACCCGCGTCCGAAAATATTCCACTGCAGCTTCTACATACATATCCTTTGTTTTAAATTCGCACCTCAGAGCTCCCAAAGGCAGGATTTCTCAGGTACTATCCTGTTTAGTTTTCGCCTTTCCCACCCCAGGAGGATGAAATCGGCTATCCTGTCTAAATGACGCCCTTATCTGATCCGGCAGGAAAGATCAGGAGGACGTTAGCCGTCTTAAGCGGCTAAAGCGTAATCGTAATTATCTGCGTTTACGTTTTTCCTACCTGTTTAACGAGGCCGGTAGGAACCTCGGTATGCCACTACAGCTTCACTTATCCCCGTCGAAACCGTTTCGCCCCCATATTTTTCAAGAACAAACAGTGTTTAAGGATGTATTCATAATAATATCTTTGAGAATTTAAGTCAAGCTTGAAGATGATCCCCAAAATAATATTCCTTATACCACTCCACAAATTTCCTGATGCCTTCTTCTATCGGGGTGCTCGGTTTGAAGCCAACGTCTTTCATTAAATCATCCACGTCGGCATAGGTTGCCGGTACGTCTCCGGGTTGCATGGGAAGAAAGTTTTTCTGGGCCTTTTTCCCGAGATAATCTTCAAGGACACTTATAAAATTCATCAGATCTACCGGATTGTTGTTCCCTATATTGTAAATTTTATAGGGGGCAAAACTTGTGCCGGGGTCGGGGTTGTTTCCACTCCATTCAGGGTCCGGTTGCGGTATCTTGCCAGTTATTCTGACGACGCCTTCTATAATGTCGTCTATGTATGTAAAGTCTCTTTTCATTTTACCGTGGTTGAATACGTCTATCGGTCTTCCTTCCAGGATGGCTTTTGTGAATAGAAACATGGCCATGTCGGGCCTTCCCCAGGGACCATATACAGTGAAGAATCTCAGTCCCGTGCATGGGATATTATAAAGACTCGCGTAGGTGTGTGCCATAAGTTCATTTGCTTTTTTCGTTGCGGCATAGAGGCTGATTGGATGATCGACGTTGTGGTGAATCGAAAAGGGCATCCTGGTGTTTGCACCGTAGACGGAACTTGATGAAGCAAAAACGAGATGTTTAACCTTATTATACCTGCAGCCTTCGAGGATATTTGTGAAACCGGCGAGGTTGCTGTCGATATAAGCGTGTGGATTCTCCAGGGAATAACGAACTCCGGCCTGGGCGGCTAAATGGATGACGTAGTCTGGTCTGTCTGGTTGATTGGTGGTGTCCGGGTGGAATAGTTTTTTCATGTCTTGCCGGTTGGCTATATCCATTTTGGTGAAATGGAAATTCCTGTAGTTCTTTAGAATGGCAAGGCGTGCTTTTTTCAGATTAACATCGTAGTAACTGTTCAGGTTGTCGATTCCGACTACGGTATCGCCAATATCTAATAGTCGTTTAGACAGATGGAATCCGATAAAGCCTGCTGCACCTGTGACTAATATTTTTCTCACGTTTTTTACAATCTCCAGTAACTTATCTTTAGTTTTTTTGCTTCTTCGTGGTTGAAAATACCTTTAACATCTACCACGAGGGAATGTCCGTCTGAGCAGAAATCGGCAATTTTAGCAAGACCGAGTTCCTGATACTCCCGGTGTGCAACCGCCAGAATTACCGCATCAACTCCTTCAATCTCATCCAAAGGCTGGAGTTTCAGGCCATATTGGTGATAGGCTTCTTCGGCACTGGCATGGGGATCATGTACAGTGACTCTGGCCCCATAGTCTATTAGTTCGTTGATGATATCTACCACCTTTGTATTGCGTAAATCGGGAATATTCTCCTTAAATGTGAGACCAAGCACTGCTACCTTTGCATTTTTCACCTGCTTGTTTGCTGCAATGAGCATCTTGATAGTTCGTTCGGCTATATATTTTCCCATCCCGTCATTGATGCGGCGTCCGGCCAGGATCATCTGCGGGTGATAACCGAGAGCTTCGGCCTTGGAGGTTAAATAATATGGATCCACTCCGATACAATGGCCGCCTACGAGGCCGGGACGGAAAGGTAGAAAATTCCATTTAGTGCCTGCCGCTTCCAGAACTTCCAGTGTGTCGATTCCCATCTGGTTGAAGATTATGGAGAGCTCATTCATGAGGGCGATATTGATGTCTCTCTGTGTATTTTCAATAACCTTGGCCGCTTCCGCCACCTTTATAGAAGAAATTTGATGAATGCCGGCCTTCACAACCCTTCCATAGACCTGTGTTAGCAGGTTCAGGGTGTTCGGGTCGGATGCGGAGACGATTTTTGTGATTGTCTCGAAAGTATTAATCCTGTCGCCCGGATTGATCCTCTCGGGAGAGTATCCTACGGAGAAGTCTTTACCGAATTTCAAGCCGGATTCTTTTTCCAGGATGGGAACACAGATGTCTTCCGTTACTCCCGGATAGACTGTTGATTCAAAAACTACGCAGGAGCCTCGTGAAAGGTATTTACCAACAGTGGTTGAGGCGCTTCGAATATATGTGAGGTCCGGTATTTTGGCATCATCATATATGGGTGTGGGGACAGCCACAATCATAAGCCGGCAGGAAGAGAGCGCTTCGGGGTCAGATGTAAAATCCATCGTTGATGATCGTAGATCTGAGTCAGTGACCTCCCTGGTGCTGTCATGGCCGGCCTGGAGTTCAGCTATGCGGTCGGTATTGACGTCATAGCCTGTAACGGAAAAATGTCTGGACAGATGGACAGCGAGCGGAAGACCGACATAACCAAGACCTACTACTGCAATCTTTTCTTTTTTGTTTAAGAGGGATTCGAATAATAGTTCATTTTTCATAGGTTTTAGCTCACTTTTTCCAATGCACTGGTGCAGGCATTGATTGTTTTTTCGATATCTTCATCTGTGTGGGCGAATGAGAGAAAGGATGCTTCAAACTGGGAGGGGGCAATGTTTATATTATTTGCAAACATCTCCCGGAAATAGCTTGCAAAAAGCTTTGTATTGCTTTTATTAGCTGAGTTGAAATCGAAGACATCACCTTCTGTAAAAAATATTGTGAACATGGAGCCCACACGATTTATACAGACAGGAATACCTTTTTGATCAAATAGTTTTTTCATTTCATGGCAGAGGTGGTCTGTTTTCCGGTCTATTTTTTCATAATCGTCACTTTCTTTGAGGATCTTGAGTGTTGTGGTACCAGCCGCCATGGCCAGGGGGTTTCCGGAAAGGGTACCTGCCTGGTAGACGGGTCCTGTGGGGGCGAGTTTTTCCATGATATCTTTTCTTCCCCCGAAGGCGCCTACCGGGAGCCCACCTCCGATTATCTTTCCAAGGCATGTCAAATCCGGTTCTATACCGGCGATGTTCTGAAATCCCCCGTAGGTCAACCTGAATCCTGTAATTACTTCATCGAATATGAGGAGAATACCGCGTTTTTCGGTTATATCTCTCAGCCCTTCGAGAAATCCTGCATGTGGAGGGACGATGCCCATGTTTCCGGGGATTGGCTCAACTATTATGCATGCAAGGTCTTCGCCATACAGGTCAACGGCGGATTTAACCGTTTCGATATTGTTGAAGGGGAGCGTTATGGTCAATTCCGCCAGCTTTTTCGGTATGCCGGGGCTTCCCGGAATGCCCAGTGTGGCAACACCGGATCCGGCCTTGACCAGAAGGGAATCGGCGTGACCGTGATAGCATCCTTCGAATTTTATGATCTTTTCCCTGTTGGTGAAGCCGCGGGCAAGTCTTATGGCGCTCATTACTGCCTCTGTCCCCGAATTGACCATTCTGACCATTTCGATGGATGGGAAGGCGCCTGTGATCAGTTCAGCCATCTCGACTTCAGCATCTGTGGGGGCACCGTAGCTTGTTCCCCTTTCAGAAGCCTCTTTTATCGCGCGGGTGACATCAGGATGGTTGTGGCCAAGTATCATCGGTCCCCAGGATGAAACATAGTCTATGTATTCTTTTCCTTCTACGTCGAATATCCTGGAACCGGAAGCTCTGCTGATAAAGATCGGGGTTGAATCAACAGCTCCGAAAGCCCTTACCGGGCTGTTTACGCCGCCGGGTATGAGTCTTTTTGCCTTATCGAATAGGGATGTGGAGTCTTTCATTTGATGCTCCTGAGAGATTGCCGCGTCGTCCGTCTTAGACGGACTCCTCGCAATGACTTAATTTTCTTCCTTTAACCTTTTACCTTTAACCTGTTTTTAAAAATACTCCATGCTGCTTTTTTTGAACTCTTCTTCGCTTATGAGAACCTTGAAATCTTTTATGCCTGTTGCTGAGGAGAGCTTTTTGATAAGTTTTCCCTGATCGTTCTCCTTGAGGTGTATCATCGTGTAGATATTGTATTTTTCTTCGAAGGGTGGGGTTCTTTCATAGCAGTGGGTTATTTCTCTAAAAGAAGCAAAAATTTTGCCCACGGTGTCGCATTGCTCATCAGGGACCGCCCAGATGACCATGGCATTTTGTGTAAATCCTGCTTTCTGATGACGGACAGTGGCGCCAAATTTTCGGATAATCCCGCGTTTTATTAAACCTTTTATTCCGTCAATTACTTTCTCTTCGCCTGTTCCGATTTCCTCTCCAATACGCTTAAACGGTCTTTTGGTAAGAGGGATATCTCCTTGAATATGTTTTGCTATTTTTATTTCTGTTTCTGTAAGCATCGCGTGTTGATAAAAGGCTTGAGTTTAAAGTTAATGCTTAAATGACTTGCGTGATTCTTCGAATGCGCTCCGAAAAGACTTTTTGCGAGACTGTCAAATTTGCTCCTATGTACCACAATAAATATTTCTTGACAATTTTTTTTCATGCGTATAGGTAGGAGGGTGCAATGGGCAGGCGCTTTGTTGATAGGGAAGCGCCTAAAAATCAGCCCATAAATATGAAAGGAGGTATAAATGAAGAAAGGTATAGCGAGTTTTATTTTAGGTTTGTTGTTTGTACTGGTGGCGGCTCCGTTGGTAATGGCTGCTGATGCCTCTGCGGCGACTACTGTGGATTACACAAAAGCAATTGTTTTGGGTTGCACTATTCTTGCTGCCGGCTTATCTGTCGGGTTTGGCGCTGTCGGTACCGGCATAGGGATGGGATCCGGAATCCAGGGTGCCACGAATGCTGTTGGTAGAAATCCCGAAGCCCAGGGCAAGATACTGATCACCTTAATGGTAGGTCTGGCCATGATAGAGTCTCTTTGTATCTATGCATTGGTTGTTTCCTTGATATTGCTTTACGCCAATCCACTGTTGAAGCTAATTGGTGGTTGATAAGATTTACGGCCTTATATGAAAAAAGAGGGGGAGCGATAATACTGGACTTCTCCTCTTTTTTTTTGTAAAAAAAACGTATTATGTTTAGCGCCTATCTTATCAATGATCCATTCGGCGACCCCGGTGTATATGTAGAGTTCAGGTACAGAAACAGAGCAATTCTTTTCGATCTTGGTGACCTGCACTCACTACCTCCTCGAAAACTTCTCAAGATAAGTCATATTTTTGTTTCCCACACCCATATGGATCACTTCATCGGATTTGACCATCTGTTGAGGATATTATTAGGGCGCAACAAACACCTTTCACTCTTTGGTCCACCAGGTTTCATTAAGAATGTGGAAAGCAAGATAGCCGGCTATACCTGGAATCTTGTTGAAAATTATACAAACGATTTTGTGCTTCTGGTGACGGAGGTACATCCCGACTGTAAAATAACCAGACGCTATCGCTGTCAGGATGCTTTTAAGCCTGAAATAATGGATGATAGTGAAAGCTTTGATGGTACGATTGTAAAGGAGGGTTTCTTTACCGTTAAGGGAGTTTTTCTTGACCACAAGATACCTTGCCTTGCTTATTCCCTGAAAGAAAAAAAACGTATAAATATCAAGAAAAACAAATTGGAGGAGATGGGACTTCCTGTGGGGGCGTGGCTTGTGGGTTTGAAAGACAGTATCCTGAAGGGTGACCCGGATGACGCGCCGATCAGGGTATGGCGGAGGGATAACGGCAGGGAAATTCTGGAAAAAATATTACCTCTTGGTGAATTGAAGAAAAACATTGTAAAAATCACACCAGGCCAGAAGATTACATATATAGCGGATGCCATCTACAGCGAAGGGAATATAAACAGGATAGTTGAGCTGGCCCGTATGTCCGAATTTGTTTTTATTGAGGCGTGTTTCCTGCAGGAGGATGCGGAAATGGCAGCGAAGAAGTATCATCTCACAGCCATGCAGGCGGGTAGTCTGGCGCGAATGGCAGGGGCGAAAAGATTTACAGTATTTCATTTTTCCCCGAAGTATAAAGGGTGTGGAGATTTATTGATGGAAGAGGCCATGAAAGCCTTTAACGCTTCGTGATCTGGAATCCCTTCAGCTGGATGGCCACTGCCCGTTGAAGAAGATCGATAGATACAACAAAGAGTTCCTTTTTATAGTTAATCTTAACTACAATTCCCTCGATACCTTTGAATGGCCCGTCTACTATCAGGGCGGTTTCACCTGCCTTTGGATACTGGAAGTGCTGTATCTCTACTTTTGATTCAACGAGTCTCTGGATGGAATCTATCTTTTCATCGGGAACAGCTATCGGTTCATGGCTGTTCGGTCTTCCCAGTATCCTGACTACGCCAAAGGTCTTGAGAACATCCAGTTTCGCCTGGTTGTCCAGGGAAAGTATTTCTGTAAAAAGATACCCTGGAAACATCGGTACCATGATCTTCTTTTTACTGTCTTTCCTTTTGCTCCACACCTCGATTTTGGGTAAGAATGTGTGGAAGGATTTTTGAGTAAGGCCTGTATATACCTTCTCTTCATGGCGACTTCTTGTATGGACTGCGTACCAGGGCATAGGGCATTCCTTTTATATCCGCGCATCAATGATAATATCGTCCCCTTTTCTGAAAACTTTTCTTGAGGACAGTTTGATTAAATCATCCATTCTTTTTATTCCCAAGTCGCCCACAGCAGGGGTTCCTGTTCCCATTATCTTTGGAGCTATAATGATTACAAGCCTGTCGGCCATCTTTTCTTTCAAAAAGGAGGTGATGATCTCGGAGCCTCCTTCCACCAGAATAGATGATATCTCTTTTCCCCCAAGTTCTATTAAGAGCTTTTTCAGGTCGACACGCTTCTTATTATCATTATCGATAATAAGAATCTCTATTCCCGCACCTGTTAATTGCGACAGTTTTTCTTTGTTGCAGAGTGGGGTGGTTACGATAATCGTCTTTGCTTTCTCTTGATTCTTCAATACGCGTGCATTTGCCTTTATGCGGAGCGTTGAGTCAACGACAATTCTGAGGGGGTTCTTTCCCCGCACGTGGTGTACGGTGAGTTCCGGGTCATCCTTAAGGATGGTTCCCGCGCCTACCATGATGCCATCGTGGAGGCTTCTGAGTTTATGGACGAATTTCAAAGAAGGTTCCGAGCTTATCCACTTTGAATGGCCGGTTGAGGTAGCGATTCTTCCGTCGATGGTCTGGGCGAATTTCAGGGTGATGAATGGGGTCTTCGTTCGCATAAATTTAAAAAATGTTTTATTGAGTTTCCCGCATTCTTCTTCAAGTATTCCCACTTCTGTTTTTATTCCATGACGCTTGAGTATCTCTATTCCTCTGCCGGTTACCAGTGGGTTGGGATCAGCGGTTCCAATAACTACTTTTGAGGGTTTGACCTCGATGATCCTGTCGGTACATGGAGGAGTCTTGCCGTAATGGCTGCATGGTTCCATGGTCACAAAGAATGTTGCACCTTCGATAGCACCTGAGGCATTATTTATGGCATTGATTTCGGCATGAGCTTTCCCGAATTCCTTGTGGTATCCTTCGCCGATGATCCTGTTTCCCTTTACGATAACCGCACCCACCATGGGATTTGGGCTTACACGGCCTTCTCCCTTTCTGGCAAGCTTGAGGGCTCTTTTCATGTAGAACTCGTCTGTCATAATCTCATCTCATCCCGGGGTCATTTCGACCCTCCATGCATCTCTTTTTATGAATATCAGAGCTTAAGGTTTGAATCAATGACAAATTGTTGTTAAGTGGCGAGAAAATGTGGTATAAAAGCAGAAACCTGATGGGTGGTGAAAGGAGAACGCAATGAAAGGTGTTGTTTTAGCTGGTGGTCTGGGGAGCAGGATGAATCCTCTAACAAAAGTTACCAACAAGCATCTGCTCCCTGTTTACAGAGAACCGATGATCTATTATCCGATCAGGATACTGGTTAATGCCGGCATAGATGAGATATTGATAGTTACCGGCGGGAATAATGCCGGTGATTTTCTCAAGCTACTGGGAAATGGTAAGGAATTTGGTCTTAAACACATAAATTATACATACCAGGAAGGGGAGGGGGGAATAGCGGCGGCCCTCGGCTTAGCGGAATTCTTTGCGGATAACGAGAAAATGATCGTTGTTCTTGGCGATAATATCATTGAGAAGAACATCAAAAAGGCGGTTGAAGCCTTTGAAAAACAACAGGATGGGGCCAGGATAATGCTTAAAGAGGTTCCTGATCCCCACCGGTTCGGAGTTCCTGTATTTGACGGTGACAGGATTGCCGGCATCGAAGAAAAGCCGTCGGTTCCAAAATCTTCTTATGCAGTTATCGGTATTTATATGTATGACAGCAGAGTCTTCGATTTTATAAAGACGTTGAAGCCATCGGAAAGAGGAGAGCTGGAGATTACAGACGTTAATAACTATTATATCAGGGAAGGGAAGATGATGTGGGATATCCTTGATGGATGGTGGAGTGATGCCGGGACATTCGAATCTCTTCAATACGCGGGGAATATGGTGGCAAAAACGGGAGCAAACAAGCTGTGAACAGTGGTCAGTGGTCAGTGAACAGTGAACAGTAAATCAAGCAGACCGGATAAACCATATGAAACCTGAGGAATTTTTAAAAGAAGTTAACTTGTTTCGGTCTCTTTACCCTGAGTATCGTAAACGTCTTGCCACCGTGCTGAGACGTCGATCTTTGAAAAAGGGGGAAGTGCTTTTTCGTAAGGGGGATGAAGGACATATACTCTATATCATTAGAAAGGGGAGCATCAAGATCGTGCTTCCGTCCGAGTTGGGAGATGAGGTTGTGCTGGCGATCTTCTCTGAGGGAGATTTCTTCGGCGAATTGGCTCTTCTGGACGGGATGCCGCGTTCGGCTGATGCTGTAGCACTCGAGCCATCTGAGGTGTTTGCTCTGAACAGAAGTGATTTTATCACATTCCTGCATGACAATGAAGAAGCGATGCAGGCGATCCTTTCCCACCTTTCAATGCGTTTGCGCAAGGCTGATGATTTTCTGGAGGATACGTGTTTTCTCAACGTTTCCACCAGGTTTGCCAAAAAGCTCGTTGAATTGGCCCAAACGTATGGCAGCAGGGAGGGAGATGTTATACAGATTGACTTGCGTCTGACCCAGAAGGATCTTGCCAGCATGATAGGCGCTACCAGAGAAAGCATTAACAAGGAACTGAGGGTGTTGCGTGAAAAGGGTTTGGTCAGTACCGAAGAGGGCACAATATGTATCCTTAATCTGGAGCGTCTCGAGAGACGTGCCAGATTGTAGTATTATGTGACATATTTCACACCAAAAGTATGAAACACTTCATTGCATTCGTCATTAATTTTTTGTAATATAAATTAACTCAACTTTGACGGTCTCGTAAAAAGTCGAAATATTCACAATTTTGTCATTCCCGTGAAAACGGGAATCCAGTCTTTTCAAGTGCTTAGCCGTTTATGGATTCCCGCCTACGCGGGAATGACAGACTTTTTACGATTGTATCAACTTTACTTTAAAAAATTATGTCCAGTTTTAATTGGAACAATATGGAAAGTAATCATGGATGAAAGAGTCCAGGCATCTTCATTTCCGTTAGTGGAAGATACTATCGGGGAGGAACTCGAAGATATCGTTACTCTGCTCTGTTCGACCGGTAAAGAGAAGAGTAGATTATATGAGGACATAATATCAATGGTAGAAAGGGGCCTGATTAAGATTGCCTTGAAACGTTCCAATAATGTGAAGATCACTGCTGCAGATTTTCTTGGGATAAACAGAAATACTCTTCACAAGAAAATTGATAAACTCGGGATCGACTGTCAGAAAATTCGGAAATGAGAGATCAGGAAGGTAACATTTTTGAGAGGACCTCTTGCAAGTATCTTTTTTATAGTTTTGGGCGCCTGTATTGGGAGTTTTTTGAATGTATGCATCTATCGAATTTCTGAAGGAAAATCTATTATATTTCCTAAATCCTTCTGTCCAAACTGTCAGCAACCCATCAGGCTCTATGATAATATACCGATAATAAGCTATCTTGTTTTGAGGGGGAGGTGCAGGAATTGTCATAAAAAAATATCGCTTCGCTATCCGGTGGTTGAGCTGATAACTGCCCTGTTGTCGTTGCTTCTATTCTGGAAGTATGGTTTCTCTTTTCAATATCTCTTTGCATTTGTATTCACCTGTGCCCTTATCATTATAACATTTATAGACCTGGATCATCAGATTATTCCAGATGTGATCACACTGCCGGGGATTCCACTCTTTTTCCTGTTAACGTTCTTTTTTATGAATGTCTCTTTTCTTGATTCCATTTTGGGGGTTTTGATCGGTGGAGGGGGATTTTATCTGATTGCTGTCGTATATCAGCTTGTAACAAAAAGAGAGGGAATGGGTGGGGGTGATATAAAACTTATAGCCATGCTTGGGGCCTTTTTGGGATGGAAATCTTTGTTGTTCATTCTCATTGTCAGTTCTTTTCTCGGAGCCATTACAGGTGTTTCTATGATGATTATTCATGGGAAGGATTTGAAATATGCCGTTCCCTTCGGTCCGTTTCTGTCTATTGCTGCTGTGGCTTATATATTCTTTGGTGATTACTTTATGAATTTTTTGATCTTGAGGCATGGTATTTATTAGGGATAATATGAAAAAATTCACTGAAAAGGGCTTCACTCTCGTGGAGCTCATGATAACAGTTGCACTTATAGCAATTATGGCGCTTATTGCAGTGCCGGCCTTTCAACGACACGCCATAAACGCAAATCTGAAATCTGCAACAAGGGATATCGCGTCTGATTTTCTGTTGCTGAAGGAAAGGGCGATATCTGAAAACAA
>JAYEGA010000058.1:0-44683 GCA_034658835.1 Thermodesulfobacteriota bacterium
TGTAATTTATCAGAAGATGAAAAACAAGAATAAAGATTATGATGTTTATTCCACAGTATATTCTCAGGTTTATGGAGGATATGATGTGGAGTCTGAATATTCTAACAGAGCTGTAGATGAAACCAGGGGAAGAATACTTATCTATGATAATCAGCCGGTTCTGGCCTATTTCCATTCAAACAGTGGTGGAATAACCGAGAATGCAAAGAATGTATGGACGGCGGATGTTCCTTATCTTAAAGGAAATTCAGATAGTTATAGCACAAAAGCCCCGAATTATTTATGGACGCTATTTTTGAGCTTTAATGAGATGAAAAGTGCCCTGAATAAACATGGTGTTGGTATTGGTGACATACATGAAGTTACCGCTGTCGAGGTTAGTCCCAGCGGCAGGGTTAAAAGAGTCAAAATCTTGCATAGCAGTGGGGAAATTACCCTTACCGGCAATAACTTTCGCATCAAAGTAGATCCTGCAATAATTAAGAGTACTCTCTTTACTATGACGAGAGAGGGGAACGGAATTCGTTTTGATGGTAGAGGATATGGCCATGGTGTTGGGCTCAGCCAGTGGGGAGCATATATAATGGCCAAAGAGGGACATTCCTGCAGGGATATCTTAAAGCATTACTATTCACGGGTGAAAATCAGGTAGATAGAATTGGGATATAAAGAATGACGTTTCAAAAAAAAAGGCCGGAAGCTGAACCTTCCGGCCTTTCACATTTTTTACTCTTCGTCCTCGTCTTCGTCCTCATCCTCATAGAAATCATCTACAGTTTCTGCGCCTTCAGGGACTTCCGCTTCTATAGAACGCGTAATTCCCCTTACAAGAATTGCAAGAATAAGGAAGAGTAAAATAACTGAAATCACAATAATCATGGCGATTGTTGTTGTCCACGATTTTACTTCTTTCTCTACATTCTCGGAGTAAGCCCTGGCGAGTGTGTTAAACTTCTCTACATCTACTCCCATTCCTATCCACCCAAATCCACCAGGCTTTGGATAACTTTTGCTATAGAACTTAATAGGTGCATAAGCCACAAATTTTGTGTGACCTTTGAACTTATAGGTCTTGGTCCCGGAATTTCCCGCAGCCGCATCATTTGAAATTTCCCGCATACCGCGATCCATGAAATCGAGAAGATTGAGATTTAATACCTCTTTTCCTTTTTCAGATAGCGTCTTTGCAGTTTTTTCGGTAAGCGGCGGGACAGGTGTGCCATTACTATAAAGACCAATTATATGGTAGTCACTCGGATGAGAAATAATAAATCCCCTGTTGTCCACCATATAGGCATAGTTACCGGTTGATGCATCTGCCTCTACAACGTATTCAGACTGAGTCGGCACAATATGATCAGTAAACTCAGCAAGATGCCTTACATCAAGAGCTAAAGTAACTATTCCCGAAAATCCTTTCTGATCAAATAAAGGAGTGGCCATGCGGATTATACCTGTGAACCTCTTTCCCTTTTCAAAATCCGATCTGCTCACATACCAGCCGGTGACATGAGAAATATAAACTTTCCCTTTTTTGAGACTCCTGGCCTTGGCGAAATAGTCCTCAGATTTGTAAGTGGTATTTGCAGGATCACTCACATTTTTCAGTTTTGATTTAGGTACTATCTCTCCATCAACAATCTTTATCAATTCGTCACCAGTTCTGTCAGTCAGAGACATCTCGGTGTAAAGAGGGGCCAGAATCTTACGGACCTTTTTATCTTTTTTTACCCAGATGTAACCCCCCTTCTTGCTTACAAACTCCTTATATGCAGAATCGGTTGTCGGAATGATCGTTGCAATCAAGAGATCATTCCTTCTCTCCCCGAGGAATTTGGCAACTTCTTCAGCCGTATTGATGGCACGTGTCCTGATTTCATTCTGGGATTTTTCGTCCAGGGCAGCAGTTGCCCGCTGCCTTGTTGTTTCCCCAACTTTGAAGATGCCGTTGGCTATAAGAAGAGC
Organism: Thermodesulfobacteriota bacterium; assembly: GCA_034658835.1. Taxonomy (GTDB): domain Bacteria; phylum Desulfobacterota; class Syntrophia; order Syntrophales; family JADFWA01; genus JAUSPI01. Next base: position 1,966 of record JAYEGA010000058.1, read on the forward strand.
CATGAGTGATAAGGGGATCACGATAAGCAGGAAGAATATCCTCCCTACAGTGAATAGCTGCTTCTCTTTTTTAGTTTCTGACATTATCATTCCCCCTAACTGTTGTTAGCTATTGAAGTTAATTACCTGATACTATCCAAGAAAATAGCTCATGTAGGGGTTTGCGAAGAGGAGAACAAGAGAAATAACGAGGGCATATATGGCGATTGATTCTGCCATGGCCATACCAACAAGCATGGTCATCAATATCTTTCCCTGAACTCCGGGATTTCTTCCAACTGCCGTGCATGCTCCGTTTCCAATGTTGCCGATCCCTATACCCGCGCCGACAGCCCCCACGCCAATAGCAATACCTGCTGCAATCATTGCTCCGACTGACCAGATAACCTTTGTGTAAGATTCACTTGCAGGAAGCGCTTCTGCGGCAAAGGCCACTGATGAAGATATTAGCAGGATAACCGTTGTTGTTAAGAGGGCTAATAACATTTTTCTGAGTTTCTGTGACATTTCTCATTACTCCTTTCATTGTTCAATGTTTTTTTATTTTCCGCTTTTCCTTTTCTTATAGCACGAAATACGTTTCGTGGAAAGTGGAAATTTTTGAGAACCGAATGGGGGTTTTGCAACAGTTATGCCACTTTATTCTGGATTGTGGTTTCTGCTTTAACATAGTATAAATGTTTATATAATTTGAATTTCGGGTCCCTGTGCTCAATATTCTTCCAGGGAGCGCAGTTTAACGTCTTGTTAAATTGCGTCCTGCGAATTTAACGAATTGTAAAATTGGCTCACATATCAGTATATTTTTATTGAAATATTTTGACTGGAACGATAGTATGCAGGAGCCAGATGAGTTTATTCGTAAGAGAGTGGATAAAGGTTCTGGAACTTTTGATTCCATGTTGTGAGAGGGTAAAATAATGATGCAGGAAGTATTGACCGCTGTAACCTATCTGGTTGTTTGGCTTATCTGTGAAAAGGTTATTGGTATTGAGAGTGGATTGACCAAGCTTCTTATTTCGTTGGGTTCTGCTGTGGGTGTTTATATATTGATGGCTGTTAAAGAACATAAAGAGAAAGACCAAAGAAAGGAGTAATTGACTGTGCAGAAAACCCGGTCCAGCGATAAAAATAAGCGTTTTGAAATCAATTCAATGCTTTCCATCTGGCTGGCCACTCTAACTGTTGTTTTCTTGATTGTCCTGTTTGCTCTGGTCATCAACAGTGCAAGGGAAAAAGATATGGTGGAGCAGTATAGTAAACAGCAGCTTACTATTGCCAGGGGGACAGCCGCTGGAATAGAGGATCTCGTTGTTGGCGTTGAGAGGAGTATGATAAATCTGTCCAGGCTTCCATGTGTTAAGGGAACTATGCCCGAAGCCACACTCCAGAGCTTGAAGGTAATATATAGTGATCTGGAAGGGAAGGTCAGTTTTATAGCCATAGAAGATAAGGATGGAGTAGCTATAGGTGCTTACCCGGCTTCTTTCCTGAAAGAAATGACGGGTGAGAGCTTTCAATTTTACCGCTATTTTCAGGAGGTAAAGAAAACAGGAAGACCGTATATAAGCGATCTGGTACTGGCGGGTGGAGAAAAAGGTAAGGACTTGGAAAGCAAATTTAAGTCTATTATTATTGCTGTTCCCAGATATGATTCAGACAATGAGTTTTCCGGTGTGGTTTTTGCCGCCCTTTCTCTTTCCACCATAATCGATCGGTACATCAGGCCGGTCAAGTGTGAGGTATCGTGCTATTCCTGGATGGTGGATGATGGTGGTACAATACTTGTCCACCATGACGCGGAATTTATAGGAAAGAATATAGGGATACTCGAAGGCGCTAAATCTCAGGGATCAATACCCCTGAAAGATATTCTGCTGAAAGATGAAGGGGGATACGGTGAGTATTTGCTGCTTGCAGATGGTGGCAGGGTTGAAAAAAATGTTGTAGCCTATGCCCCGATTCATCTGGGTTCACGAAAAAGGGTGATCGCCATCAATTCTCCTTATGATATGGTGATTTCACTTTTGCGTAAGACTTTTCTCGATATCATGTCTGTAGCTGTCGGGTTGATTGTTGTCGTTATTATCGGAAGTATGTTTATGGTCCATTCGGGGAGAAAGCGACTGCGTCTCGAAGAAGAAGTGAAGCACCTGAAGGAGAGGAGTGTCTGGCAGGAAAAACTCGCCAGGGAGAAGAAGACCATTGAAGGAATCATAGAAGGATCTCCCATACCGACATTTGTCATAAATAAAGAGCATGAGATCATCCTCTGGAGCAAGGCCTGTACTGAGCTGACCGGTTTTGACAGCAAGGAGATGATAGGCACAGACAGGCAGCATGTTCCATTCTATCCGGACAAGAGACCGGTTATAGCCGATCTGATTATTGATAATGATACTGAAGGATTGAAAAAGTATTATGGTGGTAAGATGGTACAGGAGTCGGTGGTAGTAAAGGGTGCTTATGAAGCGAGTGATTTCTTTAAGGACTTAGGTGGTAAAGATAGACACCTCTATTTTTTGGCGGCTCCGATATATGATAAAAAAGGGGAGGTTATTGCAGCTATTGAAACCCTTCAGGATGTCTCCCATGAAAAGGAAATGGGACTCAAATTAAAGGAATATGCGGAGACCCTCGAAAATGAACTGGATAAAAATGTCAGGCTAAAAGATGAGATGGAAGGACTTTACAATTATCTACAGTCTATATTGGATAGTTCCCCCGATCTGGTATTTGTCTTCAACAGTGAGGGAGCTATCGATTATGTCAGCCGGGAAATGAGAGAAAAAAACGGATCTGCCTTTCAGCAGATCAAGGGTAAACATTTTACAGGATTTGTTGCCCCGGAACACAGGGATTCCATGCTTGAAAAATGGAAAGAGATAAAGAGAGGAATATTTAAACCTTTCGAGATTGAGGTAAAAAGAGAGGATGGTTCGGCAAGAAATTTATTGTTAATCTCCGGCCCGATTAAGGGCACGGACCGGTATGTTGTTGTTCAACGTGATATTACGGAATTTAAAAACCTTGAGAAAAAATTCTATGAGAGCCAGAAGCTTGCTGCTGTGGGACAGTTGTCCGCCGGTATTGCACACGAAGTCAGAAACCCGCTTTCTTCTATAAAAATGAGCCTTCAAATTCTGGAAAAAAGGCTGAAACCTTCAGGAAATGATTTGAAGAGATTCAAGATTGCCGAGAAGGAGGTTGAGCACCTGGAGAAACTGGTAAGAGATATCCTTATTTTTGCCAAGCCTGGAGAACCTAAAAAGGAACTTGATGATATCAATAAATTTCTTGGACGTTCTCTTGCAATGGCTGAAAAGGAAATATCGGACAAAAAGATAAATATCCAGTATATGTATGATAAAAATATTCCGCTTGTGAAATTTGATTCAGCCATGTTGGAGGAGGCATTTTTAAATATCTATCTCAATGCTGTTGACGCAATGGAAGATCGGGGAAAGCTCTTAATATCGACGAAACTGCTTAAGAATAAGCATGATTCCATCGTTGTTAAGATTGAGGATAATGGTTGTGGTATTGATGAGGAGGACCTGCATCACATATTCAACCCATTTTTTACGAAGAAGAAGTATGGTACCGGTCTTGGGTTGACCCAGGTTAAGAAGATTGTTGACCTGCATCAGGGAACGGTGGAAGTCGTAAGTAAAAAGGGGAAAGGAACGACAGTTTGTATCACATTTCCTATTTTCAGTGAGGAAACGTGAGAAAGATTGGAGATTAAGGGTTAAGTTTATTAGGAGTGGTGGCATGTCGAAGATTCTTGTAGTGGATGATGACAGTTCTATATGTGAGACCCTCAAACTATATTTGACTGAAGAAGGGCATGAAGTACATACAGCACTGACCGGTACTGATGGGTTGAATAAGGTAGTTGAGGTTTCCCCTGATGTTGTAATTCTGGATATAAGACTCCCGGATATTGACGGCTTTACCGTATTGGAAGATCTAAAAACGGATGATGAAGACACTAAAGTGATTATGATTACCGCTCATCATGATATGGATACGGCTATCAAGGCAATGAAGGAGGGGGCCTTTGATTACATTCACAAACCTATTGATGTTGATGAGCTGGACATAACCATTCAGAAGGCTTTAACAACCCTTGAAATGGAAAAGAAGATAAATGGTCTCCTCATGGAGCCTTCGAGGGATTTCAAGGTGGGGGACATTATTGGTGCAAGCAGTGCGATGAGCGAGATTTTTAAAATCATAGGAGTTGTTTCTCAGAGTAAAACAACAGTGCTTATTCAAGGAGAGAGCGGAACTGGTAAGGAACTGATTGCAAAGGTTATACATAGTAGCACGTCGAGCATTGAGCCTTATATAGCGATAAACTGCTCCGCCATTGTGGATACCCTCCTCGAATCTGAACTTTTTGGTCATGAGAAGGGCTCTTTTACCGGGGCAATAAGCAGAAAATTGGGTAAATTTGAGCTTGCCCGTTATGGTACGGTTTTTTTAGATGAGATCAGCGAGATGTCGATAAACCTTCAGGCCAAGCTCCTGAGAGTACTCCAGGAGATGGAGTTTGAGAGGGTTGGAGGTAAAGACAGGGTAAAGGTTAATGCAAGGATAATCACTGCCACCAACAAGGATCTCAAGAAACTTGTGAGAGAAGGAAAATTCAGGGATGATCTTTATTATCGCCTGAATATTGTGTCAATAAACATCCCTCCACTGAGAGAGAGGGGAGAGGATATCCATCCACTTGTTAACTATCTCCTCAAAAAGATCAATCGTGAACTTCATAAGAGGATTGTTGGTGTATCTGATGAAATGATGGACGTCTTTATGAAATACAACTGGCCTGGAAATATCAGGGAGCTGGAGAATCTTCTGGTTAGAGCTACTGTTATAGCCAAGGGGCAGGTTCTCGGAAGAGGTGATTTCCCTGATCTGTTGGAAGACTTTTCCGAAGGAGAAATTCGGAGCGAAACGATAAACGAAGAAAGCGAAAAAGATGAGAATTTTGAGATCTGTACCATAGATGAAATAGAAAAGAAGCATATAAGGAGAATAATCGAGAAAACCGGCAGGAATAAGGGTGAAATCTGCAAAATACTCGGTATCTCGCGGCCTACACTTGAGAGAAAATTAGAAAAGTATGGTATAAAGTTTGAGTAATAATGAATGAAAATAACATCGGTAGACTTCATAAAGAGTGCCAGGGAACCCTCTCAGTATCCGAAGAGTTCACTTCCGGAGGTAGCCTTTGCCGGTAGATCCAACGTGGGAAAATCTTCGCTTATTAACACGCTTGTTAATCGAAAAAGGTTTGCCCGGACGAGCACCACTCCCGGAAGAACACGGCTTATAAATTTTTTCATGATAAATAACCGTGTTTGTTTCGTCGACCTTCCCGGTTATGGATATGCCAGGGTACCCCTTTCTGTAAAGAGGGATTGGGGACCCATGGTGGAAAAATATCTTAGGGAACGGGAGAATCTGCGCCTTGTCATTTTAATCCTTGATGTAAGAAGGGATCCATCTGAGGGTGATCTTTCTCTTCTTGAATGGCTCCATTTTTATCGTATTAATGTCCTCGTTATTCTGACAAAAATCGACAAACTTTCCAGGAATCAAATAAAGATTCGACAGCAATGTATAAAAAAGATCTTAGAATTATCTCTTGATAGTAACATAATTCTGTTTTCTGCCAGGACGGGCGAAGGAAAAGGGGCTATCTGGAAGGAGATAGAAAAAAGCAGTAAGCAGTAAGCAGTTTTCTTTTTGTAGTATCATCAATCCCGAGGTGTGGAAGTTGTTAAAAGAGAGCGAAAAAATTGGTGCTGTGATGGTTGTGGGTTCGGGTATAGCAGGAATCCAGGCTTCCCTTGACCTTGCGAATTCCGGCATAAAGGTATACCTCGTTGAAGATAGCATCAGTATCGGTGGTGTTATGGCCCAGCTCGACAAGACATTTCCCACCAATGACTGTTCTACCTGTATTCTGTCTCCAAAGCTGGTTGAAGTCGGAAGACACCCGAATGTGGAAATCATGACGAGGAGGACGGTAGAATCCGTTGAGGGAGAACCCGGACTCTTTAAGGTAAAACTCAAGAAGGCGCCGAGATTCGTTGACATTGATAAATGTACCGGGTGTGGTGATTGCGCCAATGTTTGTCCTGTATCAGTCCCGTCGGATTTTGATGAGAACCTGGATAACAGGAAGGCTATATACAGGCATTTCCCCCAGGCCATCCCGAGTGCTTTTGCCATAGACAAACTGGGGACATCTCCATGTAAGGCGGCATGTCCGACCCATATCAGTGTGCAGGGCTATGTGGCCCTGATTGCCGAGGGGAAGTACAGGGAGGCCCTGGAGCTCATCAAGAGAGACAATCCCTTTCCAGCCGTTTGCGGCAGGGTTTGCCACCATCCCTGTGAGGCGGCCTGTAAGAGGGGTGAGGTTGAAGAGCCGATCGCCATTATGCATTTGAAGAGATTTGTGGCCGACCTTGATCTGGATGATGAGACAAAGTATGTCCCGGAGGTAAAGGAGAAGAAGGATAAGAAGGTTGCCATAATCGGTTCCGGTCCTGCCGGACTGAGTGCTGCCTATTATCTTGCCATTGAAGGTTATCAGATTACTGTATTTGAATCCCTTCCAGTTGCCGGCGGAATGCTGGCAGTGGGTATCCCGGAATACCGCCTCCCGAAAGATATCCTCAACGCAGAAATAAAGATTATTGAAGACCTTGGTGTTAAAATCAAGGTCAATGCAAAAGTGGGCAAAGATATCACGATGGGTGACCTTAAAGATGGATATGATGCCCTGTTTATTGGTGTAGGCTCCCATGTTAGCAGCAAGCTTGACGTTTCAGGAGAGGAACTTGAAGGGGTTATTCACGGGATAGACTTTTTGAGAAGGGTGAATCTGGGAGAAAAGGTTTTCCTGGGGGATAGGGTTGCGGTAATCGGCGGTGGAAATGTTGCGATGGATGCTGTTCGTACGGCGCTCAGAACCGGTTCCAGGGATGCTTTCGTGCTCTACAGGAGATCGCGTGCCGAGATGCCCGCCTTACCTGAAGAGATTGAAGGAGCAATAGAGGAAGGGATCAAGATCGAATATCTGGTAGCGCCGGTGAAGATACTTGGCACGGATGGTAAAGTGACCGGCGTCGAATGTGTCCGTATGAAACTGGGTGAACCTGATGCAGGCGGCCGCAGACGTCCTGTTCCGATAGAGGGATCGGAATTTATACTTGAAGCAGATGCGGTTCTTCCCGCGATAGGTCAGACAAGTGATCTGTCATTTATTGCAGAGGAAAGCGAAATTTCTATCAACAGGTGGAATACCTTTGAAGTTGATCCGGTGACCTTTGCTACCAGCGTGGAGGGTGTTTTTGCGGGTGGTGATGATGTTACGGGTCCCGCCACTGTGGTCGAGGCCATCAACGCCGGGAAAGAGGCGGCTATTTCTATAGACCGTTATTTTAAAAATGTGGATATTAAGGCGGGCAGGGAGAGAGATTGGACCAAAGGTATTGCTGATGAGGCTGACACCAGCGGAATGAAGAAAATTGATCGATACAGACCATCCACCCTCGAACCAGAGAGGAGAATAACCGACTTTGATGAAGTTGTTAAAATTTTAAGTGAGGGTGATGCTGTCAGAGAGGCAAAAAGGTGTCTTGACTGCGGGATATGTTCTGAATGTTACCGGTGTGTTGATGCCTGTCTGGCTGATGCCATTGACCATGAAATGAAGGCAGAGGAGGAAACCATCGAGGTTGGCGCTGTTATTGCTGCCCCTGGATTTGAAGTCTTTGATGCAAAGATTAAAGGAGAATATGGCTTTGGTGTCTACGACAATGTGGTGACAAGTATACAGTTTGAAAGGATATTATCCGCGTCCGGTCCCTATTTTGGTCACGTTAAAAGAATCTCTGATGGCAAAGAGCCTGAGAAGATAGCCTTTATTCAGTGTGTAGGTTCAAGAGATACATCCTGCGGGAATAGCTGGTGTTCTTCCGTATGCTGTATGTACGCAACAAAGGAGGCCATTATCAGCAAAGAGCATGTCAGGGGGCTTGAACCTGCCATATTCTACATGGATATCCGTGCCTACGGAAAGGATTTTGACCGGTTTGTCGAAAGGGCCAGGGAGGAGTACGGTATAAGATATATCAGATCTATACCTTCAACAATTAAGGAGATGCAGCAGACAAAAAATCTTCTTATTACATATGTCCTGGAAGATGGAACGCTTACTGAAGAAGAGTTTGATATGGTGGTTCTTTCTGTCGGTCTAACCCCGCCAAAGGATGCACCGAAACTTGCAGAGACTCTGGGAATAGAGTTAGATGAACATGGTTTCTGCAGAACCTCTCTAATAAATCCTGTGCAGACCTCCCGTGACGGTGTTTTTGTTTGTGGCGTCTTTGGTGGTCCCAAGGACATCCCTGAGACTATTATGGAGGCGAGTGGTGCCGTGGCATGTGCGGAAGGTTTGCTGGCTTCCCGGCGGGGGACACTTATTACGGAGGAAGAAATTCCTTTAGAGATAGATTTGAGAGGTGTTGGTCCGAGGATAGGGGTTTTTGTATGCCGTTGCGGAATCAATATAGGCGGAGTGGTGGATGTGCCTGTAGTAGTTGAATATACTAGGACCCTTCCCAATGTGGTCTACGTTGAGGAGAACCTTTTTACCTGTTCTCAGGATACAGCGGTGAATATGGCTGAAGTAATCAAGAATCACAACCTTACCAGAGTTGTGGTGGCATCCTGTTCTCCCCGGACACATGAAAGTCTCTTTCAGGAGAATTGTGAAAAGGCGGGTCTGAACAGGCATCTCTTTGAGATGGCTAATATCAGAGATCAGGATTCGTGGGTCCATATGAATGAACCTGAGGCGGCGACGGAGAAGGCGAAGGATCTGGTTCGTATGGCTGTGGCTAAGGCGGAGTATCTGAACCCTTTGAAGCCTGGGCAGCTCAGTGTAAATAAAACAACATTGATCATCGGAGGTGGACTTGCCGGGATAACGGCTGCCCTCTCTCTTGCTGATCAGGGTTTTGAATCCTATATCGTGGAGAAGGAAAACGAGCTGGGTGGAAATTATCGGAAGTTGTATTATACTCTGGAAGGCCTTGATACCAGGGAACACCTAACTGCCCTGCTGGAGCGTGTTGAAAAGAGTGAATTGGTACATGTTTACGCCGGGGCAAAGATAAAGAATATCGAAGGATTTATAGGTAATTACGAGACCACAATTGAAGCTGGAGGAGACGAGCACCGGTTTGAACATGGTGTGGTTATAGTGGCAACAGGGGCATGCGAACTTAAGACAGATGAATATCTCTATGGTCAGAATGATAATGTGGTAACTCAGCGGGAGCTTGAAGAACTCATTTATGAAAAGGGCGCAAAGGTTGTCAGAGCAAAAAGCGTAGTCATGATACAGTGTGTCGGCTCAAGGAATGCCGAGAGACCGTACTGCAGCAGATATTGTTGCAGTGAGGCCATAAAAAATGCCCTGAAGTTAAAAGAGACTGATCCGGACAAGGATGTCACTGTACTCTACAGGGATATCAGGACATACGGACTTAAGGAAGAGTATTATAAAAAGGCCCGTGAGGCCAATGTCAAGTTCATCTGCTATGATGAAGAGAGGAAGCCTGAAGTAAAGAGCGTTGGCTCTAAAGTTTATGTAACGGTTTTTGATCCGATATTGAATGAATCGGTGGAACTAGAAGCGGATATGCTGGTGTTGAGTGTTGGCACGGTTGCCAATCCTGACAATGATGCCATTGGCAAAGCGCTGAAGGTGTCGATAAATCAGGATGGTTTCTTCCTTGAGGCCCATGTAAAGTTAAGGCCTGTTGATTTTGCAACGGATGGTATTTTCCTGTGCGGGATGGCCCATTCTCCGAAGATGAGTGATGAGACCATCACTCAGGCTAATGCTGCCGTATCCAGGGCATGTACTATTCTGACCAAAGACTTTATAGAATCCGAAGGGAAGATTGCCTGTGTAATCAAGGAAAGATGTATGGCCTGCGGGCTTTGTGAGGTAAACTGTCCCTTTGGCGCTATAGAGGTGGATGAGAAAGAGGGTTATGCTGTGGTGAACACAGTTCTCTGTAAGGGATGTGGTGTGTGTACTGCCTCGTGCAGGATGAATGCAGTTGATTTGGAAGGATTTAATAATGAGGAAATTCTGGCACAGATAGCAGCATTGACAGGTTAGAAAGCTTTGAAAATATGGCTGAAAATAGACTAAATAAAGGTTGGGAGCCAAAGATTGTTGCTTTTTGTTGTAACTGGTGTACCTATGCCGGGGCTGACCTGGCAGGTATAAGCCGGATACAGTATCCACCGAATGTGAGAATAATAAGGGTTCCATGTACGGGCAGGATAGATCCCTTTTATATTGTCAAGGCTCTTCAGGAAGGAGCGGATGGTGTGCTTGTATCCGGTTGTCACCCCGGGGAGTGCCACTATCTGACAGGGAATTTATCTGCCAGGAGAAAATTTGCCATGTTGAAGAATTTCCTTTCATACCTTGGGATAGAACCTGACAGGACTGTATTTACATGGGTTTCTGCGTCTGAGGGGGAGAAATTTGCCCGGGTTGTCAAAGGTGTGACGGATGCTGTTAAGACGCTTGGTCCGGCGAATAAACTGGTAAAAAGAATATAATAACAGTTTACAGTGGTTAGTGGTCAGTGGTCAGTGGTTAGTGGTCAGGGAACAGGGGTCAGAAATATTGGAAAGCATAGAAAAACAACTGCGGGAAGAAGCAAAAAGACTGTTGGTTGAAAAGAGAGTGGATGTCATTGTGGGGTATGAAAAAGGCACTCTTCCTCTTTGCTCTGTACCATGTTTTATATCAGATTCAGGAGATGCGGAAAGGCTCGTCTGGGATTTCTTCTGTATGCAGAACCTGGCTAAATATGTACATGATCTCCTTTTTCAGCATAAGGAATCACAAAGGAATGTTAAACCGGAGGATAAAACAAGAAAGGTTATAGGAGTTGTTGCAAAAGGGTGTACTTCCAGATCTCTGGTAATACATCTTCAGGAGAGACAGTATGACAGGGATGAAGTGGTGATTATTGGCGTTCCCTGCGCAGGTTATGTGGCTAAAGAAAAGATGGTCGAGAGAGTAAGCGGCGAGGAAATACTTGAGGGAAGGGTTGAAGGAGACAGGGTATCAGTCAAGATAGCGAGTGGTGTTAAAGATATTCCGTTGAGGGATGTTATTGCCGATAATTGTCTTACATGCCGTTTTAATAATCCGGTTATATCAGATATGATGATAGGTGATGAAACCCCGCCGATAGATGCTGATCGGGAATACGTTCAGGTCGATGAATTTGAGAAACTGCCGCTTGAAGAGCGCTGGGCCTATTTTGCCGGTGAGATGGGCAAATGCATACGTTGTTATGCCTGCCGTAACGCCTGTCCGTCCTGTTACTGCAAAGTCTGTTTTGTTGAACAGAGCCGGCCCAACTGGGTCGGAATCGGCGAGGATCAAACAGACACACAGGTGTTTCAAATAATGCGTATGTTCCATACAGCCGGACGTTGTGTCGACTGTGGATCATGTGTGGAAGTGTGTCCCATGAACGTTGATTTGAGGAAGTTTCTGAAGAAACTGGACAAGGATTCTTTTGAGTTGTTTGAACACAGAGCGGGAATTGTGCTTGATGAACCCGCACCTCTTGCCACTTTCAGGGATACCGATAAAGAAGAATTTATATTTGATCCGGAATGAAAAAGTTGATGGAGTAAATATGGAAACATTTCTGGAAGAAGTCAACAGTAGAATAGACGGTGTGCCCATACAGAGATGTTATCACTGCCGGAAGTGCACGGCAGGGTGTCCTGTAGCCTTTGCAATGGATTACAATCCAAATACGATCATAAAAATGATTCAGATGGGTAGAAGAGATGAGGTACTCAACAGTTCTACTATATGGCTATGTGCTTCCTGCGAAACCTGTGTTACGCGCTGTCCTAATGAGGTTGATATAGCCAGGATGATGGATGTCTTAAGAGAGATGGCTATAGAATCAGAGGTAAGGATTAAGGAAAAGAATATACTGAAATTTCATGAGGCTTTCCTTTCAAATGTGAAGATGGGTGGGCGTATAAATGAACCTCTTATGATTGTTAATTATAAGTTAAAATCGGGTGATTACTTTTCTGATATGGCGTTGGGTATAAGTATGTTTATTAAAGGCAAGCTTTTCCTCCTTTCCCCGAGAACAAAAGACATGAAATCAGTAAAAAAGATATTTGAGGAAACGAAAAGATAACTGAAAGTGTATCAAGGAGAATATAGTTGAGAGTTTCATATTACCCAGGATGCTCCCTTCACGCTACGGCAACAGAATACAATCAATCTGTTCGAGCTGTAAGCAGGGCCTTGGGGATCGAGCTTAAGGAAGTTGAAGATTGGTCCTGTTGCGGTGCCACTTCTGCCCACAGTACCAATTTCAAATTATCGATTGCCCTTCCCACCAGAAATCTCGTCTCTGCAGAAAAGGATGACCTGGATATGATAATGGTTCCCTGTGCGGCCTGCTTTAACCGTTTTAAAACCGCTCAATATCACCTTGGGAGGGATGAAGAGCTAAGGACTGAGATAGAGGATATCGTTGGTGGAGAATATAAGGGGAGCATTGCGGTAAGGAATCCTGTGGATGTTGTTTTCAATGAAATTGGCCTTGATGTTCTGAATGAAAAGGTAACCAGAAAATTATCAGGCCTTAAACCGGTTTCTTATTATGGATGTCTCTTGCTGAGACCCCCGGAGATCTGTGAATTTGATAACTACGAAAATCCGTATATGTTGGATGGAATTATGGAGAGCCTTGGCGCTGAATCCCGCCCGTGGTCCTATAAGACGGATTGCTGTGGAGGAAGCCTTACCCTGGGCAAAACTGAAATTGTCGTTCGCCTGGTGGATAAGTTAATGAGGATGGCGAGAGAAGCGGGCGCCAATTGCCTGGTTACTGCCTGTCCGATCTGCATGGCAAATTTGGATATGAGGGCCAGCGAGGGCGTGAGACTTCCGGCATTTTACTTTACGGAACTTATTGCCTTAGCGATGGGTTTGGAGGGACCGGAGAAGTGGTTCAAGATGCACAATGTTGACCCGAGATCTCTTCTTAACTCTCTGGGGTTTATATAGTATGGGACAGTTTTGGATGGTTATGCAAAGATTTAAGTATAAGTGGTGAGAAGGAAAGGTATGGAAAAAAGGCTGATAAATAAGGAAATGCTTTCCGATGCTATAAAGAGAATTGCTGAAGAAATGCCGGTTTATGCACCGGTTAGAGAAGATGGAGACATTTTCTTCAGAGTCTTGGAAGAGGGGATGGAACTTTTGACAGACTATTCCAATTCTAAAAATGCTCCCAAAAACATTTTCTTTCCCCATACCGAGGTAATGATGAAATATACCAGAACCGACATGGGAATGGAGATTTCAGGGGGCGGGGAGGAAGCAAAAGAGGCGGTGCTCTTCGGTGTTCGTCCCTGTGATGCATTGAGTTTTGTCCTTCTGGATATGGTTTTTGACCAGAAAGAGTACCGTGATCCTTATTATATTGATAAGAGGAAGAAAACTATCATTATATCGCTTGCCTGCGTGCATCCCCCCTATACGACCTGTTTCTGTACATCGGTTGGGGGAAGCCCCATATCCTCGGAGGGTGCGGATGTGTTACTGACAGATATTGGGAAGAATTATCTTGTTGAGTTTATAACTGACAAAGGAGAGAAACTCCTGGAGAAATTTGGAGACCTTCCCAAAGCCGACAGGGGAGTTGAAACACTTAAGGAAGAGATATGTGAAAGAGCAGAAAAAGAGATCAAGTCCCATATACCTGCCCGTGAGATAAAACCGATACTGGATAACAATTTTGAACACCCCTTCTGGGATACAATCCACCAAAGGTGTCTTGCCTGTGGAACCTGTACTTATTTATGTCCGACCTGTCATTGTTTCGACATCAGTGATGAGGTCAAGGGTGATGGTGGAAGGCGGATAAGATCCTGGGATTCCTGTATGTACTGGTTATTTACCCATGAAGCATCCGGTCACAATCCGAGACCGTCGCAGAAGGAGAGGTGGAGGCAGAGGGTGATGCACAAGTTTAAGTATTATGTGGACAATTTTCAGGCCATTTCCTGTGTGGGTTGTGGCAGGTGTGTGAGGTATTGCCCGGTTAACATAGATATTAGAAAGATAGTTGAAGATGTATCTAAGCTATAGATTGTGGAGATAGTAATGCAGAATCCATATATGCCGATCCCTGTTGATGTGGAGAAAATTATAACAGAGGTAGACACGAAAGATATCAAGACCTTCAGGGTGGTTTTTGTTCGTGAAGAAGAAAAAGAAAACTTTAAGTATCTGCCGGGGCAGTTTGCCGAGCTTTCTATCTTCGGCAAGGGGGAATCCCCGATCGGTATTGCATCGTCACCGACGCAGCCGGACTACCTTGAATTTACAGTTCAGAAAGCGGGTGTTGTAACCACTGCGCTTCATAATCTTGAGGAAGGAAGCCGGATCGGTATAAGGGGTCCCCTGGGCAATTCGTGGCCCATTGACTATCTCGAGGGGAAAAATATTGTTGTGGTTGGTGGTGGTTTTGCCTTTACTACTCTCAGGTCTCTGATTAACTATATGATTCACGACAATAACAGGTCACGATTCGGTAATATCACGGTTGTTTACGGGGCAAGGAGCCCAGGTCTTTTGATCTACAAAGATGAACTTTCCGACTGGGAAAAAAGGGAAGATATTGATATATATGTTACTGTGGATAAGGGAGATGAGACCTGGAAGGGTAGGGAAGGGTTTGTTCCTACGGTCTGCAAAGAGGTAGGGCCGAGCTCTGAAAATGCCGTGACCTTGATATGCGGGCCACCGATTATGATCCGTTTTACACTGCCGGTATTTTTTGAATTAGGTTTTTCCAGAGAGAACATCATTACTTCTCTTGAAATGAGAATGAAGTGCGGGATCGGGAAATGTGGACGTTGTAATGTCGGCAATAAATATGTCTGTAAGGATGGACCTATCTTTTCACTGACTGAGCTTGATGAACTTACGAAAGAATATTAGAATTTTTTGCAAACGGTGGCATATAAGGTGCCTTTTACATGCCACCGTTTGCTGAAAGCTGACGGCTGAAAGCTGATAGCTCTTTTAGTGTGCTTCCTCCATCGCCCCTGCTATATACATCATCGACAGCAGTACGAAGACCAGTGTCTGGATTACCGCCACAAGAAATTCAAGCGCAAGAACCGGCAATGGTACAATCAGGGGAACCAGCACAAACAACACACCCAGCATAATGTGTCCACCCTCCATATTTCCGAATAGTCGCACCGAAAGAGACAGAGGACGGGACAGATGACTTATTACCTCAATCGGAAACATAAGTGGCGTTAGCCACCAGACAGGTCCCAGGAATTGTTTAATGTACTTAAATCCGTGAATCTTGACGCCAATGATATGTGTCGTAACGAAAACGACCAGCGCCATGGAAACGGTAGTATTGAGATTGCTGGTGGGTCCCTCAAATCCCGGAATCTTCCCTACTATATTTGAGGTCAAAATGAAAAGGGCCAAAGTTGCCATAAGGGGGAAGAACTTTCTCCCTTCAGGTCCCATGGTATCGACAAGTAAATTGTCTATACCGCCTATGATCACTTCCATAAAATTCTGAAATCTGCCTGGATAGATATCCATACGGCGCGTTGCCAGAAAGGAAAACAGGAGCAGGAGTACCATAATGAACCAGGTATAAGTTACATGTGGTGGAAAAAAGTTATTCTCAAAAAATAAAAAAGAATGCTGCATCGCTTATTTGACCTCCTCAGCGTAGTTTTTTTTTGAAAGCTCAATAACTGTTGTAAATATAATGCTTATTACAACTATGGAAAGTCCGACTATCAAACCAATCACATCGACAGATGTTTGTGTAATGACAAGAAAAAGCACAATTGCCGTGACGGCTAATCTGATATAGTATTTGAATACTACAACTGACGTCGTACTATCTGTAACCCTCTCAAATGCCTTTCGAAGGTTCTGGTAAAGCCAGTAAAAATTTATGATGCTTACAAGGCCGCCCAACAGTATCCCGAGAGTAAACCTGTGTGACATAAAGATTAAGCTGACTGTGAGAAAAATCCCGAGGATAATCCAGTTTCTCACCTTAAGCTTTCTGGGGATCTGGTCTTCTTCTGTGCGGTTCATATTTTAAACGCTTTATTATAGGCTTTTCATCTCTGAAGTTCTTTTTGATCACATAATATACATTCCTGAATCCCGCAGTAGTCCCTATGAGAAAAAACAGCAGTGCAAGTTTATGTCCTGTCCCAAGTTTCCGATCCAGGTATGCTCCAACAAGGAGACCTCCAGCACTCATGATGACCATCGCAAAACCGAGGCTGCTGACATGAGCCATCTGGATCATGGATGTTTTCATTTCTTTATCCATTGCAAACCAAGATCTTCTATCACAAAGCGCAGGGGAAGTCAATTAACTTTCTTATACCATTCAATCGTCTTTTTCAATCCCTCCCTGAGGGAGGTCTTTGCTTTGAAACCGAGTTCTTTAAATGCCCTTGTGGTATCCAGCATCCTGCGTGGCTGGCCGTCCGGTTTCGTATCATCCCATACTATTCTGCCTTTAAAGTCTGTCAGTTCCACAATCAATTCAACCAGTTCCTTGATTGATATTTCAAAACCGGCGCCTATATTGACAGGATTGCTTTTATCGTATTTTTGTGTGGCAAGTACGATTGCCTCGGCGGCATCCTCCACATATAGAAATTCACGGGTGAATTTTCCTGTTCCCCAGACTACGATCTCTTTCTCATTATTCAAATTTGCATCAACGCATTTTTTTATGAGCGCTGGGATGACATGTGATGATGTGGGGTCAAAATTGTCTCCGGGGCCGTAAAGATTGACCGGAAGAAGAAAAATTGAATTGAATCCGTACTGCTGACGGTAGGCCTGTGATTGTACAAGCATCATCTTTTTAGCGAGACCATAAGGCGCGTTTGTTTCCTCGGGATAGCCGTTCCACAGATCATCTTCCTTGAAGGGAACAGGTGTAAATTTGGGATAGGCACAGATGGTTCCTATGGCCACAAATTTCTCGATCTTCCGCAGATATCCTTCATGGAGTAACTGCGTGCCCATCATCAGATTTTCATAAAACAGGGAGGCGGGATTTTCCAGATTGAATCCGATACCACCCACTCTTGCGGCTAAATGAATGACAATATCCGGTTTCGTATCGTCATACATTCGCTGTATATCATTAATGTTTATGAGATTGTATTCCGATGAACCGAAAGTAAATATATGCCGGCAACCTTTATCTTTCAGCTTTTTGATAAGATGCTTGCCCAGGAACCCCTTGCCGCCGGTTATGGCAATACGCTTCGCTCGGAAACCGTTTTTTTTGTTCATTATGTTATTTCCTTTTTCCGAATTACGAATTCCGATTTCCGACACTGTATCCCGCGTCTTTCAAGGTTTTTTCTTTGTTTGCCAGATCCATATCCGCTTCGATCATCATATCGACCAACTCATCAAAGCTGACCTTGTGTTCCCATCCCAATTCCTTTTTTGCCCTGGCAGGATCACCGAGCAAGACGTCAACCTCCGTTGGCCTGAAGTACCTGGAATCTATCTCCACATATTTTTCATAATCGAGACCGAGCTTCTGGAATGTCTTTTCGGTAAATTCACGGACGGAGTGTGTTTTTCCCGTGGCAATCACGTAATCATCCGGTTCATCCTGCTGGAGCATGAGCCACATTGCCTCAACAAAATCTCCGGCAAAGCCCCAGTCTCTTTTGGCATCGAGATTTCCCAGGTAGAGCTTGTCCTGGAGCCCGCACTTTATCTTTGTGGCTGCACGGGTAATTTTTCTGGTAACGAAGGTTTCTCCCCTTCTGGGTGATTCATGATTGAAGAGGATTCCATTGCAGGCAAAAATATTGTATGCCTCCCGATAATTCCTGACCATGTGGCAGGAGAAGACCTTCGCGGCTGCATAGGAACTCTGCGGTTGAAAGGGGGTAAGCTCGTTCTGAGGTGGTGGGGCAGATCCGAACATCTCGCTGGATGAAGCCTGATAAAATCTGGTTTTGATACCTGTTTTGCGAATTGCCTCTAAAAGCCTGATGGTGCCCAGGCCTGTTATGTCACTTGTATATTCGGGCATATCAAAACTTACCCTGACATGGCTTTGAGCGCCTAAATGGTAGATCTCATCAGGCCGAATGTTGTGAAGCAGATCAGTCAATTGTCCCGAGACTGAGAGGTCCCCATAGTGTAGATACATTTGTGCCTTCGGATCATGAAAGTCTTTGTATAGGTGATCTATACGGTCTGTGTTGAATGTACTTGCCCTGCGAATAAGACCATGGACCTCATATCCCTTTTCAAGTAAAAGTTCAGCAAGGTATGATCCGTCCTGCCCGGTAATTCCAGTGACAAAAGCCTTTTTCATTTAAAAACACCTCCCACGTGGGTTCAGTGTTACGAATATTATCTTCATCGAACTTTGAAATCAAGGAAATAAAAGGTCTTGAGGAGAGAGGGGTTTTTAAAAAGAAAAAAAGGGCACCGTATTGGTAAAAATAACTTTTACCCCGGTGCCCCATTTTTAAAGCTTCAACTTGTCTTACTCCGGCATAAGCTCGTGCTTCTTATATGGCAACTTAACATCCTTGTCCTTGAATAGCTTAAGTGCCTTGCATACAAGAGGTCTTGTTTCTACAGGATCTATAACACTATCCAGATTAAGATTAGCTGCCGGTGTAGTGGCTATCAGGAAGAGGTTTCTATACTCTTTCAGCAACTCCGCTCGCTTCGCATTGGGATCTTCTGCCGCCTTTATCGCTTTGCGCTCGATGACATTTACTGCGCCTGCCGGCCCCATAACCGCCATTTCACATCCGGGCCATACCATAACAATATCCGCACCCATGTCCTTGGAGCACATGCCCAGATAAGAACCCCCGTATGCCTTCCTGGTAACCACGGTTATCTCAGGCACTGTTGCTTCAGCATAGGAATAAAGCATTTTTGCCCCATGTCTGATTATACCCATCCATTCCTGGTCTGTTCCCGGCAGATATCCGGGAACATCAACAAGATTCAGTATTGGGATGTTATAAGCATCGCAGAACCTGATGAACCTGGAGCCTTTATCGGAACAGTTTACATCAAGAGAGGCTGCCAGAACCATAGGATTCTGTGCCAGTATACCTACCGTATTTCCATCCATTCTGGCCAGGGCACATATAAGGTTTCTGGCATACCGATCCTGCCAATCCATAAAGTCCCCATTGTCCACTATTGTTCCTATAAGCTTTTTCATATTAAAAGGTCTTGTCGGGCTGTCAGGAACAAAACTGGCCAGTTCCGGTGAGGTTCTATCCGGTGGATCACCGGTTTCAACATGTGGTGGTTTCTCCTTGGCGCTTCCCGGCATAAAACTGAGGAACCTCTTTATCTGCTCAATGCAATCATCTTCGCTCTTAACGAAGAATGTGGAAACCCCACTCGTCCCGCTGTGAACACCTGCTCCACCAATATCCTCATCCTCAACTTCCTCGTCAGTAGCTGCCTTTATTGTAGCCGGATCATTGGCGTACATTTTGGTTATCTTATCCACTGTGAATACACAGTCCGCGAGGCCCGGGATAAGAGTAATTCCGCCTGTGCATGACCCCATAACAGCGCAGAGTTGAGGTATGGCTCCCGAAAAGAGGGTCATGTTATATACTATATCTCCAAGGCCGCTCAGTGAATCGGGTCCTTCTTTTACCCTTAAACCTTCCGAGTCGATAACATACAGCATGGGACAGCCAACGTTATTAGCCTCTTTCATGACTCTCACTATCTTATCTGCGTGTATTTTTCCCAGCGTTCCACCCATAACCGTAATGTCCTGGAAGGCGCTGTAAAGAATCCTCCCATTGACGGTTCCGTATCCCGTTACCACGGCATCCGCCGGTGTATCTTCCTTAAATACATCATAATGTGGAGTTACGGATTTACAAAATACACCTGTTTCGACAAAGGTTCCCGGGTCATAAAGCTTTTCCAGCCTCTCCCTTGCCGTATATTTTTCCATGTCGTGCTGGCGCTTTATTGCTTTCTTGCCGCCCATTTCATGGATTTTTGCCTCTAACTTCTTCATATGTTCAATCTTTTCCAACGTACCCATATCGTCAAATGTTTTCTTCTCTGCCATAGGAAACCTCCTTTGATTTATACTTTACCCCTTATTCTAACCGGTTCTAATGCGGTTTGACGTTGTGTTTCTTATACGGTAAATCGATCTCTTTCTTTTCAAACATCTTAAGCGCTTTACATATAAGGGGCCTGGTGTCAGCAGCATCTATGATCTCGTCAATGTATAACTTAGCCGCTGGTACAGCCGGATCTGAGAAACGAGACCTGTAATCCAGCTCATCTCCCCCAATGGTAGCCACTGCGCTTTCAGGGCTCGCAGCCGCCATCTCACATGTGGGCCATGCCAGAACTAAGTCCGAACCCAGGTCCTTGGAGCCGATGAGAGCCGGCGCTCCAAACGCCTTCCTGGTTATAACGGTTATTTTGGGAACAATAGCCTCAGCATAAGCCTGGATCAGCTTTGCCACATGCCTGATTATGCCGCCTACCTCCTGGTCCTTTCCGGCAGCATATTCGGAGGCATCAACGAAGCTTATAATGGGTACATTGTATGCATCACACAACCTCATGAATCTGGATCCCTTGTCACCGGAGTTTATATCCAGGGCACCATTAAGATGCATCGGATTCTGCGCTATTATTCCTACTGAAGCTCCATTCATCCTGGCAAAAGCGCATATGAGGTTTGGTGCAAAGAGTTCCTGCCATTCAAAGAAGTCTCCATTATCGACTACTGTTTCTATGACCTTCTTCATGTCAAATGGCTCGGTCAGACTATCAGGAATTATCTTCCTCAATTCCGGTGTGGTTCTGTCCGCTGGATCACCGGTTTCGACATATGGAGGTTTCTCCTTGGCGCTTCCCGGCAAGAAGCTGAGCAGTTTCTTTATCTGCCATATGCATTCGTCTTCGTCCCTGGCGTAAAATGTGCCGTTTCCACTTCGTTCACAATTAACCCTGGCGCCGCCAAGTTCTTCCTTTCCAACCTCCTGTCCCAGAATTGCCTTTATCACTATTGGCCCGGTGATGAACATCTCAGTTTCACCTTCCACTGTGAATATACAATCCATCAGCGCCGGTGAATAGACGGCCCCTCCGGCACAGGGTCCAATAATGGCACAGAGCTGTGGAACACAACCCGAATATATACTGTTGGTATAGAAGAGATCGCCATAGCCGGCCAGTGAATCGGTTCCCTCCTGTATTCTGGCTCCACCGGAATCGGCAATATACAATATGGGACAGCTATTCTGAACTGCCTCACCCGCGACCCTTTTTATTTTATCCGCGTGTGTTTTTCCCAGCGTTCCACCCCAACATGTAAAGTCCTGAAGGAAAGCATAAACAGGCCTTCCTTCGATAAGTCCATAACCTGCTGCTATACCATCTGCAGGAATATCCTCCAATGGGACTTTGTACATATCGTAATGGAGACATGAAGATTTGCAATGCAGGCCAATCTCGACGAATGTTCCGGGGTCAAATAGCAGATCGATTCTTTCTCTTATAGTATATTTGCCTCTTTCATGCTGTCGATTTATCCCCCTTATACCACCCATCCGCTCCAGAACGCCCTTGCGTGCCTGGAAGACCTCATATTTCTCTTCTGTGGTCAACTCAGGCCATTTTTTGTCCTTATACTTCTCTGTAACTTCCTTATACTTCTCTTCCCTTTCAGTAGCCCACTCTTCTGTAGTGGTCCATTTTGATTCTTTCCCCTCAGCCATAAGATACCTCCTTATTTATACTTGGTTTAACTTTGGTGGTCTCGTGAAAAATTCACACAGTGTCATTCTGAGGAGTCCTGAGTGTAAACGAAGAAACTTGACGAAGAATCTCAACAATACCTGCCTGCCGCGCTGCGGCGCAGGCAGGTCAGATTCTTCTCTATTGCTCAGAATGACATTTGAAAAAGGACTCCTTGATGCTCTGAATATTTTCTGCTCGCAGAGTCCTGTTTCACCTTTAAATGTTCCGGTTCTCTTCCCAACCGGGCGATTATACCCGGATAACCCTTCCAGCGTTGCTTTTACTGTTCAACCGTAAAAGCAGGAGCTTCAATCTTCGGCTCGGGCTTACCAGTGGGAGGACCTATCACTTTGGCTGGTTCTTTCTTGCCCTTCAGTCTCAGGTAACCCAAAACCAGTTCCCTTTTCATGAGCTGGATAGCCCGGGCCGGGTCTACTCCTTTAGGACATACGTTAGAACACTCCCCGGCATAATGACAGCTAAAAACACCGTGGGATGAGGTCACCACATCGGCTCTGTTCTTTTCACCATCGTCACGAGTATCTGCATTATAGCGGTATGCCTGGGTAAGGGGCATCGGTCCAAGAAATTCCCGGTCTGTGGCAGATCCGGGACAGGCAGATATACAACAACCGCACTTCATGCAATAGGTGAACTGAAGATATTCTTCGAGTTCTTCGGTAGATTGTATGTATTCCCGTGTAGGGTTTTCCATCTCTTCGGTATCTGCCCGCTGGAGATAAGGCATGACGGAAGCATGCTTATCTAACATCGGAATTAAGTCAGGTACCAGGTCTCTAATTACATGGAAGTTTGGAAGTGGCGCAAGGGTCAGTACCTTATCAGTTACGTGCAGAATCTGGGTGTTGCAGGACATAGTAGGTGTTCCATTTATTAACATGGCGCAGGAACCACATACCCCCATTCTGCATGAAAAGCGATAGGAAAGACTTGCGTCCTGATTCTCCTTAATCCAATGCAAACCATCCAGCACGGTCATCCCTTCTTCTACAGGGACAGTAAATTGCTGCCACCGAGGAGCCTTGTCCTCCTCGGGATTAAAACGTCTGATATTAAAAGTAATGTTAGTTGCCATTTTATTGTCCTTTCTAAAGAGCTGTTTCTACTGTTCGCACTGCGATAGCAGCATAAGTTCCAACGATGAAAAGAACGATACCTACTGCCCAAAAAAAGGCAGTCCAGACCCGCTCAACCTGTTTTCTGGGCCCCATTTCAAATACAATTGTGCGTAGCCCGTAAAATCCATGGTAGAGCGCTGCTGCCAGCAGGATGATATAAGTGAAAGTAAAGAATCCGGACTTACTTCGATAAATCACATTATCCCAGTCAAGTGCCGAGCCTCCAGCGGGGTTAAAGATTCCAAGAATTCCATCCAGGTGTTGAATCATCATGTGTAACCCAAGAAGGACAAAAATTACAACTCCTGCAATGATAAAAAATATCCAAGAACCACTTTTATTCATAATAAAAACCTCCTTTATTTATGCTAAAAAGAAAATATCGATTCCTCCCACTACTATGATAATACCAGCAATTACCATTACTGCTATCCTCAGGGATCGCTGCACATCGAGTGATGACTGGTAAGGGTAGACCGGTTGCTCCGGCTTTCCTACCATGAATCCCAACTCGATCAGAATAAGCCGGATGCCATTCAGGGCATGAAAAGCAAAACCTATGAAGACAAAGGCCTCACCGATCTTAAAGACGGGATTTTGCAGAACGATCATCGTTACTTTCCAACTTTCCGGACCGAAGACTCTTCCAGAACTTGCAAATATATGAATCACGAAAAAGAGCAGGATACCTACTCCAGTAATCCTGTGGAGAGTATATAGATAACGTTCTATTCCCCACTTACCACCTATTGCCCATCCCAACAATTCCAAGTGATTATCGTATCTCTTATTGTTTTCCATACTTCATCTCCTCAGTATTTGCGTTCAACCGGCAGCCATTTGGTCATCGTTACCGGCTTGTAACTAAGTTTTGGACCATCCTTAGTATTGGTTATCAATGTATGTTTGAGCCATTTCTCATCGTCACGCACGGGAAAGTCAGTCCGGGCGTGTCCCCCACGGGATTCCTCGCGGGCCAGGGCTGCCATCACCATTCCTTCAGCTACATCCAGAAGGTTTCTTGTCTCCAGAACATTGATCAAGTTGGTATTATATACATGTCCACCATCCTGAACGTAGATGTCACGGTATCGCTCATTTAACTCCTTGATCAGTTTTAGCCCTTTTTTCATTTCTTCTCCACTACGATAAACCCCCATATAATCGCGCATTGTAGCCCTGATGCCGGTCTTAATATCATAAGGATTTTCCTTTCCTTTTTTCTGGAGCAGGCCTTCGAAAAGACGAGCATATTCTGCATCAACCTGATCTAAGGGCAAATCTGCTAAAGGTGGATCAGTGTCTATATATTTAACCATTTCTTCTCCGGTTATCGCCCCGTACACCAGACACTCCATGGTGGAATTGCAACCAAGGCGATTGGCGCCATGGGTTGAGTGACAGGCAGCTTCTCCCGCTGTCCAGACGCCTCTCATGGCTGTTCCTCCATCTATATCCGACTCAATTCCTCCCATGCTGTAATGGGCAACAGGACGTATTGGGATCGCTTTCTCAATAGGATCGAGTCCGATATAATCCAGACAGACTTCCCGGATTAAGGGCAGGACACGGTTAATCTTGTCTGCTCCCAGGTGAGTAAGATCCAGATGAAGATAATCCAACCCCGGAGGTCCCTCAAAACCTCGTCCTTCCAGAATCTCGGTCATCTCGGATCGGGAGACGATATCACGGGGCGCCAGCTCCATCCTGTCCGCGGCATACTTCTCCATGAATCTTTCTCCCTCTGAGTTTCTCAGATACCCTCCTTCCCCACGACATGCTTCGGTCATAAGGATGCCGCTGGGGATGAGACCGGTAGGGTGAAACTGGAGAAATTCCGAATCCTCAAGGTTCAGGCCGGCCCGGTAGGCTATGGCATGTCCATCTGCGGTAACAGTCTGAGAAAATGTGGTGAAAAGATAAAGATTCCCAAGACCACCGGTAGAGATGAGCATTGCCCTTGCCCGCAGGACATAAAATTTCCCGGTACACATATCTATGGCCGTAACGCCGCAAAATTCACCATCTTTACCTGTCAAGATTGAGGTAACAAAGAATTCGTCATAACGGGTTAAGTTTTCATACTTCATCAGGGTATCATAAAGAACCTGTACCTCAAAAAAACCGGTCTTGTCAGCGGCCATTGTAGCTCGTGGATAACTGTGCCCCCCGAAGGGTCGCTGTTGGAGTCTGCCATCCTCGGTTCGCGACCAGGGCATCCCCAGGTGATCAAGAAAATGTATTTCTTTGGGGGCTCTTTCCACGAATCGGTATATCACGTCCTGATCCCCCAGAAAATCGGCACCCTTGACGGTATCCCAGGCGTGAACATCAAAGTTGTCACCCTGGTCTTCCCGGAGCACTGCCGCGCTGCCGCCTTCGGCACATACCGAGTGGGGACGCTGTATCTGTTGCTTGGAGATAAGCCCTACATTCATTGCGTCTTTAGTTGACTGAGAGACCTCCAGCGCTGCCCGAAACCCGGCCAGTCCCGTACCGAAAATCAAGACGTCATGCGTAACCACTTCTATCTTATTAGTGTATCCCAAATTTACCATATCTTCCATCCCCTCATTAAATTATGAAGAATTTCAAATAAATCCTTCATTCTTTTTTCGTTAAGCAAAAAATGGAAAGAAACAATCTCTCTAATGGGTTGCCTCATACAATAAACTTACAATGGATAAAATCACCTCAAGGATAGAGAAATCATCCCCTGCCATAAAATATAGCAACGAATCTACTCCATCCCTCCTTGCAATGGCAGATGCTATGAGGTCCTCAATTAAACATTCTATTAGTTAGTTGATCTGTTATTCTTTCCTGTATTTTTTCGCTCCTTCCACGTAAAGATCTCCTCCCCTGACATCATTAACCACCACTACCGGAAAATCTTCTACCTCTAATTTCCGGATGGCTTCGGGTCCGAGCTCTTCATAGGCAACAATCTCTGCCTTTTTTATGCTTTTGGCAATGAGGGCTCCTGCTCCTCCGGTAGCGCCGAAGTATACTGTCTTATGTTTTTTCATGGCTTCGATGACTTCCGGAGCACGGTTTCCCTTGCCAATCATTCCCTTCAATCCCAACTCCATAAGCCTGTGTGCATAGGCATCCATACGGTAACTGGTTGTAGGACCGGCGGAACCGATTGCCTGTCCCGGTTTGGCAGGCGCAGGCCCAACATAATAGATCACCTGACCTTTGATATCTATAGGGAGCTCCTTACCCTCATCGAGAAGATCAACCAATCTCTTGTGGGCGGCATCCCTTCCGGTATAGATTGTGCCATTCAAGAATACCTTGTCCCCGATATTCAATTTTTCCACATCTTCGTCAGAAAGTGGAGTAGTCAATACTATCTTTTCTGCCATTTTTTCCTCCAGCTTTAATACTTCCCAGAACCAGAACTATTAAATGTTCTTAGTAAGATCGCTATTAAAAGAACACTATTTTAGTAAATGGTTTTGATTAAGTAATCGTTAAATTACTGCCTCTTTATGTCTTGCCGCGTGGCACTGGACATTGACCGCACACGGTAAGCTGGCAATGTGGCATGGTTCAATTTCAAAGAATACATCGAGGGTAGTCGTGTTCCCTCCGTATCCCATCGGGCCGATCCCCAGCTTATTGATTCTTTCGAGCATTTCTTCTTCCGCCTTTGCCAGTTCCGGATCGGGATTTCTCTCTCCTATCTTCCGGAGCAGCGCTTTTTTGGCTAAAAATGCCGAGCGTTCATATGTTCCTCCAACACCTACACCGATCACCGTGGGAGGACAGGGATTGGATCCGGCTTCTTCCACTCTTGTCACAATGAAATCCTTTACACCTTCAATACCTACCGCAGGAGTGAGCATGGTTACCCTGCTCATATTTTCACTGCCACCCCCTTTAGGGGCGATGGTAATCTTCATCTTATCTCCCGGGACAATCTCAAGATGAATAATCGCAGGAGTATTATCTCCGGTGTTCTTTCGTGTAAAGGGATGACAAGCCGATTTTCTCAAATAACCATCGGCGTATCCCTGTCTAACCCCTTCGTTTACGGCCTCTTTAAAATCACCGCCCACAACATGGATTTCCTGTCCCAGTTCAATAATCACAACCGCAAGACCGCAGTCCTGACAGATGGGGACCAGTTCTTCCCGGGCAATCTGTGAGTTCTCCTTCAGTTCTTTTATGATCTCCACGGCTACAGGGGATTCATCGGTCTCGATTGCCTTGTCAAAAGCGGCCTCGACATCATCTCCCAGATTGCAGTCGGCGTCAATACAGAGGTCTCGTATGACCTTAATAATCTCATCGCAAGAAATCTCTCTCATCACCTTGCTCCTTTTAATTTTACAACATTACCTTTAGGGGATGGACCTGAGTCCATCCCCTAAAAACCTGGACCAGTTATTAACTGCTTCGTACCTCGGCAACAGCTCTCTTAAGTGCATCTTCCAGCATACTGACAGGTGGTTTTTCAATAAACCCTGCATCCATCAAGCTATTATAGATGTCCATTGATTCTTTCTGGTCTTTCTCTGTTTTCTTATATACCTCTTCCGCGGTTATCTTTACTCTGGCGACGCCATCTTCTATTGCCTGCATGGCTACATCGGCCGCTTCCTGCGGAAAGACATCCAGTTCGTTCATCAGAGGAGCAATTTTCTCCGGATTGATACCTTTGGATTCGGCAGTCGCAGCGATGGAACGAGCGGCAGTGACAGCCATATTGTCCGTAACTCCAGTCGCCCTGACCAGGAGAGCACCTTTCAAAATTCCCGGGAATCCAAGGGAGTTATTAACCTGGTTGGGGAAATCTCCTCTTCCCGTAGCAACGATATATGCTCCTGCATCTTTCGCTTCATAGGGATAAATTTCCGGTACCGGGTTGGAACATGCGAAGACTATAGATTTATCAGCCATGTCTTTTACCCAGTCGCCTTTGATTACGCCGGGTCCCGGTGTTGAAAGGGCGATGAGTACATCGGCACCTTTCATCGCGTCTACTATGTTGTCGACCTTCTTCGGATTGGTGGCTTCACAGATTTCCCATTTACGATAGAATCTCGGATCGGCTTTGATGTTATCACGATCCTTGTGGAGGCCGCCCTTGGAATCACACATAACTATTCTTTCCGGATCCGCACCCGCCTGCATAATTAGACGAGCAATGGTGGTATTTGAAGCGCCGGCGCCGAAAAAGGCCATGTTAATATCGCCGATAGGTTTATCAACAAGTTTAAGGGCATTGAGGAGACCGGCCAGGGTTACGCAGGCTGTTCCCTGGGCGTCATCATGCCACACAGGAATATCACAATCCTGCAGCTCATCCAGCACTTTAAAGCAGTTCGGCTGAGAAATATCTTCAAGGTTGACAGCGCCGAAGCTGGGTGTAAGCATCTTTACAAATTCGATGATTTTATCAGGATCATTTTCACCCTTCTCGTTTTTGCTGTCGACACAGAGAGCAACTGCGTCAATACCGGCCAGGGTCTTCATCAGGAATGCTTTTCCTTCCATGACCCCGAGACCACCGGGAGGTGTGCAGTCTCCATCACCCAGGACTCTGGTAGAATCGCTGACAACTGCAACAAAATTTCCACGGTTTGTGATATCAAAAGAGGTAAGATTATCATCTCTGATGGTGGTCGAAATCGAGGATACTCCCGGCGTATACCAGACGTTGTACCAG
This sequence comes from Thermodesulfobacteriota bacterium, assembly GCA_034658835.1. Classification (GTDB taxonomy): domain Bacteria; phylum Desulfobacterota; class Syntrophia; order Syntrophales; family JADFWA01; genus JAUSPI01. Next base: position 30,758 of record JAYEGA010000058.1, read on the forward strand.
TTGAAGCCGTAAAATCCACACTTGGGAACGGTTACCATTTTACCACCGTAGAGTTTATGCGTTTCATAGGCCAGATCTTTCAGGAAAAGGGTCTGTCCCTGGGCAATCTGTGCTTCCGTGAAATCTTCAGGAAATGCCTTCCTTAGATCGGTAAGTTCCAAATCTACTTTGCTCATAATTTACTCCTTTCACGTTTAAAGTTTACGGTTTTTGTTAATACCTTACCTTTGGCATAGCTCAAGCATTATACCATAGGTTTCTTTCGGGTGAACAAAGGCAATTTTTGCGCCTCCGGCCCCTCTTCTCGGTGTTTCATCGATGAGACGAACCCCTCTCTCTTTCAGTTCTTTCAGCGCTTCTTCAATGTTAGTGACCCTGAGAGCGACGTGTTGTACCCCTTGACCTTTTTTCTCAATATACTTGGCTATCGGTCCGTCCGGAGCGGTGGATTCCAGAAGCTCTAATTCACTACCAGGGACGGGCAGAAAAGCTACCCTGACCTTCTGTTCTTCTACCGTTTCAATCTCAGACGCCTTCAACCCCAGAGCATCCTCGAAAAATTTAAGGGCCTCATCCATGTTACTCACCGCTATTCCGACATGGTCAATCCTCAGTATCTCCATCCCTAACCTCCTTTTTTTTTATTCCGCAGTTGAAAGCAGGACTTACTTAGCCCTTCCCACCTGCATTTGTTTTTGTATAAAATCTATTGAAGCAGTCCACGTTCTTCCAGTGTCTTTTTCACGGTTGCCCCGATATCGGCCGGGTTCTCTACTACCGCTATCCCTGCTTCCGTGAGCGCCTTCATCTTTTCTGCGGCGGTTCCCTTTCCTCCGGCGATGATCGCGCCGGCATGACCCATTCTTCTGCCTGGAGGGGCAGTCTGACCGGCGATGAAAGAAACGACCGGCTTTGTCATATTATCCTTGACGTACTGAGCGGCTTCTTCCTCCGCGGTTCCCCCGATCTCACCGATAAGAACGACCAGATCCGTCTGAGGATCTTTTTCATACAACTCCAGAAGATCTATAAATCCGGAACCTACGATAGGATCACCACCAATGCCGATGGAAGTTGATTGCCCGATTCCCAGAGCGGTTAGCTGATCAATCGCCTCATAGGTCAGAGTTCCGCTTCGGGAGATTACCCCCACATTGCCTTTTTTGTGGATAAAATTAGGCATGAAGCCGATTTTTCCCACACCGGGTGTCGTAATGCCCGGACAATTTGGGCCAATAAGATAAGCGCCGGAACCCTTAAGGACCTTTTTCACCTTCACCATCTCCAGAACGGGAACGCCCTCCGTTACGGCTACAATAAATTTAATTCCCGCTTCGACGGCCTCCAGGATGGCATCGGGAGTAAAGGCAGCGGGAACATATATTCCGGCAACGTTAGCCCCTTGTTCTGATACCGCTTCACTCACTCGATTGTAGACCGGAATTCCATCAACATCCGCTCCTCCTTTACCAGGAGTCACACCGGCCACTACGTTGGTTCCAAACTCTACTGCTACACGGGTATGAAAGCTTCCTTCGCCCCCGGTGATTCCCTGAATCACTATCCGACTATTTTCATCTAATAGAATACTCACGTTCTTCCCTCTCTCTCTATATTAAGATTATTACTGTGCTATTTTTACCGCTTTTTCGGCTGCCTCATAGAGACCATCAGCAACTTCGAATTTTACAGATGATTCCTCGAGAATTTTCTTACCTTCTGCTTCATTGGTACCATGAAGTCTTATCACCATAGGAATTTTTAAGTCCAGATTCTTTGCCGCTTGAACGATTCCATTTGCCAGGCGATCACACCTGAGGATTCCCCCGAAGATGTTAACGAGAATAGCCTTGACGCTATCATCCGAGGTAAGGATCTTGAATGCGTTTTCTACCTGTTCCGGCGTGGCTCCACCTCCTACGTCGAGGAAATTGGCCGGCTCACCACCCGCCAGTTTTATAAGATCCATGGTGGTCATGGCAAGTCCTGCGCCATTGACCATGCAGCCTACGTTCCCGTCCAGCTTTATGTAATTTACCCCCAGTTTCTTTGCTTCTACCTCAAGGGGATCTTCTTCGTCAATGTCATACAGTTCCTTGATTTCCGGATGACGGAACAGGCCATCATCATCAAAATTTATCTTGGCGTCCAAAGCTACAAGCTGATCATCCTCGGTGATTACAAGAGGATTAATCTCTACTAATGAAGCATCCTTTCCGATCATCAGGCGGTACAGGCTTGCTACGATTTTGGAGCACTGGCCAATAAGGGGTTTATCCAGGCCAAGACCGTAGGCGATTTTCCTTCCCTGAAATCCACTGAAACTTCCGGCGGGATGAGCAGCGACCTTTATGATCGCGTCAGGGTTTTCTGCCGCCACTTCCTCGATCGACATTCCACCTTCCTGGGAAGCCATAACTACAGGCGCTTCCGTATCTCGAGATCGATCGACTACTATTCCCAGGTAAAGTTCCTTTTTGATCTTTCCAGCCGCTTCTACCAGAACGGTCTTTACCTTTTTACCCTCCGGGCCGGTCTGAGGTGTTACCAGTTGCATGCCGATAATTTCTTTTGCCGCTGCTTCTGCTTCATCGGGAGAGGAAACCAGTTTTATTCCTCCGCCTTTTCCTCTTCCGCCGGCATGGATCTGGGCCTTGACAACCACTTTCCCGCCAATTTCAGAAGCGATTTTTTTTGCCTCTTCAGGGGTACTTGCTACCCTCCCTTCAGGAACGGGAATCCCGTATTCTTTCAGGATATCCTTTGCTTGATACTCATGAATATTCATATTTGACTTCCTTTCCTAAATATTTTTTGACACCCGATTACTCCATCAAAGCGCTTAACATAAACGAAGTTCCTGTGTCAATATTTTTTTTGATTTTGACCCCTGCAAAAAGACGATATTTTGGTAAAGATTCAGGAATATCAATTGCCGAATATCCAGTGTTGGGAAATGCTTGACACACTGTTAACTCTTTGCTATATGAACGGGAGATTTAATGATCGATGGCATAGGGGGTAGTTACTAAGGAAACAAATAATTAGAGGAGGTAGGCTATGATAGACAAAAAGGAATTGGAAAAAGTTAAGAAAGGGCGAGAGAGCTGGGAAGAAGGAACGCTAGGGAAGACTTTAAGTAAAAGAGGCGAGCGAAGAGAGGTCTTCACCAGTATCTCCGGAACCCCGATCGAGCGTCTTTACACACCTGAAAGCATAAAGGATCTGGACTACGAGAAAGACCTTGGCTTTCCCGGAGATTATCCGTACACACGTGGAGTCCAGCCAACCATGTACAGGGGCAGATTCTGGACCATGCGCCAGTATGCCGGTTTTGGTAGTGCCAAAGATACCAATGCGCGTTACCGCTACCTTTTAGAACAAGGGCAGACGGGCTTGAGCGTGGCTTTCCATCTCCCCACCCAGGCAGGTTATGACAGCGATCACCCCCTCTCAATGGGGGAGGTTGGAAAAGTAGGAGCGGCCATCGATTCAATCGAGGACATGCAAATTCTGTTTGACCAAATCCCCCTGGATAAGGTTACAGTATCCATGACGATCAATGCCGCGGCCACAGTGCTCCTTGCCATGTACTTAAGCCTTGCGGAAGAAAAGGGTATTTCCCCTGACAAGTTAGGCGGGACGATTCAGAACGACGTCCTGAAGGAGATCATCTGTCGTGGACAGTACATTTATCCTCCCGGGCCGACCATGCGACTTACTACCGACCTGATCACATACTGCCAGAAAAATGTTCCCCGGTGGAATAGCATCAGTGTCAGCGGTTATCACATCCGTGAGTCAGGGTCTACAGCCGCTCAGGAGATGGCCTTTACTATCGCCGATGGAATCGCCTACACACAGGCATGTATCGACAAAGGCATGGATGTTGACTCTTTTGCCCCGCGGCTGAGCTTCTTCTTCAATGTCTTCACCAATGTGTGTGAAGAGGTGGCCAAGTTCAGGGCAGGTCGACGCTACTGGGCCAAGGTAATGAAGGAACGCTTTGGAGCCAAGGATCCCCGCTCCATGATGATGCGTTACCACGTCCAGACCGGTGGTGTTACACTCACATATCAACAAGTGTTGAACAATATTGTGCGTGTAGGCCTCCAGACGTATGCCGCAGTTGCAGGAGGATGCCAGTCCCTCCATACTGATTCTTATGACGAGGCTCTGTGTCTTCCGACGGAGGGAGCTGTGCTTGTCGCTCTCAGGACACAGCAGATGGTGGCCGAAGAAAGCGGCGCCTGCGATACCATTGATCCATTTGCCGGATCATATTATGTGGAAGCACTGACTGACCAGATCGAAGCTGAAATCGATGGGTACATCAAGAAGATTGATGAGATGGGCGGTACCCTGGTCGCCATAGATGAGGGATACATCCAAAAAGAAATCCAGAACAGCTCTTATCAGTTCCAGAAGGAGATTGAGTCTGGAGACCTGGCTTACGTGGGAGTCAACAAGTACATCATGGAAGAACCCCCTGCAACGGGTCTTCTCAAAGTTGACATGGCGCTGGGAGATGTTGAAGCCGAAAAGCTGAAAAAACTCCGAGCCGAGCGTGACAATGCCGCATGGCAGAAGGCGCTGGATAATCTGCGTGAAGTCTCAAAGACAGAAGAGAACGTCATGCCGGCGGTTATCGAGGCGGTGAAGGCCAAGGCCACAGTCGGCGAGGTATGTGATGTGTGGCGTGAACTTTTTGGAGAGTATCGACCCAAAGAATTTGTTTAATGTGTGGAGGTAATATATTATGGCAGATAAGAAGATAAAGATTATTGTGGCGAAACCAGGGCTGGATGGACATGATCGTGGCGCGAAGCTCCTTTCCAGAATTTTTGCAGAGGCCGGCATGGAAGTGGTCTACACCGGTTTGAGGCAAACACCGGAGATGATAGTGGAAGCCGCCCTTCAGGAAGATGCTGACGTTGTAGGTCTCAGTAGCCTTTCAGGAGTGCACAGCCACTTTTTTCCGAAGGTGGTAGAACTTCTCAAGGAAAAGAAGCTTGACGATGTTCTGGTGGTAGGCGGAGGGATCATTCCCCTGGAAGATATACCGGAATTGAAAAAAGCGGGAATAGCGGAGATCTTTGGACCAGGTACCCCTACGCCCACGATTGTTGATTTTATCACGGGTAATGTTCGTTCTTGAGATTAACAGGGAAGATAAACTATGACCATTGATTATGCTGGTGAGGTACTCCAGGGATCCCCGCGTGCTGTTGCGCGAGTGATCAGCTGGCTGGAAAATGAAGATGAACTGGCCCGCCCCTGCATGGAAAGTCTCTATCCACACACCGGTAGAGCATACGTTGTGGGGATCACAGGAAGCCCTGGTACCGGCAAGAGCACACTTACAGATAAACTTACCCAACATATACGTAAAAAGGGGCTTACTGTGGGGATCATAGCTGTCGATCCCTCAAGCCCCTTTACCGGTGGCGCCGTACTTGGAGATCGGGTCCGGATGAGCGAAATTGCACAGGACCCGGGAGTTTTCATCCGGAGTATGGCTACGCGCGGCTTTCTGGGGGGTTTATCTCAAGCTGCAAGCAAAGTGGTTAATGTTATGGATGCCTCAGGCAAAGACGTAATTCTTATTGAAACGGTTGGTGTGGGGCAGGACGAAGTGGAAGTCATGCGAATTGCTGATACTACCTGTCTGGTTATGGCCCCTGGCCTGGGGGATGCGATCCAGAGCATGAAGGCGGGGGTGATGGAGATCGCAGACATTTATGTCATCAACAAATCCGACCGCCAGGGAGCCGATCAGCTTTTTGTAGAGGTATCCCATCGAGTGGATCAGGATGTCCATATTAAGGGCCGGAACCGGAACCGATCGTGGATACCTTCGGTTGTGCCGACCGCGGCTGTTAATGATATAGGGATTACAGATGTTCTGGATGCCATATTGTCACATCAGGACCACCTGGAACAGACCGGTACCCTTATGGAAAAGCGGCGTGAGCGGACCCGGCAGCAGACTCTTCAGATGATCCACCACGAGGTGTTCAGCCTTCTTAGAAAACACTTGTCTGAAAGTGGCCGTATGGAACAATTAGTGGATGCGATCATGAATCATGAACAGGATCCTTACAGCGTCGTGCAGCAGTTGCTCAGTGAGTGGATTAAAGTGCCGGAAGGGTAGGGTAGTACTACTACAAACGAAGAAAACAGTTGTTTAAAAAACAGATATTAAAAGAGGCGCACAATTAAATGTGCGCCTCTTTTTTTGGACACCTTTGCATAATCAGCTCTTCGTCATTGCGAGGAGTGAAACGACGTGGCAATCTACCTTTCGTTCCCACGCTCCAGCGTGGGAACGAGGCACAAAGAGGGGTGGCATGGACAAACTTGTTTGTCCGTGTCAGAATCAATTTACCACTGCGGTGTATACTCCGGTACGATTTCCTGGAGTTTCTTCTTTATAGCCGTGGCATCATAGGTGCCTGCAACAGTCAGAAGTTCATCAATTTTCACATTAAGAACATCCCGGTCGCGTGTGTTTCCTCGAATGACAAGAACCTTTTCATGATTTGTGGCCACGATTCCTTCCCCTTCTGTAATCAATTCTTCATAAAGCTTTTCCCCGGGGCGAAGACCGGTGAACTTAATGGGAATATCACGATCCGGTTCAAACCCGCTGAGGCGAATCAGATCCCGTGCCAGGTCAACTATACGTATGGACTTGCCCATATCCAGGATGAATATCTCGTTTCCCTCACCCATGGCGCCGGCCTGAAGGATTAATTGCGCGGCTTCCGAAAGACTCATGAAGTAGCGGGTTATTTCCGGGTGGGTAACGGTCACAGGCACACCTTTGGATATCTGTTTCTGAAATATGGGAATGGCCGATCCGGAACTCCAGAGGACATTTCCGAAGCGTACAGCCATAAGGCGGGTTGCAGTGTTCTCATTTACACATTCCACTAACATCTCGGCCACACGTTTGGTAGCCCCCATTACATTAGTGGGCCGCACCGCCTTGTCAGTCGAAACAAGGACAAAGCGTTCTGTCTGATTTTCCAGAGCCGCCTCAACCAGATTTCGTGTGCCCAAGATATTGTTCAATGTTGTCTCCCACGGGTTCAGCTCCTGCATCGGTACATGTTTATAAGCAGCCGCATGAAAAACCACGTCCGGACTAAATTCCCGAAAAGCCCTGCCTACAGACGTACGATTCTTTATGTCCAGGAGGAATTCTGATGTCGGGATAAACTCAAAACGCTGTTTGCATTCCATTGCTATCTTGAAAAGATTCACCTCACTAAACTCCATAAAGGCTATCGCCCGGGGATGAAAACGGCATACCTGCCTCACCAGCTCACCACCTATGGAGCCTCCGGCCCCCGTAATCAGAATGCGCTTATCTTTAAGGTACTGGCGAATATCTTCTTCATCCAGATGTATTTCTTCACGATCCAGCAAGTCCTCCATGTGTACCTTACGAATTGCCTTTACCGAAACTCTCCCTTCGATAAGCTCCCAGATTCCGGGCAAAGTGCGGAACTGTTTACCTGTCTCTTCGCACAGTGAAACAATCCTCCGCAGCTTTTCACCCCTGATTGAAGGGGTGGCAATCAGGATCTCATCAAATTCCTTCCGGGTTTTGTTAATATCATCCACCGTTCCCAGAACCGGAACTCCATGAATAGTCATTCCTTGCTTGCTACGGTCATCGTCGAGGAGTCCCACGGGTTCAATTTTAATTGAAGGGGTTTCCTGGATTTCCCTCAGAATCTTTTCCCCTGCATCACCGGCTCCGATAATCATTAATTTCTTTTTCCTGGTTGATGGGCCCTTACTGGGCTTGAATATCCATAATGATGGGAAATAATCGCCAAGGAAAACTCGAATGGCTACACGAATTCCTCCAATGAAAAGCAGAGTAAACACCCAGTCAATAACGAATACGGAGCGGGAATAACCATGAAAGCGGTACAGAAAAAGAATGGATAATACAATAATTATTGAGGAAAGGCTGGAGGCATTAAAAATGTTTCTCAGATCTACCAGACTTGTATATCTCCACATCCCTCTGTAGAGACCGAATATAAAGAAGCAAATTAGTTTTAAGGGAATTAAGAACGGTAATGTGCTTTTAAATTGTGCCCAGTGATCTAATGGAATGTGGCCTTCGAAACGCAGCAAGTATGCAAAGAAATAGGCCATCGTTACGAGGACCGCATCCAGAAGGAGCATTATATAAAAGTTTTTATTGCGTATAACGTTTTTCATGTTTGATTAACTCAATTTCCGTAGAACAGTAGGACAGGCGTCTCGCCTGTCTGTAATTGTTCTTAGCATATCACAGGCCGTTCCATCAGCTCTTCTCACTTCTTCATTCCCCAAAGTATAATAAATGTGTAAACAATTCTCAATCTCTTTTCCCCGCTCAAACAATTTATATCCACTTTTCTATTTCATCTGTGTAATCTGTGGATTCTTTTTGTTTTTCAATTAGCGTCCTCTTAAATATTTTGAAGTTTTCAACAGAATAATATTTCCGTTGTTCTTTTTCTAATAGTGAGCCAAGCTTGACGGTATAATCTCTCCGGGGTAAGGCATCGATAAGCCTGAGAACCTCTCTTAGCGTATCAGCAGATGCCTCAAGCGGAACGCCTCTTTTAAACAGAAATTCCATGTCAAAGACATCCCTGATTTCCTGGCGATCCAGAAATGCCTCGATTTTCGACTCCATCATATCGCTTAAGGATACTGCCTTCAAAAAAACCTGCGTATTTGCATATTTGCTGTAAGCGATTACCTGTTCCACATGGATTTTTTTGACTTCCCTGCGGATTTCCAGTTTCAAGCTCCGGGGATAAGCAGGCGATTTTAATTCAAAAAGGATTGTATAAAATTTCTCCGCACTGTCTCTTAGGTCATAATACCTCGCAAGATAAGCCTTCATATTTTCAAAGAATTCCGGCTTCAGATCCTTGATAACCCAAAAATCCAGATCAACGGAAAATCGTTCGAGTCCATGGCACAGACGCAGCATGGTCCCCCCGCCAAAGATAATCTGATTGAGAAATTTACCGCTGTTGAGCCTGTCCAGAACTTCCAGCTCAAACCGCTCCTGCATGATTAAATCCTGCATAGTCCTCTGATAGTCTTCCGCGTTTTTTCAGGGAAAATGACCATGATATCGGCAATTAATTTCTTATCCAGCACCTTTAGATCACAGGCATGCCAATCCATGGAATATTTCCCGAACGCGCAGAGATGCGCTGTATCAACAAATGCCTTTTCCTTCGTGGCAATAAAAAGATCTCCGCGCCTTACAAATCCAAAGTAATACTCTTTTTTAAATTTGTAGTAATTAAACGCGACGCCCTCTGCCTCGAATCTGATCGACCGTTTAACAGAAATATTATCATACCAGTCTCTCTGCACCTGGGTAGTAATCCCGTAAAATGAAAGTGCTGTCACGCAAGACACATACGACGGAACCTGCAGATAATTGGCTATTTTGAAGTAATCCTCACGATTATAACGTGGCCAGTTTCCGGCCGATACATAGAAATTTTTCTTTAACCTTAAAAAGGTCTCATTCTTAACATAACGGCTGCATAATACCTGAGCGGATTCATTTTTAATACCAGCAGCTTCCGCCAGGTCATCCACGGAAAAAAACAACTTATTCGATAAATAATTCAGGGTCTTTATTTTCATAATGTAAACATACATCCTTAACAATTATGTTAAGAATATATACTCAGACAATATATGTCAACTAAAAACGTTCCGTTCTTTCCGGTTTCCTGTCTCCGGTCTCCATCCTCCCGTCTTTAATGTGTTACCCCTTCTCTCCTTACAACCTTCACAGGAATCGGCAGTTCATCCAGACTGAACTTGCGCCAAAAAGACCCGATCGGTGTAAGGTAAATATCAGGATCTTTCATTAGATGGGTTGCGACAGCAGGGGTATCTGTGATCATCGTCCGAAACTTGGGCATTCTGAATATACTGTTATTGATCCCCACCCTGTCCGACCAGTACAACACCGGCCCTTCTGAGGTCAGTTTCACTATCAATCCGACAACAAAAATCGGCACACTTAAAAAACACAATAAAAAATCGGCCATAGCCAGATCCAAAATACGCTTCATTAGAATTTATTACCTCACGCAAAGGCGCAAAGACGCCAAGTTATTCTTTCAAACCATTTACGATTCTTGATATGCCGTCACGAATCAGTTCCGAACCGAAATTGATTAACAATCCCAACCTCTTGTCTGCTAACCTGAGATAAGTTAACAATTGTTTTTTATGGACAGGAACTATCTTTTCAACAGACTTAAGTTCCACAATAACTTTTCCTTCTACAATCAAATCTGCTCTGAATCCCTCATCGAACTTTATATCATCATAAACAATAGTAACCGGCACCTGCCGTTTAACCTTCAGGCCTCTTTTCTTCAATTCATAAGCCAAAACAATTTCGTATACAGACTCCAAAAGCCCTGGCCCAAGCCTTTTGTGAATTTGAAATGCCGCATCAACAACTATCTTCGCAATCTCATTTTCAGTCATAATCTTTTTTTATATTGTTTTTATGTTTTAGCGTCTTTGCGCCTTTGCGTGATCTTTGTATTGTTTTTCACTTTAGCGTCTTAGTGCCTTTGCGTGAGGCAGTTTTCTACTTTAGCGCCTTTGCGTGATCTTTGTATTGTTTTTCACTTTAGCGTCTTAGCGCCTTTGCGTGAGGCAGTTTTCTACTTTAGCGCCTTTGCGTGACTATGTCATTCACAAAGCCGCCACAGGAATACACTGAACCCTGCTGGTGAGAGGCAGTGACATTTCTGCCAGGCAGATCACCCCTCCCGGTCCGACGGGCATATTCAGTTTATCCAAAACTTTAAAGTGCCTGATGGCGTCTTTTTTTGGAGCTGCGGTTTTTTTGAACTCCAGAGGATAGATCGTTCCATCCTTAATTATAAGCAAATCAATCTCTTTTTTATCCTTGTCCCGATAGTAGTAAAACTGAGCGCGTCTTCCGTTATGCCAGTAACTCTTCAAGATTTCCGCCATGATCCATGTTTCCAGAACAGCGCCTGACATAGCGCCGGCCTCCAGTGTTTCCGGACTTGACCATTCGGTCAGGTATGCGCCCAGTCCTGTATCAAGGAAATAGAGCTTGGGCCTTTTGACCAGTCTTTTGGTTATATTGCTGTAATAAGGTTCAAGCAGAAAGACAATTCCGGAGGCCTGCAGGATGGAAAGCCAGCTCTTTGCGGTATTGGGTGCCACATCGGCATCACGGGCCAGATCAGAAAGGTTCAGCAATTGCCCGGTTCTCGCGGCTGCTGCCCGCAGAAAACGCAAAAACGCCATCTCATCACCGATTCTGGCCAGGTCCCTGATGTCCCGCTGCAAATACGTCTGGACATAAGAACTGTAAAACAGGTCCCTGTCAATTTCTTTATTAATAGCTATTGCAGGAAATGACCCTCTCCAAATGCACTGATAAAGGGCTTTCAGCGAAAGCGTCTCCCGATCTTCAAGCCGGTTTTTGATAATATCATCTGTCGGTAGAAACGGTTTTGCTTTGTCTGATTTTCCGATCAATTCTCCGCGTGAAAAGCCCAGCAGATTCACAACACCAACCCGGCCGGCAAGAGATTCCGACACCCCCTTCATCAGATGAAATTGCTGGGAATCGGTCAGCCAGAACATGCCAGGTTTACGCTTCTTGTCAACCTCGATCTTAATGAACGGCAAAAGCTCAGGGGCATACTGGATTTCATCAATAAGCACAGGATGCTGAAAACGCTGCAGGAACAATCCAGGGTCCTCTTTCGCCAGGTCGCGAACCATCGGATCATCAAGAGTTACATACTCTCTCTCCTCTCCGCTGATATGCTGAAGAAATGTTGTTTTGCCAACCTGTCGTGGACCAGCCAGCAACAATACCGGAAACTGGCGATTAGCTTTCTTGAAAAAATCCTCAAGAGTGCGGGGGAAATAAATCATAAGCACCTCATTATCGTCTGTTTTTCAATTACAATGCAATATAGACGATAATGGATTCCATGTCAACCGGAAACGGCAGTATAGGAACACTTTTTTCAACCGTGGGGTGGGTCAAAGCGGATCTCTGACCTCTGTCTCCCGTCTCCAGTTCTCCGTCAGCTTGTTGCGGGGAGCTTCAAATTTGCGAGAATCTGTGGATAACAGTGGAGCGAAGGTTGTCACATTAAACCCTCGCTTTTCCTATAATTGCTCTATAGTCTGCATGATAATAGGTTGGATTCAATCGCCGGATAACTCCCTGGCCTTGCGAACAGCTTTTAGATAAACTTCTTCTTTGAGATAGAATCCAGACTGAACAATATCCTCCATGATAGACAGAAATTGGTCAAAGTTAAGTGAGTGATTTTTGACAGCCTTTAAGATCAACCACAGAGTGCCGATAGGTCTGAGACCTGCCAGTTCAGAAGCAGCTCTGGCCTTGGCGTCATCAATGAGCACTACTTCAATCCCTTTTTCTTTGGCCAGAGAGATAGCCTCTGCCTCGCCAGGATGGATTGTGATCTCAACAGGATAGATAATCTTGATACCTTGAACTATCATCCACCCTTGTTTGATAGCTCTTTCAACACGATAAGCATCTTTTTCTTCCAGACGCTTACCTTCAATGACTACTTCCCGGTAGACAGCTTCAGGTATAAATACCTGCTTGACCATGCCCTGGAGAAGGCTCAGTTGATTTGCCCTGGCCAAATAGATGAGTGGTGTGGCGTTGGAAACAACCCTATCCATTGAGCGCCCTCAAATCCTTTTCAAATTCTTTCAAGTCATAGGAAGTATGGATGTGGGCGCGTTTTACTTCCCGAATCATTTCCCAGAGCGACAGATCACAGCGCTGAGCTGCTTCCCAGAGGGTTGTTGTGCCAGCCTTATAGTCTTCCAGAGAATCACGTATAGTATGTTCTTTTAAGGCACAGAGAAAAAAGGATCGCAACAGTGCAGAGCGGTCAATACCTTTTCGCGCGGCCATTTCATCAATCTTTTTAACATACCCATCATCTAAACGCGTAGTTACGGTCTTAGCCATAATGTTCACCTCACCCTTCCGTTCTGTATGCAATTGCATTAATTGCATACAGGCTACCTGCCATCCCCTGATAAGTCAAGTGAAAAAACTTCCTGCTACCAATCTAATCATCCAGTCATCCAGTTTTTAACATCTATACCAAAGAAACCAATGGACGTCTCACAAGCGCCCCCGGCTCTAAGACTCTTTTTGAATTTTGCTTGACATAATAAAGAAACAACATCTATAATTGTTTAAAAGTTTAATTGTTTAAAAGGAGGACTTTATGCCTACGATAATGAAAATCAGCCCACAGGGCCAGATCCGAATACCAAATAAAATCATGAACTCGCTTGGCATTACAAAAGGCGACTATGTTGAAGTGGATGTGAAAGACAGTGACATCATCTTGAAACCGAGAAAGCTCATTGATCCTTCGCAGGGGTGGCACTGGACAAAAGAATGGCAGAAAATGGAGGCCTGCGTTGATGGCGAGATCGAAAAAGGGTTTGTTTCGCCAACATTTAAGACTGCGGAAGAAGGATTAAAATGGTTGAAAAAGTAACAGCCTACCAGTTCAGCAAGCGATTCAAAAAAGAATATAATAAACTGCCCAAAGAAATTCAAAAAGCCTTCGATGAAAAACTATCTCTCTTTTTGAAACAAACGTCGCACCCCTCGCTCAGAGTTAAACAAATCCAGGGAACAAAAAATCGGTGGGAGGGATCAATTACCATGAAATATCGCTTCTCCTTTGAATTTCTTAAAGACGGGGTTCTATTTCGAGCCATCGGCACACATGACATATTGAAACGATGAAACTAACCTCTCGCCTTCTAATTTTCTAACCTTATCATCTTCTTCCACCTCTGGCGCCT
>JAYEGA010000059.1:0-10890 GCA_034658835.1 Thermodesulfobacteriota bacterium
CGTTCAGTCCTGTAATCAAACCTCGCCTATCCGGAAACCATTTGGGAGCAGTAGCAATCGGCGGTAAATAGACCATACCACCTCCGACTCCGGCCAAAAACCCGTACATGAAGTATAGATATCCCAAACTTTTGGTATATCCGGTCAGAAAAAAACCGATAGCCATGACTATACCACCGATGAACACGACGATCTTAGGACCAAATCTGTCCTGTAAACGTCCTGCAAAAAAGGTGGTTACACCAAAGACCGCGCAACATATGGAAAATGCTATGGCGATTTCAGCCTTATTCCAGCCAAACTCCGCCTGAAAAGGTTTAATAAAGACACTCCATGCGTAGAGCAATATACCACACATGGTACTTCCTAAAAATCCTCCAAGAACAACTACCCAACGATTACCTACATCTTGCTGATTTGTCATTTACTCCCTCCTTGTATCAATAGTTTAACCTGTACATGGCAATCGCTTTTAATCTCGAGTGAAAACAATAAATACGAAAAAACAACTGATCCAACTATAATTATACTGATTGCCATTTTCGGATTTAAAGAAACCGAGCGCACATCGCACCTGATTCCCAACATAATACCTACTGACACTATAAATGTCTTATCTCCGGCACCACCTCCTTTCATTTCTGTTTGTTTTAAAAGTGCTGATATCAAGCCCTTCCGACAGAATAAGAATTCTTCTATTTCCACTGCTGATCCTACAGTACAGATATCAGCATTTCGACGCATTATATTGACCTGTTTGCTAATTGTCAAGAAAAAATACATGCTCAAACTTTGACTTCTATTTACCTTCTAATGTCTGTCCGATATACTGTACCTTATATGTTTCATGAAAAAGACCAGGGGCAGCATCAGAACTATCATAACAGCCATGATATAGAAGACGTCGTTGAATGACATCATGTAGGCTTCATTTAAAAGAGTTTCATAGATGACTCCGAGCCCTCCTTTATGAGCAAGCGTCTGTTCAAGACCCCTGTTTTGCAGGATCTGGGTCGTTTGTTGTGAGCCCCAGATATAATTCATGTCGAATGGCGTGAGATGATCCACGAGGCGGGACTGATGGAATTGAGACCTCCTGGTCAGAATAGTTGTGGTGATGGCCACGCCGAAGCTCCCACCAAGATTTCTCACAAGATTAAATATGGACGTAGCATTTGCCATGTCTTCTTTTCTTATGTGGGATAAGGTAAGTGTGAAAAGAGGAACAATGATGAGTCCAACGCCGATACCCATAAATATCCTCGGCAGTATAACAGCATTAAAGTCAGCCATGCGGTTAAACATTGACATAAGAATGTTCGCATAGGCCGTCACTATAACACCAACGGCAATTATATACTTCGAATTTATCCTGGTAATGAGCACTCCGGCGATGGGCATGGCAACAAGGCTCGCGATACCCCCGGGCGCCAGTACAATACCGGCTAAGGTTGCCGTATAACCCATCAGGGTCTGGAGGTAGATCGGCAGAAGGACAATGCTGCCATAGAGAGTAAACAGGACAAAAAAGTTGATCACATTTCCCAGGCTGAAGGAATAATTTTTAAATGCTCTCAGGTTGACGATCGGATACTCTGCAAATATCTCCACAATGATAAACAGGATCAGAGATATGGCTGAAATAACACTCAACCAGATAATAAATTCTGATGAAAACCAGTCTACTCTGCGTCCCCTGTCCAGAATCATCTGGAGGCATCCGATCCCGACAGCGAGCAATACAAGCCCCCAGTAATCAATCTTCAACTTTGTACGCTTCATGTAATCGGGGTCCCGGATAAAGGAGAGGAACATCAGTATTGAGATAATACCAATGGGGATATTGATATAAAAAATCCATCTCCACGTCCAGTTGTCCGTAATCCAGCCTCCCAGGACAGGGCCCATGATGGGGCCAAACATGATACCCACGCCAAAAATAGCCATGGCCGTACCGTGCTGATGAGGAGGAAAGGTCTCCAGCAATATGGATTGAGACATGGGTTGCAGTGAACCGCCGGCAAGGCCCTGAAGAACCCTGAAGAACACAAGGCTCTGTATATTCCAGGCAAAACCACAAAAGAGTGAACTCAGGGTAAATAAGGAAACTGAAAAAATGAGATATCGCTTTCTCCCGAAGAACCTGCTGAGCCAGCCGGTCATGGGGATAATGATTGCGTTGGCTGCGAGGTATGATGTAATCGACCAGGTTGCTTCATCAATACCGGCAGAAAGGCCTCCGCGTATGTGATCGAGGGAGACGTTTACAACAGATGTATCAAGAATGACCATGAGTGTGGGGAGCATCACGGTTATGGCAACAATCCACTTATTTACTTTTGCAGGCATCTTTATTCAGTTATTCTTTTAGAATGATTGTAGGCTCAACAGACATGCCAATCCGGAAAATATGGTTGGGGTCTGACCCTTTATCAAGAACAATCTTGACCGGTATTCGCTGCACGACCTTTACGTAGTTTCCAGTGGCATTCTCAGGAGGGAATAGAGAAAAAACAGAACCTGTACCCGCCATAATACTCTGTACGGTCCCCTCAAATACCTTGCCGGGATAGGTATCCACTTTTATGTTCACTTTTTGCCCTGGCTTAACCTTATCAAGCTGAGTCTCTTTATAGTTTGCCGTTACCCACACGTCATCGAGGGGAACAACCGCCATGAGAGGTTGTCCGGCCTGAATTTGATTACCGACTTCAATAGATTTTTTAGTAACGTAACCACCAGAAGGCGCATAAATTTTCGTGTAACTCTTTTTTAAGTCCTCAGCTTTGTATATCGCTTCTTTTTCCTTAACCAGGGATTTATGTGATTGAAAAGCTGATTTTGTCTGATTAATAACGGATTTATGGGTTTCAAGAGATGCTTCTGCATGTCTCAACTGGTCTTTTGCCGCCTCGAGGCGTGCTGCCGCTACATCATAACCGGTCATTACCTTTTCATATTGTTCCTCCGGCATAATTTCTTTTTTGAAGAGCCTCCGGGCTCGCGTTAAATCCATTTTTGCCTGCTTGAATTGTGCCTCCTGAAGTTTTAAATTTGCCCTGGCTGATTTTATCCTGAAGTGCAATTCTAAAAGTTGTTTTTCCGCCACTTCTATCTTCGTTGAAAGTTCCACAAGCTTTGCGTTCTCAGCATTCAAGGCAGCTTCAGCCTGTTTTAGCTTCACTGTGTAGTCTCTATCATCAATCTTCACCAGGAATTCGCCTTCTTTTACAAATTGATTGTCACGGACATATAAAGTTTTTACCGTGCCGTGTACCTTTGATGCGACTATATGTATCCTGCCCGTGACAAAGGCATCATCCGTCGTTATATGGGTTTTCTTGTAATCTATATAAAGATAAATGCTAATGACCCCTATAATCGCAATAATGGAAAATAAGAAAAAGACAATAAACTTTCTCTTGCTATTTCTTGTTATTTCACCTGCCGTCCCCATAAAGTTTTAAGCCTCCGATCATGCTTTTTTATATATCAACAGGATTTCTGTCCCCACAAATTCCTGGTATTTTGCCATTAGCTCACTTTAAAAAGCAACCTATTTCATTTATTACATGAAGCTACTGGCTTATAATGAAGCTTCCCGTTCACAGAACGGTGTTTCCCGATAAAATTTTTCTTGACCAAAAGCAACTCATAGTAAACAATAAAACCGGATAAAGCTTTGGAAACATGATCTTAAGGAGCAATAAAATGTTCGAAAAGATTTTATTACCGACCGATTTTTCAGATGTAGCAGAAAAAGCTCTGGCCTTCGTGAAACAGCTAAAAGACGCCGGCACAAAAGAGGTAGTCGTTCTCCATGTCATTAAAAAAGACAGGATTGATGTCATTGCTCAATACGGCTCCATAAGAGATTTCCGGGAAGTCGAGGATGAAGTAGAAGGAGAAGCGAGAAAAAAAACAGGTCGCATAGAAAAAGAGCTGAAAGAGACAGGTTTTCAGGTTAAGGTAAGAATTGAAACTGGATTCCCCTTCAGTGAAATACTGAGGGTAGAGAATGAGGAGAATGTTTCGGTTATCGTCATCGGGTCTCATGGAATGAGCAATATTAAAGAAATCCTTCTTGGATCGGTTTCAGAAAGGGTAATAAGAAAAGCAAAAAAGCCTGTCCTTGTCATAAAGAGGTAAGAGCAAAACCATATTGCTCATGAAAAGGCTATGTCTTTCATCTTAAGCTGAACGTTGTGTATCCCATTCCAGTAATTTATCTGAGGTGTAAAGGTTATATCGAAAGTCGGTCCTGAAAGAACATCAATAAAATGACCTTTATTAAACCATATGGAATCGCACGATATCCCATCTCCACTTATCCGCATCTTGAGATGATTGTTGCCCACAACTGTCGGAGATATTACATTTACGTTTTTAACACACAGTACCGGTTCCGGATTCATACTTCCAAAAGGGGCAAGCATGTCAAGTTGTAAAATCATCTCATGGTCAATTTCATTCAGGCTGCATTGTGCATCAATAGTTGTTTGAGGGACAAGGTCTGAAACCGCCAGATCCTCCCGAACTATCTCATCAAAACAATTACAAAATTCTTCTATGTTCTCTTCATTTATCGAAATTCCTGCGGCGTATTTATGTCCTCCATAAGAGAGAAACAGGAAATCACACCTCTTCAATCCCTGACACATATTAAATCCGGCGATACTCCTTCCTGAACCCTTTCCGATGCCATCACGGAGGCTGATCAACATGGCAGGTTTGTAATACTTTTCAACAAGTCTTGAGGCAACAATGCCGATGACACCCGGATGCCATTTGCTGGAGGCAAACACAAGGGAACTTGTTTTCCGGAGGTCTATGGTCGTATCTATTATGTCTAAAATTTCGGACAGGACCACCTTTTCTATTCTCTGCCGCTCCCGATTATATGCATCAAGGTCCCGGGCAATCTTAGTGGCCTCGTTCACATCATCCGTCAACAGAAGTTGCACAGCATCCTCCGGAGATCCGATACGCCCTGCTGCATTTATTCTCGGTACGAGACAAAATGATGCCCCGTTGGAATCAACAACACTGTGCTCCATACCAGACACTTCCTTTAAGGCCTTCAAACCGACCCTCCTGCCCTCAGTAATCAGTTCAAGCCCGATCCTGGCAAATATCCTGTTCTCACCTATCAGGGGAGAAAGATCTCCAATCGTTCCCAGAGCGACAAGATCCAGATATTCCTTCAAGTTTGGATATTCTCCGTTCTTCCAAAAACCGTCTTCGCGCAATCTTCCCCTCAGGGCTATAAGAAAATTGAAGGCAACGCCAACCCCTGCAAGATGCTTAAAGGGAAAGCGACAGTCACTGCGATTCGGATTAATTACAGCTGCTGCCTTTGGGATTCTGTCGGGAACCTCGTGATGGTCTGAAATTATGATATCCATACCTAACGAACTGGCATAGGATGTCTCATCATAGTCAGATATGCCACAATCCACCGTGATTATCAGCTTCACACCATCACTTTTTATTTTATTTAGTGCATTTCTGTTGAGACTATATCCTTCATTAACTCTATCAGGAATATAATATGTTACATCATCGTGAATTTTCCCTAAAAATTTTACAAGGAGAGCCACGGAGGTAATACCATCCGCATCATAGTCACCGTAGACCAGCACCTTTTCATGGTTATAAATAGCCTTTATTAACCTGTTAACACCCTCTTGCATGTCCTTCATCGAGAAGGGGTTGTGAAGGTCATTCAGGGAAGGGGAGAGGTGTCTTTTTGCATCATCAGGGGTTAAGATGTTACGGTTTATCAACATCTGAGATATGATAGGACTTATGCCGAGTTCACTGGCCAGTAGATGCTGTATTTCTTCATTTGCTTCAGGTAATTTCCAGCGAGTGGTGGGCAGTGTTGGTGCGTTCATTTTTGTATCTTATCAGGGCAGGACTTTCTGTCAAGAGAAGAATTATTTCTTGATATTTAGTGGGTTAAATGTTACTCATCCGGAATACTTAGCCACAAAGATGTATGAAAAATGGAAAAGAGAGAAGACACTTTCAAAAAATTCCTGAAGTTAAACCGGAAAGATATATCATATTTGCAGTTTCTTGTTGAAAGTTATGAAGGACTTGCAACGGTAACAACTGTTGACAAAAACGTAGCAATCATCAAACTTTCTATAATGCCGGATTCTGTTTCAGACATTGATGAAATACTTAATAGTCTTAAAAAAGAGATTGATTTTACTGAAGAAAGGAGCTCACTATGAGGCGACCATATAGATTTCTTGTTATACTGTTTTTACTACCCCTTCTGCTGGGAATGGGTTCCCTGTTCGGAGATGGTTCTCCGGAAAAAATACCTGTGCCTGAAGAAAATTTCACGGCAACCTTTATTGATCAAATGGACATTATAGCGGAATGTACAGAAGTAAGCATAGAAGGAGGAACATTTCTCGAAGGAAAGCATGGGAAAGGAGTTTATACGATATCCTTCGATAAAATAAAAAGTGTTGTTTTTTATCTTAAAGATAGCGAACTTAAAGGGTCTGTAATACTGAAAGATGGAAGTACAGTCGAGCTTGTCTTGAAAAAAGACAGTAAGGCTTATGGGAGGACAAAATACGGAACCTTCCAGATAGAGCTTTCAAATCTAAAGAAGGTAATCATTCACCCAAGACCTGAAGAGAAGCAATAACAAGGGTAACGAACAGTTACCTAAACTGATCCCTGACAACCGATAAAAATGTTAATGCTCACCCACACACGTTTCCTGAAAGAATTTATTGGAACTGACCATATCAGCAGGGATAACCTCGATATCTTTGCCTACAATGTATTTCCTGACCTTCTCCCGATTCATGAATCCATAACCGCAGAGATGACGCATGGCATACCACGATTCTCCAGACTGCCGCAGAAATATCACAAGGCCGCTTTTGTCCAGTTTCACTTGCTTGTGGATGACATGGCGCATTATGGAAAGATTTGCGAAAAGGCTGTTATAGAATTTAATCCAAATTCCAATGGATATGCCTATGTAAAAGGGAAGCCTCTGATACAGCCGATCATGGATTTTTACAAAGACATCGGAGACGAAATTACTTTCAGTGAAGCTGCTTATCGTTCTCATATGATAATTGAGATGTCCTTTGATCTGGTCCTTCAAAGAGAAGACAGCAGTCTGGCCCCGCTCTTTTCCGAGGCGCTCAATTACACCGTCGAAAACAAGCAAATAGAGTTTAGCAAAACACTCAGTTGGATCTTTGGAATCAAGGAAAAAATTATAACGGAGGCAATTAATAGAGCAGTTGCTGTATACACAAAAGAGTGGCTTGAAGATTTGATGAGTATAGAGGGAAGAGTATCCCTGTTTGTTGATAAATTCTGCTACGGTTGCGATGATGGTAAAGCCAGAAACGGCATAAGAAGCTTGTTTGATCAAGGAATGGATTTAGTTGCTGATTACAAGGACTTTTTACACACAACTCTAAATGCAATAAAGGATTCCGGGTTTAGATACCCGCTATAGCACCTTTTTTACAAAACCGGAACGAAGACATCTCGTGCATACTTTCTTCCTTTTCGTCATTCCTGTTTTGTTATCTATAACTCGCATCTTTTGAAGATTTGGATACCATACCTTCTTTGTTTTATTATTGGCATGGCTTACGTTATTGCCAACCATAGGTCGTTTTCCACATATTTCACAAACTCGAGCCATTGTATTAACTCCTCCAAAAAATCATGAGGGTGTTTACTAAATCATAAGTGTAAAGATTGCAAGCTTTTTTATATAAAAATTCCTGGTCCCACTGATCCCTGATCCCCGACTCTAATCATTTTTCATTGACGCAGGCTGACCCGTCGATTCAAGAACCTGTATCCAGTTGCCACCCCCCGGATCAACCGGTTTCCGCTCTGATGTTACTGTCTTCAGAGGAAGATGAATAAATGAACTGTTCCATTGTCCCACTAACATTCCTGTCTTCCCCGCCATGCCTGCATGGATGGCATGTCGTGCCAGAACTCCACAATAGTGGCTGTCACTTGCATTAGCGGAAACACTGCGAATCATATAACTTGGGTCCATATACTTTAAGTTGATGTCCATTCCTGACTTCTTGAAATGCTCTTCTATTTTCTCCTTTAAGAAGACTCCTATATCATAGAGCCTGATATTACCCGATGCATCAGTCTCAACGGTATCTTCTTCCGCGCAACATAAATCCTGACCGGCTCCTTCAGCAACAAGGATTACCGCATGACTTCTGCTTCTCAGACGTCTTTCAAGCGCCTTTAAAAATCCCTTTTCCCCTTCCAGGTCGAAGGGAACCTCTGGAATCAAGACAAAGTTTGCATCACCCTGCGCCAGCGCGGCAAGCGCGGCGATATGACCAGAGTACCTTCCCATAAGTTTAACCATACCAATCCCCATAGGAGCGCCTTTTGCCTCAACATGGGCGCACTGGACGGCCTTGACCGCTTCCGAGATTGCCGTATCAAATCCAAAACTTTTACTTATAAAGGACAAATCGTTATCAATGGTTTTCGGGACACAAACCACACCTATTTTCAGGTTTCTCTTTGTTATCTCATCCGTTATTAATTCGGCTGCTTTCATTGTCCCATCGCCACCAATACAGAAGAAGAGACTGATATTCATGCGCGCCAGTGCATCAACCATCTCACCGATATCATGTCCTCCGCGTGACGAAGCGAGGATACTTCCTCCTTCCGCGTGTATATCCTTAACAACTTCCTGGGCAAGTTCCACAACATCATGTCCGAACCGGGGAATCAAACCCTGAAACCCGTATTTTATTCCCATTATATTGCGGACACCATACCCGTAGTAGAGTTCCATCACCAGCGCCCTGATGACGTCATTTATCCCGGGGCATAGCCCACCACAGGTAACAATTCCAGCCTTCACCTTTGATGGGTCGAAATAGATCATCTTTCTCGGACCGGCCACCTCCAGGGAAAGAGGAGAACTGCCGGCTTTTCTGTTTTCATTATACTCGTTAAGACTGATGTCAAACATAATACGTTCATCATCCGACGTAAAATGGCTGATAGCAACAGGTGAAGGAACACTTTTCTCTCCAAGGTTCTGGATTTCAAAATCATATATTTTTTTGTTCATTTTGTGTACCTCCAACTACCTGGGATGCGGCATTCATCCCTGAGATAACCTCACCCTCAAATCCGAGACCTGCCAGTAACATTCCCCCGGTAATAAATACATTTTTGACGGGAGTTCTATTTGGCAAAGTGGAAATGCCGAGGAGTGGATTACCATTTACTTCATACTTCTGATTGACGACTTCCTGATATTTTCTGGATATCTCTATTGATTTCTCGATATTTATAAAATCAATGTTTTCTCTTAAAAAGGGCAGAAATCCCTCAAGACTTTCCAGAATACCTGCAGAAACCCCTTTCAAATCATCATCATTCAAACTCAATGGAGACTCCTTTAGAAAAACGGTAGCGCTGATTACCCTCTTCCCATGAGGGGCATGTCCTGTGTCTCCGGGTGAGCTAACCTCTAATAAGGTAAGATTGTTATCCATTACCGGCCTTTTTTCATCTCCGATAACGATTACATATTCTGCTATCTTTTCGGGAATCCCTTTATCAAAAACTCCCATATGTAACGTAAACGGATGATATACAGGCTTGATGGATTCAAACCTCCTTGCCAGTCTTGAAAATCTTTTATCATTAAGAAGCATCAGTTTGAGTTTTTCCCATTTTGTACTTACGATAAGATTTTTCCCCTTTATGGTGGACAAATTATTCGCTTCGTCGATATCAATCTCGATTTCATTTTTCATATTCAGTCTCATGATGGAAACATTTTCTAAAAAATCGCCTCCATAGGAAATAAATTTTTCTCTAAGTGCATCTATTAAAATGTGCTTGCCGCCGGGATGGTAGAACAAACCCTCCAATGGCAGAGAAGTTATATATGCAGACGAAAGAGGTTCTATGTTGCCTGTATACAGGTTGGAAAGGAGTAAAAGTTCTGCTTCAAAAATCCTCTTTAACGACGGAATATCCTGAAATTTCTTTAAATTCCTTAAAAGTACCAGCCTGTTGCCGATGAGTCTGGGAATATTTCCAAGAAATCTCAAAAATTCCTTAATCGTTCTCGGGCGTATACAGGGATTCTCCTTGACAAGACCATCTATTAATTCACTGTTTTTCGAAACAACCGTATAAAGGTCGCTTATCTTTTTTACATCTCCTGAAAATTCTCTTTCCATCTCGCTGAGAAGGGAATCTTTTTCACTGTACAGGTCAATTCTGTGCTCCGGAAGTATTATCTGAAGAGCCGGATTCAACTGAAGAATGGTAAATTTATCAATAAACGGTATTTCCAGTTCAGAAAACAATTGAAGGAATACCTGCTTTGGACCAAAACCGGTCCACGGAAAGGGATCAATATTGAAAGTGTAATCTGATTCTGAATAAAAATGCGGGATATCCCCTTCAGACAAAAGAATCGTCTTCTTTCCATAACGTGAAGAAAGCAACGCCGCTACCAGGGAACTCAGATCACTTCCTACGACTATAGTATCGTACATATTTCTCACTTATTTCATCTGATGATATAACGTGAATTCCCTCACGCATAAGAAGTGCGGATGTTACACCCATTCCTTCTACAGTAGAGCTGTTTTTGCGTATAAAGCGAACACCACATGAGGGGCTCTTCTCCTTCATTATCGCGGCTCTGACCCTCATCAATCTTGCAATTTTTCTTACTTCCTCTGCACCCCCTAGAAACTGTTCGGTTACATCTCTATTGTTTGAGTCAATCACCTTTGCAAGGTTATTGAGAACATCCTCACCATTTCCATTAACTATCTGAGCAGAAACACGGGGTGTGGACAATCCTCCAAGTTG
>JAYEGA010000060.1:0-10871 GCA_034658835.1 Thermodesulfobacteriota bacterium
ATTATCTGTTTTTAGCTTTTTTATTCTCGTGTTCAGATTGCCCCGGATAGAAACAATCTGTATATCCGGCATCAGATTCAGGAGTTGCAATCCTCTTCTCAGGGAACCTGTACCTATCCGGGCCCTGTTTGGCAGATCCTCTATTTTTCTATTTTCCCTTGATATCAGAGCATCTCGGGGATCCTCTCTTTCGGTTATGATTCCTATTTCTAACTCTTCCGGAAGTTCTGTGGGGACATCCTTCATGCTGTGTACGGCAATCTCAATGTCGCCTCTCAGAAGCGCTTCTTCAATCTCTTTGACAAAAACACCCTTACCACCGATACTGGCCAGGGAAACGTTTTGCATCCTGTCCCCCCTTGTTTTGATTACGGCAATCTCCGTAACTATATCGGGGTATTTCTCTCTCAACCTGCCTGCCACCCAGTGCGCCTGTCTCAACGCCAGATCACTTCCCCGTGTTCCTATTCTTAGCATGTTTCTTCTATTCATCAGCATCATCTAACCTGAATAATCTTCTGATAGCCGCTATGTAAGGAGCGGCACCATCGTTTTGACTTTCTTCCTTAAGACCTGTTATCGGATCATGGAGCATTTTATTTGTCACGGAAGAAATCAGGATTTTTATGTTTTCCTTCTCCTCTTCACCTAAATTCCTCATCCAGGAAGCTGATTTTTGCAGTTCACTATCAATGATCTCACCCACTTTCTTTCTAAGGGAAACGATGGTTGGAACTGCTTCCAGTGTCTTGAGCCATCCAGAAAAGTTAAGAACCTCCTCATCTATAATTATCTCCGCTTTTTCGGCCTCTCTCATCCTGATACTGACGTTTTCATCAACAATTTCCTGGAGATTATCGATATTATAAAGATATACATTGTCGATTGTATTCACCTCCGGATCGATATCCCTCGGTACTGCTATGTCAATCAAGAACATCAATCTGTTCTTGCGTCTGCGCAATGCGGAGGCGATTACATCTTTTTTGATAATATAACCGGGGGCGCCTGTAGAACTGATCACAATATCCACCTCCTTGAGATTTTCTTCGAGAAGGTCAAAATTTATTGGTGTACCATGAAAATCATCTGCCAGCTTTACAGCCTGCCTATAGGTTCTATTAGCTACGATAATCCTGGAGACCCCACTTCCCATCAAATGTTTCGCTGCAAGCTCTGACATCTCACCAGCGCCAACGAGAAGAACGGTTTTCCCCTTGAGGTCACCAAGTATCTTTTTTGCCAGCTTCACCGCTGCGAAACTTACTGAAACAGCATTGCCGGCAATACCGGTCTCTGTCCTTACCCTCTTTGCCACCCGGAAGGCATGGTGAAGCAGCTTATTCAGCGTAACTCCTGACGAGTTATGTTCTATACAGCGGCTATAGGCATCCTTGACCTGTCCCAGTATCTGTGGTTCACCCATGACCATGGAATCGATACTCGAGGCCACCCGGAAAAGATGCCTTACCGCATCGTTGCTATGATAAATATAAATGCATTGTTCCAGCTCTTCTGAAGATAAATTGCCGAGAGAAAAAATGACAGATTTCAGGTTTTCTACAGCAGAATGGACGTCTGCCACACCTGCAAGCACCTCCACCCGGTTGCAGGTAGAGAGAAACAAACTTTCCTTTATCTGCGGGATTTCCATGATCTCTACCAAAGGCCCGTCGTTATCCTCGCAGTTAATGGAAAGCTTCTCCCTTATTTCCACGGGGGCTGTTCTGTGATTTATCCCAATCAATATTATATTCATTTACATAAATTTGTGTGATGTTATAAAAAATGTATTCGCTCCAACAAAAGCAAAAAGCAGAATTAAAAAAGCAACAATGGAAAAAAGGGCAACTTTTCTGCCCTTCCACCCTATGGCAAGTCTTTGATGCAACAAAATGGCATAGAAAACCCAGGCAATTAACGTCCATATCTGTTTTGGATCCCACTGCCAGTGACTACCCCAGGCGGTTCGTGCCCAGATAGATCCGGCAATAACTCCCAGCGTAAGCAGAGGAAACCCCCAGAGGAGACAGACATGATTTACTCTGTCCAGATCCCGAAGCGATGGAAGGAGTCTGCTATAACCGCCAACCTTTTTATTTTTTATAAAATTTTCCTGAATCAGATACATAACACCGGCGCAACAGGCAAGGGCGAAAAGAGCTTCACCTGAGACAGACAATATTACGTGAATGGTTACCAACCGTCCCTGTAATATGGACGATATGGAAACATCCCCTCCTAATTGTACAGATGCCACCATCATGAGCAAGAAAGCAAGAGGTGATACAAAAGCGCCGAGAACCCTCGTTTTTGTCTTAACCTGGAAGGCGAGATAAGTACCGGTGATTATCCATGCAAAAAAGGAAAGGGAGTCATACAGATTGATAAATGGACTATGGCCGGTTTCTATACACCGGAAAAGAAAAGAACCCCCGTGTATAATAAAGGCCAGGGAAAGAATCCATGTGGAAACCCTGGCTGCAAGGACTCTCTTGACCAGAAGAGATGTAATATATCCCAGGGTACTTATAAGATAAGCACAAAGAGCGATTTTAAATAATAAAACGTCCATTACTGTTTCTCTTTATTTCCGGAGGTTATATTTTATCAGTTTAAGATGGAGGCCTTTTCTGCTGAGACCAAGTTGCGAAGCCGCTTTTGTTATATTACCGTTGCATTCCTCCAGAACCTTGATGATCATCTGTTTTTCTATTTCTGCTGTCTTGCTTTTGATGATGTCTTTAAAAGACTTTTTTTGATCTTCAAGTCGAAAAATTGCTACCGCTTCATCCTGAACTTTCAATTCTGCGGGGATGTCTTCGAGGGCAATACTATCCCCTCTGGACATCAGGACAATCCTTTCAGTAAGATTTTCCAGTTCCCTGATATTCCCGGGCCAGCTATAATTTAGAAAGCATTCCCTTGCCCTTGAATCAATATGTTTGATGTTTCTAACAAGTTTTTTGTTGAATTTTTCTACAAAATAATCGGTTAAGGGGCTGATGTCTTCTTTTCTTTCTCTTAAAGGGGGAAGATGAATGGGCAGGACATTGAGCCTGTAGTAGAGATCATCCCTGAAATTTCCTTCCTGAACGTCTCGGAGGAGATTCCTGTTTGTGGCTGCAACTAATCGCACATCTACTTTTATTGTCTGTAGTCCTCCCACCCTTTCAAACTCGTGATCCTGTATTACCCTGAGGAGTTTTATCTGCATTTCCCTGGGAATATCACCTACCTCATCGAGAAACAGAGTTCCCTTGTGAGCGAGTTCGAATCTTCCTGGTTTTCTTGAGACTGCACCTGTAAATGCCCCCTTCTCATAGCCGAAAAGTTCACTTTCTATCAGGTTTCCTGAAATGGCGGAACAGTTGATTTTAATAAATGGACTGTTTTTACGGGGACTATTCCGGTGGATTGCGTTGGCAATGAGTTCCTTCCCTGTGCCTGTTTCTCCGGTTATAAGAATTGTTGTAGTAGTGGGAGCCACTTTTTTAATTATGTCGAATATTTCAGTCAAGCATTTACTACAACCTATAATTTCATACCGGTCTATCTCATCAGGACCCAAAACAATCTCATCTTCGCTCAAGAGCCTGGTTTTGAATGCCTTATTGATAACGTTTTTCAGGTCATCCTGTTCAAATGGCTTGGTGATGTAATCAAAAGCCCCCTTTTTCAGGGCGTCTACCGCTGTGTCTATCGTGCCATGAGCGGTAATGATAATAACAGGTATTGAGGGGTAATCCATGACCGTCTTTTCCAGAAGACCCATGCCGTCAAGCCCGGGCATTTTGAGGTCGGTCACGACTACGGCAACATCACTGTTCCTCAGTATATCAAGGGCTTTAAGCCCATCAGAGGCAGTAGCAACCTCATAGTTTTCTTTTTCAAGCATGGCCTTCAAAACCAGCCGCATATTTAATTCGTCATCAACAACTAAAATTCTCTGCATAATATATTAAACTTATTATGGGGCATCATTACTGTCAAGATTATTTCCCTTAATACGGAGCGATCCTGATATAAAATGTTGTTCCCTTTCCTGGATATGATTGTACCTCAATATCACCACCGTGTTTCCGGATAATTCTCTGGCAGATCGAGAGGCCAAGTCCTGTTCCCTTTTCTTTTGTTGTGAAAAAGGGTTTGAAGATATTTTTCATATCTTCCTTATTGATTCCTCTACCGGTGTCCTGAATAGCGATTTCTATAATTTTGCCATCTTCTTTCTCGATCGTTGATGTTGTAAAATTCAGGGTTCCCCCTTCAGGCATTGCTTCAATTCCATTGAATGCAATATTAAGGATAACCTGTATCAGTTGTTCCCCGTCTACATTTACCTCCGGCAGATCGGATGAAAGGGTTTTTTTGATGATAATCTTTTCTGACAGGTTATCTGCTTTGATCAGGGCAGCAGCTTTTTCTATAATGTGATTGATATTTTGTTTTTTTGCATTAATTGTATAAGGTTTGGCATAATTCAGGAATTGTGAAACAACATTACTCAGCCGATCTACCTCCTCTATGATGACATCAATAAGGTTTCGGTTTTTAGCCGTATCCACTTCTGATCTCAGGTACTGCGCGGCTCCTTTGATGGAACCGAGAGGATTTCTTATCTCATGAGCAAGGCCGGTTGCCATTTCCTCCAGAAGCGCCGATTTCCCCTTTTCCAGTTCTTCGTCGATAGTATAAAGAGATGTGAATACGTCTTTACCTTCAAAGAAAAGGTAGCTGACGATTTTTTTCAGGATCAGCTTGACGGGATCAATGAAAATGACGATTAAGAAAGATGTCATTAAAATAATGTTGATAGGGGGTATTTCTGAACCCTCTCCAAATAGGCCGATGACGAGGCAAAATATGATAGTTGCAACTAATATAAGGACAAAAATAATAAAAGCCCTAGCCATGATTTCATAAAATTCCGGAAGATGGGGATAAGTAATAATGACCAGAGTAAAATAGATCAGGGCAGCTATCGCAATGTTTGAGAGGAAAGGAAATGCATAACCATAGTGATGAAATATATCAGAAATGCTTACGGTTGCTGCTATGGCACAGGCGATGGCTACATAAATCATCCTCTTTTTTTCTACGCCCGGTGAAATTCCTTGTATAGAGTTAAGAAGGGCTATATAGCAGTAAAGCATAGCAAAACCTGTATACAGATAAAAAACTGCATTCAAGTGAGGCCATCTGTAGAAGGGTGTAAAAAGTGCAGCTCCTATCAAGAAGCTGCCGACTGTGGCCGAAACTATAATTTTCTTCGGGAAGGGTTGCTCATTGATGAAAAATCGGCTGAAAGCGAGCAGCAGAGGTGGGATTGAAAGAAATCCCAGATAGTTGATAACTTTCCAGAAAGTAACATTAAAGATTCCGTAGAAAAATACTCCGGTCTTTTGTAAAAACAGAGCGAAACATAAAAAGGCAAAGGACAGGTAGACAGATCGCCTCTTTTTTTTGATCAGAAGGGAAATAGAGATTGTAAGGCTAATCGCCGCTAAGGCAAAAGTTTCCATAAAAAATTTTGTGTCCAAAGACCAAACCAGACCTGTCTATGTGTCGATCTGGTGTCATGTCAACGATACTCTGTCATTTCGAAGGAGTCTTCACAACTGAGAAACCTTAGATTTCTCCCTGCGGTCGAAATGACACTTCTTGATTGACACGACACTAGGCAAGAATGCTCACAGCCAGGCAATGCGTAAACTGGCGGTCTGGATTTTTTGAACGTTATGATATCTGTAAATAAATGGTAAGTCAAGTTTGGGTCAGTCGAGGGGACTAGTTTCCAAGGCTGCCAGGAAAAGCGGACAATTCATTTGCTATGAATTGCGGTCATATCATTTGCTATCAACAGTTTTAACTAGAAACAATAGGGGCCAAATCTGCTCTTGACTCATCTTTATTTGTTTCCATAAATTACATATAGGCAATTAATATCGTAACTTTGTTATCTCTTTTCTCTTTGCCCTAAAGCCTTTCGTAAGGGAAAAACCCCTTAGGCATGTCTTTTTGAAACTTTTGTAGCGGTTTATGAAAAACACCACTGTCAAAAATATGTTTCAGCAGTTTTTCTCTGGTCTCGGGTTCTGCCAAGTGGGCAATCCCAACAGCATGTTCGGTAATGCTCAGCCCTCTCGGGTCAAAAGCACCGTATTCTGTAACAATAATTACGGGGTCAGCGGCAATAGCGGTGGTCGTGATCCCTTCAGGACTCTGATCCACAATCTTGGACACGCCTTTTTGTGTTGTTGATTTCATAGCAATTATCGGAATGCCTCCCTCGGACAGGTAGGCCCCTCTCAAGAAATCGGATTGTCCACCAACACCGCTGTAGATTTGCCTGGCATACAGTGAGTCGGCCCATATGTTACCATGCAGGTCAACGCCGATGGCGCTGTTTATAGCCACCATTTTCGGCTCACTGGCAATATGCAGGATACTATTTGTCCGGTCCGAAGGCCTGCTTTGCACAGAACTGTTATAGTCAAACCAGTTATATCCACCCTGGGTTCCGGATAAAAAGAGTGTGGCAATTGAAAAACTGTTATTCATGTACCTGTTCGTTACAAGTCCCTTTTCAACGAGTTTTATCATGGCATCCGCAAACAGCTCCGTCCGGATCCCCAGATCTTTAACGCCCTTCTCAATGATCGAATCCGTAACCGCTTCCGGCACTTCCCCGATTCCATACTGCAATGTGATCCCATCTTCGATGTACAATTGTGCGATCAGATCAGCAATCTTTTTTGACCGATCGTCCGGTTTTTTTACCGGGCTTATGGGCAGGTCGTAATCACAATCGACAAGATAATCGATAGACTCCTCATGAATTGTCGTGCCCAGCACAAAAGGCATCCTCGCATTTCTTTCCGCAAATACTATCCCGTTGTTCTCCTTTGCGATTTGAACCGCAGCGAGTACGCCCTCGACCGATGTTCCCAGGCTGAAATTTCCCCCGTTGTCAGGGCCGCTGACGGACACGAAAACCATATCAGGTTTCAGGTGTCCTCTTAACTGCCTGGGTATGTCGGACAGGTGAAGCAACTGGTACTTTGCCCATCCGTTGTTTACGGCGCGCCTCGAGTAGGGACCGTTGAAGATAACCCTGTGGGTGATTCTCGAACAGGTTTCTTCACTGAACAACTCATCGATTTCTCCAAGAAGAAGAACGCTCAACATTTCAACATCTTTGATGGACGTATCTTCCCACATATATTTCAATAGAAACCGGGGAGTTGCCGCATTGCCGGAACAGTAGATCCTGGTTCCGGGAGTTATGATGGATGAATTGATAACTTCCCTGGGATTTACGACTTTTTTCATTTTGATTACTCCTGGAATAAAACGTTTATGCCACGAGAAAAAGCTCATACACCCTGGGCTGGAGGCACGCTGGCACACCAGAGGGTCATCCGGGTGACATTATATAATTAAGGGCGCCGCCTGCAAGCAGAACTTTTTTCTGCTTTTCCGAAAGGTTGCCGATTGTTTCGAATGTCCTTTTTTTTGTTATGTTTTTTACAATCATTTTTCCGTTCGATTCGAGCACCTTTCTGATAGACTGTATCTCTAGCTTGTCTCCCTGGTCTATCGAATCGTATGTCTCTTCGTCTTTAAATGTAAGAGGAATTATACCGAAGTTTATCAGATTTGCCGTATGGATCCTTTCAAATGATTTTGCGATTACAGCCTTTACCCCGAGGAACATCGGACATATTGCCGCATGCTCCCTTGAAGATCCCTGACCGTAGGACAGTCCTGCAACGATGATGTTGTGCCTTCCATCGTCCCTTATTTTTTTTGCGCACTCATGGAATTTATTATCCAGTACCTCGAAGACGAATTGAGAATATTGTGGTATATTAGAGCGGTATTTCATCCTATTACCAGCCGGAATGATATGGTCTGTCGTTATCTTGTCCCCAACCTTGATAGTTACCTCCCCTGATATATCCTCAGGGAGAGGATCGTTTGTCGGAGGGTCTCCGATATTTGGTCCCCTGTATATTTTAACGTGAGATGAATCCCCCGTAACATCGGGTTTGATAATCATTCTGTCGTCAACATGGAATTCTTCAGGCATACTCAGTTCCGGATATTCCATGCCGAGATTACTTGGATCTGTAAGTCTTCCTGTTATGACCGCTGCTGCTGCTGTTTCAGGACTGACAAGATAGACTTCTGCATCTGTTGTTCCCGACCTTCCGAGGAAATTTCTGTTGGATGTTCTCAGAGAGACTGATTTTGTCTGGGGGCTGTGGCTGTTGCCGATGCAAAATCCGCATGCACATTCTGCCAGTCTTGCACCTGATGCTATAAGATCCGCAAGATATCCATCTTTTGCAAGATTCTCTATTACCTGTTTTGAACCTGGTGCTATAACGAAGCTCACCCCGGGGTGGGCTACTCTACCCTTGAGTATCCTGGCGACCGTTGCAAGGTCTTCGTATGAGGAGTTGGTGCAACTTCCGATACAGACCTGGTTGACTTCGATTTCACCAACATCTCTGATGGTACTTATATTATCCGGGCTGTGAGGTTTTGCAGTGAGCGGAACTATTTCGGACATGTCAATATCAATTATCTTATCGTATTCTGCATCCGGATCGGCTTTGATTTCTGTCCAGTTCCTTTCTCTATGCTGTGCCTTCAAAAAAAGTCTTGTTATTTCATCACTTGGAAAGACAGAGGTGGTAACACCACATTCCGCCCCCATATTTGTTATCGTAGCCCTTTCAGGTACCGACAGTGTTGTTACACCCTGACCACCATATTCAAATACACAGCCGACATTTCCCTTTGTGGTAAATATTTCAAGCACCTTGAGGATGACGTCCTTGGCGGAGACCCATGGCGAGAGTTTTCCTGTAAGATTAATCTTTATTACTTTCGGGCATACGAGAGTGAAAGGTTCACCAGCCATTGCAAGGGCCACATCGAGACCACCTGCACCTATGGCAATCATTCCCAGGCCTCCGCATGTTGGTGTGTGACTGTCGGAACCGAGAAGAGTCTTCCCCGGGCTTCCAAACCTCTCGAGGTGGACCTGGTGGCAGATACCGTTTCCTGCCCGGGACAAGTAGATTCCATATTTTCTTGCAGTATCATGAAGGTATCTGTGGTCATCCGCATTCTCAGGCCCGATCTGGATAATATTGTGATCTATATAACTTACAGAAAGCTCGGTTTTCACCCCGGCGGTTTTTAATGACTCAAACTGTAGATAGGCCATAGTTCCCGTGGCGTCCTGTGTTAAGGTCTGGTCTATCTTTATTGCTATTTCTGCGCCGGGTATAAAGCTGCCGGAGACAAGATGCTCTCCGATAATTTTATGGGTGATTGTTTTGCCCATCTTATTTCCCTTTTCCCGAACCACTTTCATATTTGAGCCAATATCAGTAGCATATTCGGCCAGGTGTTACAATTGGAAATAAGATGTGTGGGCGTAAACAAATTGAAGAATTTACAGTTTTTTAGTAGAATAGCCGGGATTTTTTATTGCAAATTCTATTGGGATGATATAAATGTCACTGCTTATCCGAAAACAAGGAAGAATCAATACTGTACTACACAAAAAAGGAGAGATAAAATGGGAGAATTATTCGGCACCGATGGAGTAAGGGGTGTCGCAAATGAATATCCGATGACATCGGAAATGGCATTAAACATAGGAAGGGCCACGGCTCATATCTTTAAAAGAGAGGGACATGCTCCCAGAATTATCATTGGAAAAGATACACGAATTTCCGGTTATATGATTGAAAACGCCCTCGTATCAGGTATCTGTTCCATGGGAGTTAATGCAATACTGGTAGGTCCCATGCCGACACCGGGAATTGCCTTTTTGACTTCAAGCATGAGGGCTGATGCAGGTATTGTCATATCTGCCTCTCACAATCCCTTTCAGGATAACGGCATCAAGATATTCTCGAATGACGGCTACAAATTACCCGATGAAAAAGAACTTGAGATTGAAAAATTGATCTTTTCAAACAATATGCATAAACTTCATCCCTCACCCGATGAACTAGGCAAAGCATCTCGTATCGATGATGCCAGAGGACGGTATATTGTCTTTTTGAAAAATTCTTTTCCCAAGGAGTATACACTGGAAGGAACAAAAGTCGTGCTGGATTGCTCACACGGGGCAACCTATCGCGTGGCGCCTGAAACATTTTCCGAATTAGGAGCTGATGTGACTTCAATCTTTGCCGAACCAAATGGGCATAACATCAATGATAAGTGCGGGTCTCAACATCCGGAAACGCTCGCCGAAGAGGTTGTAAAACAAAAGGCTGCCGTTGGTTTTGCCTTTGACGGTGATGGCGATCGTCTCATCGCCGTTGACGAAAAAGGAGGAGTGCTGACGGGAGATCAGATTATAGCCATCTGTGCCAAGGTCATGAAGGAGGCAGACACCCTCACCAATAATCTTGTCGTCTGCACCGTCATGAGTAATATTGGTCTCAGTGTAGCCCTGAAAGAGCTCGGAATCGATCAGGCAGTCACTCAGGTCGGAGACCGATACGTCCTCGAAGAGATGCGGGACAAAAGAGCCGCCATCGGTGGCGAAGATTCGGGGCATGTAATCTATCTGCAGCACCACACAACAGGAGATGGCATTATTACCGCACTCCAGGTAATGGCAGCAATGATGAAGGAGCAAAAGCCCCTGTCTGAACTGGCAAAAATCATGACGGTATTCCCTCAAAAACTGATCAATATTGATGTTAAGTCAAAACCCGAAATATCCACGGTACCGGAAATTGTCAAAGCCATTGAGGTTGTGGAAAAAGAACTGGGGGACAAAGGGAGGGTTCTCGTTCGATACTCAGGAACTCAGAATATGTGTCGAGTCA
>JAYEGA010000061.1:0-10726 GCA_034658835.1 Thermodesulfobacteriota bacterium
TTCTCGGAGCTTAGCACATCAGTGCCATCCACTTCAAAATCACCAAAATCAGCTATTATTTGCGCTTTTGTCAGAAGAGCAACATTCTTGTTAGACATATGTTTTGCCCAAGACAAATTTTCCCTTGCATTCAATTCGGCAACGGCACTCTTCAGTGATGCCTTTGCCGCGTCTACCTGGAGATCAAAGTATTTCGGGATGGCCACCGCAGCCAGAATGCCCAGAATGATCAGAACCGCGATAATCTCAATCAGTGTAAAACCTTTCTGGTTTTTTAATGGATTTTTCCTTTTCATTTTCACTTTCCTCCTCCTGTACACCTTACACAATTTGTCACGTCTATATGCCTTTTTATATGCACCTTGTATGCCATTTTTGAAACCTTCCATGAATAAACGTGCTTTACAATGCAATTACAAACAGTTAGCCACTTCTTGTAACTTTTTGGTTTTTTCATTATTTACAGAAAACCTACAATTACTGTAGGGGGTCCTACAATTATTGTAGGTTTTCTGTAAATATTCTATGTTGTTGGCACTAATAATGCGTCAAGGCTTCAGAGCTGAAATATCGATGCCATATTTTTCGATCCGGTGGTACAGGCTTCTTTCCTTAATGCCCAAAATCTCAGCCGCCCTTGCCTGCACCCCTCTGGTGCTGATCAGCGCTTCAACGATCATCTTCTTTTCCAGATTTCCCAGTCGATCATCTATGGATATAATATCATCCAATTCTCGACCCTTAGCAGTACCATAACCCACTCTTTCCATATTTGATAAAATACTCGCCGGGATGTTTGCCGATTCAATTATCCCATTTTCAGTCATCAGCGCTGCCCTTTCCATGGTGTTCTGGAGTTCTCTCACATTTCCAGGCCATGAGTAGTTCATGAAAATCTGGAGTGCATCGGATGAAATCCGTGCTTTTTTAGGCGCTTTTTCCAGAAAATAATCGATGAGCAGGGGTATATCCTCTCTTCGTTCAGAAAGTGGCGGTAACGTCAGCGTAAAGGCGTTAATCCGGTAATAAAGATCCTCCCTGAACTTCCCTTCTCTTACCATTTCGGGAATATCTTTATTCGAAGCTGCGATAAAGCGCACATCAACTTTGATCGGACGTGTGCCTCCAACGCGTTCAAATTCTCTTTCCTGCAATACACGAAGCAGCTTTGCCTGTGTTTCCATCGGCATGTCACCGATTTCATCTAACAACATAGTCCCTTCGTTGGCCAATTCAAACTTTCCTATCTTTTGAGATGTTGCTCCGGTGAAGGCCCCTTTTTCGTGACCAAAGAGTTCGCTCTCCAACAGGCCTTCAGGAATAGCTACACAGCTAAGCTTCACAAGTGGTTTATCCTTGCGAAGGCTGTGATTGTGAATGCTTGTAGCGACAAGTTCCTTTCCTGTGCCACTGTCGCCCATGATAAGCACTGTCGCATCAGTCGAAGCGACTTTCATTATCTGGCTGAACAACCCCCGCATGATCCTGCTCTGGCCGATTATGTCAGGAAAAAGTTCCTTTGCTTCCACCTTATCCAAAAGGCTGGTAATCTCTTTGAAGACCAGACTGAAATGATCTATTTCGTTGACATTCAGTGGCTTTTTTTCAGCAAGTGACCTGGTAAAAAACGGCAGTTTTTCCGCCTCTTCCACAAACTTTCTCATCGGGTTTAATATAAGGCTGGTTATTGCAAAGCCACACAGAAAGGTTATACCGATTATCACCACAGCCCATAGCGCAACTTCCCCGGATAGTTTGATGCCTTCCGGATAGGATTTACTGAATTGAAAGGCAATAATGCCGGTTAGAACCGACATTCCGGAAAAGATGATCGGTATAAGAATATAGAGACTTACATTGTATCTGTGTTTATCTTTCTTTTTTCCCATTTTCTTTCTCCAGTTTAAAATCCCTTTCGGGCTACCTTCGTTAAATCCCACATGGGGAGAAATATAGATAGTGCAAAAAAACCTACCACAACAGCAAGGCCCACTATCAAAAACGGACCAATTGCGGCAGATAATCTTTTTACCGCATATTCCACCTCATCATCATAGTGGATCGATATTTGTCGGAGCATCTCTTCAAGCTGGCCCGACTCCTCTCCGATTGCAATCATATCCACAACCATGGGAGTAAAGAATTTTGCCGACTTCAGCGGGCTGGAGATGCCGCTTCCTTCTTCCACCCGATTTCTGATCCGGTTTAACTGCCTGGTTATGGCCTGATTGCCGATGGTTCCACTTAAAATCTCCAGAGAATTCAAAACAGGAATCCCGCTTGACTGTAATATGGAAAAAACGCTGGCAAAGCGTGACATCATTGCCTTGACAAATAGAGGGCCAAGGACAGGGATACTCAGGACAAACCTGTCACACAGATATTTCCCCATTTCCGTCTTCTTATAATAATATCTGAGAGCTATAATGCCAGTGACAGGACCACCTATAGCCAGATACCAGTAATGACTCAGAAAATGATACAACAATATACTCAACCGGGTAGGCAGGGGAAGATCTAATCCGGCACGGGAAAATATCGCGGCAAATTTCGGAACAATGAATGTAAGAAGAACAAAAAAAGCGATACCGAGAGCTGCCACAACGATAATCGGATACTGCAGGGCCGCCTTGATATCGGATTTAATTTTGTGCTCATGCTCCAGGATATAAACCAGACGTTCAAGTACCGCCGGAAGGGTGCCACTGCTCTCCCCTGCACTAATCATACTGCAATACAAAGATGAGAATATCCCCGGATATTTTTTAAATGCATCATAAAGGTTAGAACCCTCTCTTATATCCATAGCTATAGAAGCAATTGCATTCTTGAGTTTTTTATTTTGAGTCTGATTCTCCAGAACCTCTAACAACTTGAGCATCGATAACCCCGCAACGATCATTGTCCTGAACTGTTTTGTAAAGAGAACCAGTTCCTCCGGTTTGACGGGGGTCAGTTTAGCTTCAATGTTTTTCAACCAGCCGATGGGAGACGCGGCTTCCTCCTCCACAACTTTGGAAGGAATGTATCCCTGAGCGCTTAACATGCTTTCAGCTATTTCAATTGAATCGGCTTTTATAGCGCCGGAAATATTTCCACCACTCTGATTAATTGCCTTGTAGACGTAATTTGGCATCCTGTCCCCTGACTTATATCATGACCGTTGATGCTGCTTCTTCAAGTGTCGTTATCCCCTGAATAACTTTGTTAGCAGCATCTTCCTTGAGCGTTCGCAGTTTTCCCGATTCCTTGGCAACCCGTGTGATCTCCTGGGCTGAATTACCTTTCAAGATCATTTCCTGAATCATTTCGTCATTGACCAAAATTTCAAAAATGCCGGTTCGACCCCTGTAGCCTTTATACATACAATGAGGGCATCCCTTACCCCGATGAAAATTGGCATTCTCAACCCCGTCAATCCCCCAGGCGGCCAGGGCAGCTTCAGGTGGGCTGTAAGTTTCTCTGCAATAAGGGCAAATTGTCCGTACCAGACGCTGTGCAAATGACACTAATAAAACTGAAGCAACAAGGAATGGTTCCAAGCCCATATCTAAAAGCCTTGTTATCGCGCCAGCCGCATCGTTCGTATGTACGGTGCTCAGCACCTTGTGTCCGGTCAGAGCTGCCTGGGTCGCAATACCTGCCGTTTCACCATCCCTGATTTCCCCCACCATAATGACGTCGGGGTCCTGACGAAGTATCGATCTTAACCCACCCGCAAATGTCATGCCCGCCTTGCGGTTAAGCTGAATCTGGCGTATTTTCGCCACCCGGTACTCAACGGGATCTTCAAGGGTAATAATATTGATATCCGGTTGATTGATTTCTTTAATTATAGAATAAAGACTCGTGCTTTTGCCACTTCCTGTAGGACCGGTACTGAGAATCATCCCGTAAGGCTTGATTATGGTTGATCTTATCTTTTCCATGTCCTCGAGAGACATTCCAAGACCATCAAGAGTATAAACACCGGTACTCATGTCCAGAAGGCGCAAGACCAGATTCTCTCCATAAATAGTGGGAATAGAAGAAACTCTGATATTAATTTCTTTCCCCTCTATCTTTACCGTAAACCGTCCATCTTGAGGAATTCTCGATACGGCGATATCCATATTCGCAAGGATTTTTATTCTCGAAATAATGGGCAGTATCATGGCTTTTGGTGGTGACGGCACCTCATTAAGTTTGCCATCTAACCGGAACCGGAGCTGAACGGTCTGAACTTCCGGACTGATATGGATATCACTTGCCCCTTCACGAACCGCCTGGGCAATAATGGAATTGACAAGACGAATGATAGGTGGCTCTTCGGCAAGATCCTGGAGTGAACTTACCTGAATATATTCCATACCTGTCTCATCAGAAGGCTCGGGCTCAACATCGATCTGTACATCCTCCATCTTTTCCAGTTCTTCCAGAAGACCCGATTGCATCCCATACGTTAGGCTGATCAACTGGTTTATTTCCCGCTCAGAACAAACTACAGGCTCTACCTCCATATTGGCAATAAACTCAACGGTATCAAGAACGTTGATATCCATAGGGTCAAACATTGCTATCGTAAGAAGATCCGTTTTTTTCTTTAAAGGCACCACTTTATTTTTCTGGGCAATATCCAGAGGAATCAAACCCGCCAGGTCTGGATTTGAGGGATAAATGTCAGGATCGTACTTGTTGATCTTCAATTGTTTACTGAGAAGATCAATAAGCTGATCTTCACGCACTATATTATTCTGAATCAAATACTGCCCTAATCTGAGTCCGGTCCCCTTTTGATCGTTCAAAGCACGACCCAGTTGAACCTCCGTCAGCAATTCAGCATCTATGAGAATTTCTCCTAATTTTTTTCTAATTCTCAAGGTTAAATTCCTCTTTTACAGTCTTTGGTGCCTCTTTGTTAATTTGCGAAAAAAACTGTGTTTTCTCCCCATTCCGAAACAATTTTCGCATCAGATGAAACAGGGGGAGGCAATCCACCAATAGCCCTCAAGGCCGATTCTTTATTCGTAAAATTCTCTTTAAGGAGTATCGAAAATTTAAGACCTTCACGATCATTCCAGTAAGGAAATATTCGCAGAGGAAGTATTTTATTGGAGTTTGAGTTTTCATACAACAATTTGTGTGCTTCACCAAGATCATCTCTCTTCGCTATCTGCACAAAATAGCTCCACATCGGAGGATTCGATTTGGCCGGAATGACCGGAAAATTGATTACATTCCCAGCTACAACACGATTCAGGTTCCTTATATGCGGGTTGGCCTCCTTAACAAGTCGAAGATGCTTCGGGTCACAGAAACCATAAACAGCCGCAATCATCTTCGATACTATCCATCCCCTTTTTACAGCTAATTTACCTAACATAGCAGGATATGGTAGAGCAATTGAAGCCTCAAGCACCGAATCAGGCGCGACCTCCGTTTTGGCCTTAATCGCTACACTGGCTAATTCTTTAACTGAAATATTTTCTGCTTTTGTCTCCTTTACCGCCTCAAAAGGAACAGGCTTCTTCTCTGTCAACGACGATCCCTTGAATAAATGAGAAACATTCGAATAAACTAATTTTTTTAACTGATCTGTCCCTAATCCGAAAACAAGTAATATAACCAGCACGCCGGAAAGTACCGTTACCCTTGCCCACGGTACAACTCTTGCCCTGTCAGAAACTTCCCTGCGAGCGCAGGCACGAACCAAAGACCACCCCACACTGGTTCTATTCTGGACAATGACGGCCAGAATGATCTGGTGACAGAGTATCACTATCTTTCGTGGATAGCCATCCGTGGCCCGGTATATCGCTCGCATGGCCGGGTATGTAAAATGTAGCGGATTTTCGCCAGTTTTGCTTGCCTTCTCCATCCTGTACCGGATCATCAACCGTGTATCTTTAAAGTTCAGAGGCTCTAAATCGTACAGGAAGTTTATCCGATCCGCAAAGTTGCTCCGCTTCCGTAATGTCTTTCGAAATTCATTTTGAGCAAAAATAACTATTTGCAGTAACTTGTACTCATTCGTTTCGTAATTGAGAAATTCCCTTAATATTTCCAGGCAGAAATCAGGAATTTTCTGCCCTTCATCTATGATTAAGACTACTGTCTTCTGCTCATCAACACCCTGCTCAAAGAGGTAGTTTTTTATATTCTCTTTTAACTGCCACTCCGTTACAGAGTTTCCCGGCTTCTCCTCCAGTCCGAACATTCTGCTTACAGCGGACAAAAACTCAGCGGCATCGCCAAAATAAGGATCAAGGAGAAGATGGGTTTTTATATTTTCATCACCTTCGAATTTACCGATAAGCCGGCGGCAAAGAGTTGTTTTGCCGGTTCCCACATCTCCAATCACGACATTTAATCCTCGTCGAAGACGGACGGCAATCTCCAGGTTTTGAAGGCATTCTACATGC
Source organism: Thermodesulfobacteriota bacterium (assembly GCA_034658835.1). Lineage (GTDB taxonomy): Bacteria > Desulfobacterota > Syntrophia > Syntrophales > JADFWA01 > JAUSPI01. Next base: position 6,402 of record JAYEGA010000061.1, read on the forward strand.
TGCGGAGACTGATAGAAAAACTCCGGCTCCGGAGAGTTCGAAAATGGTTCTCTGGTCAAATTTAATATTTGATAATATTCCATGACTATCTCTATTCAGGTTTGACTGACTCCTGACCACTGTCTCCTGTCTCCTGTCTCCTGCCTCCTGTCTTTTTCTCCGGTTCCACACCACCTGTTACATCCTTTAAAATACGAGGCGTTATGAATATGAGCACCTCCTCCATTGCTTTTACAGTATCTTCTCCCTTAAACAGCCACCCCAAACCAGGAATGTTTTTTAACCCTGGTATGCCTCTATTTGCACCCTGGCTCTTTTCTTTTGTCAGCCCGGATATAACTATAGTCTCACCATCCTCAACAATAAGCGTTGTGTCCGTCTCTTTCTTATAAATACGCGGATTCCCCTGGACGGATTTTGATTCATTAACTTCATCTTTCTTAACATTAATCTTCATTTTTATATTTTGTCCATCGATTACATGAGGGGTGATTTCCAATCTCAGAACAACATCTTCAAACTTAACTTCCCGATTACCGTCTTTGTCAATAGAAACATAAGGCACTTTTTCACCATTCTCGGTATACGCTGTCTGGTTATCGAGGGTCGTGATGGACGGCCTGGACAGGATATTGAGTCTTCCGTCTTTTTGCAGGGCATTCAACTGCATTTCGAGGATGCTCCCTCCAATCCTTCCAAACATCAAACCCAATGTGCCTGCACCTGTTGAGGACATTGCCGCATCTGAAATAGCCCCCCCGGGAATATTGACACCAAACCCATGTCCACTGATACCTGCTGAACCATATGACGGAGAATAACCTCCCGATGTCGCCGGGTTTGTGCCAACTGTACCGCCTGTGCCGCCCGGCGTAATAAAATAGCTTTCACGATTCACCGTATTAGCATACATACCGCCCCACTGAACTCCCAGACTCCTTGCTGTGTCCTTCGTTGTTTCTATAATATTCGCTTCAATCAATATCTGTGGTATCGGCCTGTCGATCTGTTTAATCATGGCAACCATCTTTTTCAGGTCTTCCCTGATCGCCTGGATAATAAGTGAGTTAGTATGCTCGCTTATCTTCACCGATCCATAGGGCTTTCCTTTGTCGTCTTTCGTCAGGAATTCTGACAGGTTCACGCTCAGCTTTTCAGGATCTGCGAAATCGACAGGAACCATCATGGTCATTAGTGGCGCTTTCTCTCTTTTTTGCTCCTGGATGGTTCTCAACTCCAGGTCATTCTTCAGATCTTCCACAGTGGCGACCCGTATGATATCTCCTTCCCATACATATGTCAGCATCTGTGAACGCAGGATGGTGAGAAACGCATCGTCCCATGGCACCCCTTTGAAATCCACACTTACCCGCCCCTGCAGTTCTGATTTTATCAATATATTCTGGCCCTCTGCCCGTGCCAAAGCACCAAGAACAGCGCCTACATCAGCATTACGCATTTTAAGGGTCACTTTGTTCGCGGGAAGAAACTTCTCCTCAGGAGGTGTTTCTCCTTCCCTCAGTCCCGGTTCAGACGGTATTTCAATGGATCTTAACCTCGCCTTAGGCGACTTACCCCTGGACTCCTTGGCCATGAGTTTCCATTTTTCAAAAAATGGATCTTTCTTCACCTCTTTTGTGCCGGCACAACCAAAAAGCAGCATACCAACCGCAAAGGCAATAACAAAACAAACGACTTTTTTTCTTGTATTATTCACTTTCAAAACCATCCCCCATATAAAAGGTCATTCTTCTAATAATGGAACAGTTATTTTCCCTCTCCCTCTTTTATCTACAACGACTACCCTGGATGGATTTATGCTTATAATCTTGTATCCGGTCATCTCCAATTCATCACCGATTTGATAATCTACACCGTTTATTATGGCAATCTTCTTCTTTCCGATCTCAAGATAGCCGGTATAGACCAATTTAACTTCCCCTGTATGTCCCGAAGATCCCTTTTCCGTATAAAAAGGATCGGCTGCCCACTCCTCTTCAGCACGGGCAATTATATAAGTATCAACTATAGCTGAATCATCATCTTTTAAAACCTTTGAAACATCTCCCACCAGCTTATTTGCATCGACTCTCTTAACCTTTGTACTTATACTGGCTGATTTTGGCCTTTTCGACGACGGAGCTATGAAAAACGCATATACACCATAAAGGATTGTTAGTATCATTATAACAACTATGATTTTCTCTCTTTTTGCCATATCAAACTCTAACTCATTTCCAGCCACACTTTTATCTTGAGTTCCTTATCCACTGCTTTTTGCTGGATTTCTATTTTCTCTATCCCTTTCAGATAAGGAAGCTTCCCGATCTCAATCAAAAAATTGCGAAGTTTGAAAAAATCTCCTTTAGTAGCTGCGTTAATCAATATAGCGCCGGATTCACCCGTGAGGGTTGTAACATCCGGATTGACAGACAGTATCTCCGTGCCGGATTTTGTCGCTATCTTCTTAAATATTGACGGTATTAATTCGATATCACTCTTGGAAAATTTTTTCCTTTCGGGAAGGGGCAACTTATCCGGAACTTCCGCCTTGCTCTTTTCCACCATTTCATAATAGAGAGGTAAAAATATTTTTTGTTTCTCTATGCGTTGTTTGACCCTGACAATCTCCATATCAAGCTTATCCAGTGATCTGTAAGTGGGATAAAGAATCACAAGGATAAAGGCCACTATGATTACTGTGGAAATAATAAGATAAACAGCGCCACGACCATAAATTTTTCCAAACAGAATATCTTTCATGTCACATCTTAAATAAATTTAACGTTTAATGTAAAGCGAAGCAACTCTGTGTTTCCAAAGGGTTCCATTTTACTCTTATTAATCTTTGCCTGATTGAACATCGGAGAACTTTGTAATTTAAGCACATATCCGACCAGAGATGATTCAAGTGATTTAATATCTCCTGAAACAACACCTTCTATAGTTAAACCATCTGCAGCTTTTTTATCCTCCCCCACGGAAACCATTCCCATATCGGCATTTATGTGAAGAAGACGAATATTGGAAGGCGTAAGAGCGGTTAACTCACTGATAGCCGCCACTCCCAGGTATCTATCGCTATATTTCTTTAAGCGCTTCTGGTTTTCTTCAACACCGGAGGCTAAATGAGAAACAATCTCATCACTGATCGGAACAGCCTGATTCAATTGTTGTTCCAGCTTGGCTATTACTGTCCTCTTCTGGTCCGCAGCATGTCCCAGCCACAGCAGAACTCCAATGCAACAAGCCAAAACGATTGCCAGCCCCGCAAATATCGCGCGGTTAATCATAGAGATACTTGACTGTTTTTCCTTTTCTTTGTAGGTGAAGAGGAGGTTGGGGGTACGGGACAAATCCGACAAAGCAACACCTATTACCGGCCCAAAAGAAACCCTGTCAGAAACAGAAATATCAGATATTATCTCACCAACAGACGGGTTTTCAGGTTCAAGAGGATCTAATATATCACTCTCAATTCCCAGCTCATTACCAATGTAGTCAACAATGGGCATGTAAACATTTTGCGTAGTGGAAACATATATGGCGCTTACACTTTCATTTCCGAGCGTCACAGTATAATGTTGAAAGGTTCTCTCTACCTGCCTTACTAATCTGTCTAAGGCGGGATTGATCCTCTTAAATATAGATTTTTCGTCAAGGCCAAAGCGTGCCCTGAGTTCCGTAGAAGGCGGGGAGTCCGGACTCAGACTGAACAGCAATTCTCTTGCATCTTCCATCTCCATGACAACGTTTTTAGCAGCATCGGCAGCTTCATAGGTTTCTTCAACCTGCGACTCTTCGAGTGAGGCACTTTCTACACTTTCATTGTACCATTCCATGAGTTCCTGGCTCATACTGTTTATCCCGGCCTTGATACCCCGGGTCATAACGAGAACTCCTTTAGCAAAAATATCAATACGTGACCAATCCCTGCCGATGTAAAGGGTGGCCACTGTTTGCTCAAATGACGGTATCCAGTCGGTCCTGAATAAATTTTGAATTGCGAAAGGAGCTATTGTCAGCCCATCCAGAGGATAGCCGGCGCTCTCAAAAAGATCCCGCATTTCTTGTACTTCTTGCTTTGGAGCGGCACAGGCCATTGCTGCCAGTTTGGTGATTCCGCTCTCGATTACCTCGTCCTGAATCTCAAAATCAAAGATGGTTTCCTTTTCATTAAAGGATATATTCTTTTTCACAGTCCAATAAACAGCATTTTCAATCTGCTTTTTTGCCACCTTTGGTATTCGAACAGCGGAAACTTCAACACGGGCGGAGGACATGTTTGCCCATAGATTAAGCCCGCTTCTGGAACCACAAAATTT
>JAYEGA010000062.1:0-10598 GCA_034658835.1 Thermodesulfobacteriota bacterium
TTTCATGACAATAGAATTTCCTGAAGAATTTTCCTTGAATGATCAGTCGAAAAATTATTTCTATACAGTTTCAATCCGTTATTCCCTATCGCAGGCAATTTATCCTGATTATCAAAACACCAATGTATCGCTTCTACTAGCTCCTTCTCATTTCCCTGCGACACTAACAGACAATTCTCCTTATCCCTGAAACCGTAATCATGTTCGATCTTACCCACAATCACGGGTTTTCCCATAACCAAAGATTGAAAGGTCTTCCCGGTAATGACACGACGTGCCTGACCGGTGTTACCGAAAGGACCTCCAAGACAAACATCTGTTCTTTTTATCATATCCGGAAGTCGTTCGTAGGGGACCCATTCTTTGTGGATAATATTATTGAGATCCAATCTCTTCTTTATTTCATTGAAATCCCTGAGGGCTTTACCGTTTCCTCCAATAATAGTAAATCTTATCGGCCTGTCTTGTAATAAATGTGCAGCCCTCAGGATGATGTTTATACCATGAAGCGGAAGAAAAGAGCCATAAAAGAGGACGTTAAAAAGATTTTCTTTGTCCTTGTGTAAAATAAAAGGCACAGGCTTAAATATGTCTTCATCAGCACCCACAGGTATGGGGTGAATCCTTTCAGCACTTACCGCGAATTTGCTGGCAAAATACATCCTGTGCAAATCTGTATCCGTTAAGATAATATCAGAATATCTCAAGATCGATTTTTCGTAAGAGTAGATGAATTTATTGAGCAATCCTCCCTTTTTTACTATTTTTTTCTCATTTACCAGACTGTCATATGGCGACATCATGTGGTCAAAAATTAACACTTTTCCAAATGTAATGAACCGGACTATCCAAAATATTTCGTATCCTCTGAATCCTAAGATATAATAATCAGGATTTTTCTTTATCCTCATACACAATAATAAAATGAGAGTTTGCACATAGCGGAATAACCCCTTTGTTTTGTTAATAGCTTCAAATATTTCTATATGATTTATCTTTTTTAAAGCTTGGGTAAGGGTCTTTGTCCTAACATAATTCGGACATTTATAGGATAAAATGTAACATGCTTTTATCTTGTTGTTCTTATTGCGCATTGTTTTTCTCTAAAAGAGTTGTTTCTGTTAAACCTCAATTGTGCTACCTGTTCCGATACAAGTCCCACCATGAATATTACAACGGCTACTGTTATTAGCATGGTGGATGTGGAGCCGTACTGTCCTCCCATAAAGAATATTTCGAGAAGGCCATAAGCCCACAGGCCCGCAGGCCTACGAGAAACATTGTTGCACTGACGGGCAGGAAAACCCTCATGGGTGAAAACAGTGTTGCTATCTTGATGATGATCAGAAAAAAGCGGGAGCCGTCTCTTGCCAGTTTTATCTTGCTTTTGCCCACGTGGCCGGTTGTCTTTATGAGCACTATTTAACAGGTGGTCCTTTCAGCCAGTCAAAATCGATTTCCGGATCATCGTAAGGGAGGCGAAGTTCATCGTCCGGATTATACACATGAGAGGTAATATAAAGTAAATGTACCGGGCCCTGAACTGTCTTACAACCATGCGCCACTCCCGGAGGAATCTTAACAACCTGAGCGGGTTGCAGGTCTCCCGCCAGGAAGTCCATGGTTTGTTTATACGTTATGGAATCCTCCCGCATATCACACAATCCCACTCGAAGAACACCGCTGCATACGTACCACCAGTCTGTCTGAATTTTGTGGTAATGCCAGGCCTTGATAACATTATCGAACATCAAAGAATGGCTCCACTGACCAAATCGACCAGCGAAAAAGTCATCCGTGACGCGGATAATCTCCCTGAAAAACCCTCTTTCATCGGTGTGTGTTACCAGTTCTTTAATAATCACTCCATCAATCATGTGCTGCTCCTGTAAATCCATTATTGTAAACGTTATTACTCCTCAAAATAACATTTCAATCCGATTTCCGTATATCCTTTTTGGGGGAACTGCTTAAAGTCTCATTCCGATCAAATCGCAGTTGCGCAACCTGTTCGGATACCAATCCAACCATAAACACCACAACGGCCACAGTCATCAGCATGGCCGCAGTTGGGCCATAACGTTCTCCTAAAACAAATATCTTCAACAATCCATAGCCAAGTCCTGAGAAAAACATGAGAGCACTGACCGGTAGAAACACTCTCATCGGAGAAAACAATGTGGCAATCTTGATAATGATTATGAGAAAGCGTGCTCCGTCCCTCAGGGGCTTAATCTTGCTCTTGCCCACGCGGCGGGTTGTTTTTATGGGCACATACACAAGGCTGTATCCGGAACGTACCACCGCCATGGTGATGGTTGTTGGATAGGAAAATGTATTTGGCAGGAGAAGTACGAAACGACGGGCAATATCTGTTTTTATCGCCCTGAAACCCGACGTCAAGTCCTCGATCCTGCGCTTACACATATAGGTAGCGAACCAGTTGTAGATTCTGTTTGCCATGGTCCGGTGGAAAGAAGCCTCCGAAGCGCCAGTTCGCGCGCCAACCGCCATGTCATAGGCATCCATCTTTTCCAGCAGGCGGGGTATGTCTTCGGGCGAATGCTGGCCATCTCCGTCAAGCGTGACTATGATTTCACCCTTCGTGTTTCTGATTCCAGTCTTCACCGCGGCCCCATTGCCCATATTGTATGGGTGGGATATTACGCGAGCTCCAGCTTTTTTTGCCTCCGCGGCTGTCTCATCGTCTGACCCGTCATTTACCACCATTATTTCATAATCCCGGCCCGTAGTATCCATTACACGGCGTATTTCTTCTACGACGTCGGAAATCACTTTTTCTTCGCGGTATGCTGGGACAATGATACTTATATCCGGCATCACAGAAACCTCGCTTTCTGAGTAATTGAGAACGGGTTCACATTTTTCCAATTGCCACTATTACCCGATCAATCCAGTATCTTTATTTCCTGGAAGTAATTCTTATAATAGTGAAAATCAAAAGTGAGTATTCCTTTGCTGTTTTCTAAGACAAAATCAGCTATCAGGAAATCAGGAAGAATCTTTTGCCTGAAAGAGAGTGAATGGTTGCAGATCGGGCATACAGGTTCCGGAATTTCTCCGCAATTTGGACATGTAAAGATTTTTCCCCTGAGATATTTTCTCCACGCGTTTAGAATTCTAACATGGTTCATACCGGCGCTTTCAACGTATGTCACCTCTAATATCTCGAGATTCTGGTCTAATATGGATAAATCCTGGAAGTGAAAACCTGTTTCAAGGTAAATAATATCGTTGATAATATAATCGTAGTCCCGATATTTCTTCATCAAACTCATTGCCTTGTCACATAATGAATCACCTGCAAAAATGCTCAACAGGATGTTTGAATCTATCGTAATAGTCATCCATTGCCTCGTAGTGCTCTGATTCTTTCAACGGCATCCTTTTTTCCTGCCAATTTTATGCACCCGACAACAGCCTTCAATCTGGACTCATAATCAGATCTATTTCTTAACGATATTTTAAGCGCTAAATCAATAACATCCGAATTTTTCTTGACTTTAAAATGTCGTTTGGCTTCTTCTAAGAGATTCTTCCTTTCCGGAGTGAGCCTGATGCTTATGGTTCCACTCATCATATCCACCTCCTCCTGTGTTACAGGTTATTAAAAACAACACAACTTGTCAATTGGTATTATTTTCAATCGCAACACCTGTTTCATTACAGACCATAGCTTTATTATAAGTTCCAAGCACATCTCGTGTTAACTGGCTATTGAAATTTGCCCACTTTCTGCAAATTTTTTACCTACCTATTGCCAGGATTCCCGTAATGTGTTAGCTTGTGCGGTATTCTCACACAATTGTAGAACTCTGGAGATTCCGTCTCCTCAATATGGAAGCGGTCGTGCTGTTGTAATGAATTCTATCAAGGAACTAATTTATAATGAACCGGGAATTGAATGTTGTTGTAATGCCAGGCGGCTCTTTGCAGCTTGAATGGAAGGATACGGAAGAAACAATAAACAAAAGTGCCGGGCTCCTGCAGGATGAGATACATAACCGTTTCGTCTTTGAACCAACCTCATGGCTGCTTTTCCTGGGATTTTGCGATAAGAATGTTCCCATCTCCCCTTCACTTGCATATTTTCGACAATTCACCGGCCTCTTTACGAAAAAACTGAAACAGACTCCAGATCTGGAGATTCTCCGTCACAGGGCGTATATCGCGATTACAGAAGATGAGCTCGACCTGACATTGGACGGTGCCCCTATGATGACGGGTTCGGAATATCTGAACAGGGAAATGCTCAGCCGGATTTGGTCGGGATTGAACCAGACATTTTCCCGGACAATCAAGATATACAAGGGAACTGTTGAAAAATTTATCAGGAGATACAGTCCCGACGTCCATTTAGTGGGCCGTGTATTTTTCCATCTAGTCGAGAACAAAAACAGCGATGAACCGTTCGCGTTTCTGGCAACATATTCAACAAGGCTGAATAAACGCGGACAGTCGAAACACCTGCCCCTGCGTCATGCCCTCCAGGAATTCAGCGGCGACAATAACAAATTGCTCGAACTCCTTTCAACCGTTCACCTGGCGGCGGAGCGAAGCGAACTGATATCAGAACTTATTGAAACGGGTGAGATGTTTCACCCCCTTGCCTGGCCATCAGGGGAGGCCCTTACCTTTTTAAAGGAAATTCCTCTCTATGAAGAATGCGGTATCCTGTGCCGGATACCAAACTGGTGGAAGGAGAACCAGTCAAGCGTAAGGATGAATATCAGTATAGGCGATTCCCAGCCGTCATTCGTCGGCATGGACGCTATTTTAAACTTCAATCCCCAACTCCTTCTCGGTGATACGCAGATCTCGGAGGCAGAGGCCAAGAAACTCCTTGAAGAGTCGGAAGGACTTGCCTTCATCAAAAATAAATGGGTGGCAGTTGACCCTGAAAAGCTCAGAGAAACCATTGAGGCCTATGAAGAGGCAAGAAGAATGGTGGGAAAAGATGGTTTAAGCATAAGGGATGCCCTTCGGATGCAGCTCAATCCCGAACAATTGCTGGGAATAGGTAGAGAAGATACCGAGACAACGGTGTCCACGGGCCAGTGGCTCGAATCTGTCATTCAAAAATTGCGTAAACCGGAATTGACCCCTTCCATAAGACCCGACAGTAGCTTTAAGGCTAATCTTCGGGAGTATCAGCAAAAGGGGCTGAACTGGCTTTATTTTCTGCATTCCCTCCGGTTTGGCGCCTGCCTTGCCGATGATATGGGACTCGGAAAGACAATTGAGCTCCTCGGGTTTTTAAGCGTGGTTAAGGCGGAGAAGATAGGAAAGGCCAATCTCCTCGTGATACCCGCATCACTGATTTCCAACTGGGTAAGTGAGATCAGGCGGTTCTATCCGGATCTCAGATATTTCGTCGCCCATCCGGATATGCACCCCAAAAATGGGGATATCGCAAAGGACGAGGGGGCATTGGATAAGCTGGACCTTGTCATCACTACATACGCCCTTGTCCAGAGATATGAATGGCTCCAATCATATACATGGGCATATATCATCCTGGACGAGGCCCAGGCCATAAAAAATCCCGGCACAAAGCAGACAAGAGCGATTAAAAAATTTAAGGCCATGAACAGGATTATCATGACGGGAACCCCTATCGAAAACCGCCTTTCCGATATCTGGTCTCTTTTCGATTTTCTTAATCCCGGACTTTTGGGTAACAAGAAGGAATTCGGTAAATTTTCAAGGGGCCTGAAAACAAATCCGGAAGGATATTCGAGGCTGCGCAAACTCATAAGTCCGTATATTTTAAGACGTCTGAAAACAGACAAATCCGTCATATCAGATCTTCCTGAAAAAGTAGAAATGAAGACTTACGCGCCGTTAAACAAAAAACAGGTAATCTTATACAAAAACCTGATCAGTGATATTGAGGGAGCAATTGATCAGTCAGAGGGCATTCAAAGAAAGGGGCTTATTCTTGCGTCCCTTATGAAATTCAAACAGATCTGCAATCACGCGGATCAATACCTTGGCGCCGGTGAATTCGAGGAGAAAGGTAGCGGAAAGTTTACACGTCTTCGTGAAATATGCGAGACCATATATGAAAAACGTGAACGGGTTCTCGTGTTTACACAGTTTAAGGAAATGACGGAACCCCTCGGTTATTTCCTCGAAGACATCTTTAAACGGAAGGGGCTGATATTTCACGGGAGCATTCCTGTGGGCCAGAGGAAAAAAATTATCGCGCGGTTCCAGAGTGATGAATACGTGCCGTTCATGGTATTGTCCATAAAGGCAGGCGGTGTCGGTCTGAATCTGACACAGGCAAACCACGTGATCCATTTTGACCGGTGGTGGAATCCCGCAGTTGAAAATCAGGCGACGGACCGCGCCTTCAGGATAGGTCAGAAGAAAAATGTCGTCGTGCACAAGTTTCTGACAAAAGGCACGGTAGAGGAAAAGATAGACCTGATGCTTGAAGAAAAATCCAGATTATCCGACGAGATTATTTCCAGCTCGGGAGAGGCATGGATAACAGAGATGAATAACGATGACCTTCTGGATCTTTTTCGCCTGACACTGTGAGGGTCAGGAGATCAGAAGTCAGGAGTCAGGAGTCAGGAGTCAGGAGTCAGAAAAAGACAAGTAGTACGATTTTGTCATTCCCGACCTGATCGGGAAGTTATAACTACATGTGATTACTGGATTCCCGCTTTCGCGGGAATGACACATTGGAAAATTTTTGATTTTTTGCGAGCGCATTACGAGAGGTTGTTATGGGATATTGGGGTTATCCACGTTACGTATCTGTAGCCGAAAAAAAAGCTAAAGCAGCCAAAAAAATGAAACAGCTCCGGAAAAAGAATCCGGATATCAGGCCGGTTATCATAGAAGGAAGGGCCATCGCCACTACATGGTGGGGTAAATCATGGAATGTCAACCTTGAACGGTATGCGGATTATGAAAACCGTATCGGACGCGGGCGGAGCTATGTCCGCCACGGTACGGTCCTGGATCTCCGGATAGAACAGGGACAGGTGACGTCGCTCGTACAGGGCACTGCCTCAAAACCTTACTCGGTAACCGTCAATATAAAGGAACTGCCTTCACGCGTATGGAAAAGGATCACGGTCGCTTGCGAAGGCAAACTCAATTCCCTGCAGGAACTCCTGATGGGCAAATTTCCCAAGGCCCTGAATGAAATATTCACCGCCCAAGGCAAAGGACTGTTTCCATCTCCCAAAGAGATCAGTTTTTCCTGCAGTTGTCCTGACTGGGCCTATATGTGCAAGCATGTAGCCGCCACATTATACGGCATCGGCGCCAGACTGGACGAAGAACCGAGCCTGTTTTTTAAACTCAGAAAGGTTGAGATGAACGATCTTATATCCCGGGCGGTTGAAGACAAGACACAAAAACTTCTCAAAAAAGCCCGGAGAAAGAGCTCAAAAATCATTGATGATTCCAGACTGTCGGATGTATTCGGCATCGATCTGGAAGATCATGTTCCGGCGAAGCCCAAAACCCCTAAGGCAAAATCAAAAACCCAGGCGAAGAAGACTGCTGTCGAAAAACCCGCCAAAGTCACGCGGGACGATATACCTCCGATTGAAGTCGTTGTAGGAATTATCAAAAAAAGCAAAAATGGGGTCGGCATAGCGACGCTGAGGCGGAAATCAGGTTTTGATGAAAAGAAGATCTACAGCCTTGTACACAGGCTGAAGAAACAGGGCCGGATTAAAAATGTGTCATGGGGTGTCTATGCGGGGGTGTGAGAAACAAAAGCTTGGATTACATAACAATTCCCCAACTCCATGACTACATTCCCAATCACGGCCACGCGGGGAGTTTCTTTTGGGAAATTATAAATTGTTTATCTCGTAATTCCAGGAATTTACTTTTGACAAGAATCCCACACACTTTTTCCTTGAAAATAAATTTCCAGTCATGGTCTTTCCCCATTTCAACAAAAGACGGATTGGAAGTCTCGACAAGTGCAAAAGTAGCATCATTTTTTTCAAGAATTCTCTTCCATTTATTTCCGATTCCTTCATAAGCAAATTCCATATTGTCTTTCATAACATCGTGGGGATAAACCATGGCCCATCTCCCATCAATGGAGACCTTTATATCAGGATAGAGATGGTACAAAACATACCCTCCCCAGTGTAATGGAACCCACAGATTCCCTTTCAAATTATTCTTTTTAATAAAAACCACTGATTGCACTGGTAACGGATCATTGTCTACTCTGATACAAAACTTTTCGGGAATTCCCAAACATACAAAGAGTACGGCAAAAATAATAAGCAAAAGGGAGACTATATAAATTGGAAGTTGCGAAAGGTCTTTTCCTTTGTTACCTGTTTTAAGTATGCGATTAATTAAACCGTCGATATGAACAGCCATTGAAGGAAATGCCAAAATCACAAATAATGGGGTATTTCTCACAGCCATAAACCCCATAAGGGATGCAAGCAGAAGGACACAGGTTTCAGCGACATCTTTTTTCCTTTGACTGAAAAAATAAGAAAACCAGGTTAAGACACAAACACCCAAAAAAGATAATTCCCTCGCTTCAAATGAAAATCTCTGCCATTCTGTAATATATTTACTACTGAAAGGATTTGAAAGTTCACTGAAAATAAACCACCAGAGGTTTATTCCATAAGGATTTCCAAGTGTAAGTAAAAGAGGAATGAATAAAAGAAGTAGAATTCTTACGAATCCTTCTTCATATTTTTTCAATAAAATAGCTTCACCAACATAAATATACCAGACCAGCAAACCAAGAACAAAAGCACCATGAAGATTTGACCAGACGAAAAAAAGAACACTGACAGGCAAAATCCCTGGAAGTTTCCCCCGATCCCTTGATATATAAATCATATTGATGAGAACGAGGAGTAATACAAAGGTAAAGAGTTGCACCCTGAAAGAAATTCCCGGTCTTATGACAAGCACAAAACATAGGAAAACGACAATCTTGCCCAGGCTATGCGAAGATTTTATTCTGACCAGATTCAGCGCTAAAAGAATAATCGATAAAGTCATTCCATAACGCCAAAATATCAACCCTTTTTCACCTAATTCCGTATAAAAAAAAGCCATGATAATTTCTGATAACCATTCATGGTTAAAAACAGGTTCCATGGCAGCTGTAAATGAAAACAGATCAAATCGTTCAATTACAAATCGTGAGAGAACATCTTTTCCCATCAATATATGCCACCAGAGATCATAATCCGCATCAAGAAGATTAAATGATTTATATGTAATTGCGGCAACGAGAACCCATAGGGATAAGAGGAGGGGTTTTGGTAAGTGAATCGAAGAAATACGCACTTTGCTCATATTTTAACCTTGATGTAATAAAGTTGAAAATTAGCAAATTTAGTTTTATAATTCAATAATTCTCTATTATCAACCTGAATCCGTGGCATTAAAGTTGCTGTTCATGAAAAGCGGACATAATGCCCCTCTCTCCCCTAAACCTTCGCAAAAATTACATCCTGCGTAAAGGAACTTTTGAGCAATTAAGCTAACATGCCGATATCACAGTTGATATTGTGATTTTTGCATGCACATCTCCATATGTTTCTACTTCGAACGATATTTACAATAATTGATGGCTATATTCCCTACGTTACGGGAATCATAAATCGTTGATACAATATCTTCCATGTATCCGCCCATGGCGCGTATCTGCCAAAGGATAAAAATACCTTCCTGGCGTGGTGTGTCACCCTGCATGCCATGTAGATGAGATCCTGAATAACGGTGCGTATCCTTCGTCTGCCCGCCTTGCGTCGATATAATGGCCTCTTTGTAATGGTACCATTGTCTTCTCGCAGGCTCTCCTGCCCGCATAGTCTCAAAAGATTGTACGCAAGCATGCCGATCAGGAGTATCAGTGCATTGGTCTTGAAGTCTTCACTCGGCAGTCTCTCAAGGTCCATGTCGGATTTTATCTCTGAGTGATATTGTTCCGATGTCCCATGATCGTGATAAAGCTCTATTACGTCGTAGCAGGGATCATCTTCCAGACTTGTCCAGTATGTGTCAACCGCAATCTCCGGCAACAGCAGCAACTGTCCTTTCTTGATGGTACGTTCCGTTACTTCAAATACTATCCGCAGCGGGGTATCGATACCATCTGTCTTTCGATATATTGATCCCCGCCATACGGTCTTTCCGGCACGGGGGAAATATGATTCTCCATTTTCCTTCGCTATCTCCAACCATGTGTCGAGAGATTCTTTTCGAAGGTTGCGCTTTATGATCCAGTCGATACCCTCTTTTATGCAGATCTTTATATTGTCAATGCTGTCGTTGCCCGAGTCCATGCGAAGGAGCAATGGTTTGGCTGTTATCTTTTTGCCGTAATAAATGGATGATTTGAGAAAGTCCGGTGTATCTTTCTGGCAATGCTGTTTCCCCTTACGAAGCTCAAGGTTGCTCATGTATCCCTCTTTAGCAACATATGCGCAAATATGGGTGCAAAACCATCGGTGCCTTTGTATGTCCTGGATACGCCCTCTTTCTTCGTCTTTGAGTTGTCGAAGGGGCTGACATCTATATCGAGTGGTATCAGTTCTCCCTTTAATGTGGAA
>JAYEGA010000063.1:0-10578 GCA_034658835.1 Thermodesulfobacteriota bacterium
GAGGGGTAAATTAGCGTTTCCAGAAAATATTTTCATTCTTTCAAGCATTCAATCCTCCCGTCTTGTAAAAAGGATAAAGGTGAAGGGTAAAAGGCTAAAAACATCAATATCGAAAAAAAGCAAATTTGTCCTTTAGCCTTGTGCCATTAACCGTTGCCCTCTTTTTTCAAACACTGGCTGGGGCGGGAGGATTCGAACCTCCGAATGCAAGAACCAAAGTCTTGTGTCTTACCACTTGACGACGCCCCAATGTATATGTAAAGCACATGGCGTTTTTATTTTATGTCACAAGCATTTTGCCCTTAGTCAATTAATTGAGTGTGCCCTGAACACGGCCCACTTTTCCTTCGCCTTCAGCCTTTCTTCCGCCTTCAACGCACCTTTTTTATCTGCAAAGATTCCGAAAACTGTTGGCCCGCTTCCTGACATTAAGGAACCGAGGGCACCACATGATAACAGGAGTTCCTTTAATTCTTTTAGGATAGGATGCAGGTTCAAAGTTACTTTTTCCAGATCGTTGTAAAGTTCTCTTACAATGTCACCTATAGTAGAAAAACCACGAATGCTAAACTTTTCTGTTGTATTTGTCAATCTTAAATTGAGACTTTCATAAATCATTTTTGTTGAAATATCGAAGCGAGGATTTACCAAGACGAACCATAACTGGGGAATATTTTTTGCAGCCTGAAGACGATCACCTATACCGAAGGCCCACGCTGTTTTTCCAAAAACGAAAAAAGGAATATCTGCCCCAAGTTTTGCCCCTATTTTCATCAAATTCTCTGTACTATAATTGAACTTCATCAAATCGTTCAATGTAATGAGGGTAGTAGCGGCATTTGAGCTTCCGCCACCCAATCCTGCCGCTATTGGTATCTTCTTTCTGATTGTGATTTCTATGCCTGAATGGCAGGATGCTTGTGAGAAAAGAGACTTTGCGGCTTTATAGACGATGTTATCCTCATTTTCAGGAAGGGGAGTTCCGGGGCATTTTACCACAATTCCCTTTTCCCTCGGGGAAAACTCTATTTCGTCATAGAGGCTTATCCTCTGCATCAGGGTCGCTATATCATGATAACCATCTTCCCTTTTTCCCAGCACCCGCAGGTGAAGATTTATTTTTGCCGGCGACCTTTTTATTACCATTAATCCCCTTTCTCTTTTACGTACCTCACCCTCAACTCAAAGAGCATACCATCCAACAATTCTTTCTCTTTATCATTGAGATTACCTTCTGTTTTTTCTTTAAGCATGCCCAGTATATCTATGGTCTGTTTTGCTGCAGAAAGGTTCTTCTCCGTCTTTTTGGATACCGGATCTGGAAAGTCGCCGAATTGGTACAATGCCGAAGTACTTAACGAGAGCACAAAACTGGAGAAATTTATCTCTGGTAAAT
This sequence comes from Thermodesulfobacteriota bacterium, assembly GCA_034658835.1. Taxonomy (GTDB): domain Bacteria; phylum Desulfobacterota; class Syntrophia; order Syntrophales; family JADFWA01; genus JAUSPI01. Next base: position 1,397 of record JAYEGA010000063.1, read on the forward strand.
ATTTTTCTTCTTCAGCTTCTCTTTTTGGAATTTGCTTTTCCTCAGTTGTTATCTTCTCTTCTGTTTTTTCAGGTTCTGGCTGCCGGGCTTCTCCTGATTCATCGAATATCCGTTTATCCTTAATAACAAAATCCTTTTCGTGCGTATCTTCTCCCATATTTTCCTCCTACATCTTCCTTAGTCTTGCAACTCTTTCTTCAATTGGTGGGTGGGTGCTGAAGAGATTAGTAAATGATTTTCCTGTCAGAGGATTTACAATGAACATATGAGCGGTTGATGGATTGGCCCGCATTGGAATCGCTTTTGATGCCCGGGACAGCTTTTCCAGGGCACTGGCAAGACCATCAGGTTTGCCCGATATCCGGGCGCCCCCCTCATCGGCAAGATATTCACGTGATCGTGATATAGCCATTTGTATAATCATTGCGGCGATAGGTGCCAGAATGGCCATGAGGATCAAACCAAAAATTCCTCCCCCTTCGTCGTCGTCTCCTCCAACACCAAAAATAGCTGCCCATTTTGCCATACTCGCCAGCATTATGATGGCTCCGGCCAGTGTTGCCGCGATGGAGCCTATCAGCATATCCTTGTTCTTAATGTGGGTGAGTTCATGGGAAAGAACACCTTCAAGTTCGTCCCTGTTCAGTATCCGTAAAATTCCCTCCGTTACTGCCACAACGGCATGCTTTTCGTCCCTTCCAGTGGCAAAGGCATTGGGAGTATCACCCGGAACAATATAGACCTTTGGCATGGAGAGTCCAGCTCTTAATGCCATGGTTTTTATAAGAGAATAAAGTTCGGGAGCTTCGCTTTCCGAAACCTGTCTCGCACGATACATCTTCAATACTAATTTGTCTGAGAACCAATAACTTCCAAAGTTCATTACCATCGCAAAAATGAACGCAATTATTATTCCCTGCCGGCCACCAAAGTACCCACCTATCAGCATCAAAAGACCGGTCAGGGCACCCAAAAGTATGCCTGTTTTGATTGTATTCATTCAATGCCTCCTTATTTTCTTTATTTCACGGGTTTTTCAATGCCCACGAATATCTTCCCATTTTTTAATACACTGACTGTTCCCGTCGATTCAGACACGACAATGGCAATAGCCTGTGTTGCGCTTGTAATACCGGCAGCGGCTATATGTCTGCTTCCAAGCCCCTTGGGAAAATCTTTGTTTTCTAAAGCAGCGCTGAGGTGCCTGCCGGCCGTCACCAGGACACCATCATCTTTTACAACGAATGCGCCGTCAATAGCGGAAAATTCCTTTATTGTTTCCTTTAAACCGGGGCTGAGAATATTGAGTTTTTCCTCTTTATATCCCACGAAGGGATTAATTGTTATTTGTCTTGAAAGTTGTAGTACCTTTTCGTGATCTCCCAGAATGAAGATTGTTCCTACCGGGCGGCCTTCTCTCCCCTGAGCGGCCAGCTCCAGGGCGATGTTCAACACTGCATTGAAAACTTCGGGAGATACACTTTCAGTAATATCTGTAATTTTTTCTGATGTGAAAATTTCAAATTCCTTACCCACATCAATAATCATTATACTGTCCACGTATCCAAATTTTTGGATACCGGTAAGACAGACAAGCTTGTCTCCCTTTTTAAAAAGACCTGTTGCAATTCCCTTGGTGATTGCAATTTTTATCTGACCGACACGGGTCAGGTTTATATCAGGAACGTTTAGAACTTTCCCTGAATTTTTAAAGTCCTCCGGTATTTCCGCATCTCCCCTGGTTACCAGAATCGTGTCAAAACATGTTTCTTTATCTTCCACCATCACAAGATCAGAAGCCACATCGGCATATAGCAATATAGCCCTGGCCTTTATTTCCTCTGCTATTCGGCATGCAAATTCCGTAATTGCTTTGTTAAGAGAGTTCATAATATAGTCCTTTATATATCTTTTTAGTAACTTAACCATAAAATATATCTATGTCAAGAAGGATGGTGTGTTTACATTTTCATATGTCATTTATTCGTTGACAAAGATATAAGTTTATATATAGGTTTATGTCAGTCTGGTTTGGCTCGACTCCAGATAATAAACGATATAAAAATGTAACGCTACGAACATTAAAAAAGCTTGACAAATTAGAAAAAATCATTATAGCTTAAAAAATTAAGTATTAATTATGGGGGTAATTTACAGGTGAACCTTCCTAAAGTTTCTAATACATTAGATGTATATGTGTCACAGATAAACCAGTTTCCACTCTTGACTGCAGAAGAAGAGTTTAAGCTTGCCGTTAGATACAGTAAGCATAATGATATGGAGGCGGCTGAAAAGATGGTCGTTTCAAACCTGAGGTTTGTGGTTAAGATTGCCCATGAGTATAGGAATTACGGGGTTAAGCTCCTTGACCTGATTCAGGAGGGGAATATAGGTCTCATGCACGCGGTAAAGAAATTTGATCCCTATAAGGGGTACAGACTCATATCTTATGCTGTTTGGTGGATAAGGGCATATATACAGAACTTTATTATTAAGTCGTGGAGTCTTGTTAAGATCGGTACTACCCAGGCCCAGAGAAAATTATTTTTCAAGCTAAATCAGGCCAAAAGAAAACTTCAGGGTATTTCCCTTAAAAATCCAGAATTTGGAGAGATTGCAGAATCACTGAATGTAAAGGAAGCTGAGATTCAGGAGATGGATCTCCGTCTAAATAATCGTGATCTTTCTCTGGATGCAACTATAAGTGATGAGAGTGAATCGTCTCATATTGATTGTTTGATATTCGAGGGAGAAGACCAGGAAAAAGAGCTGATCAAAAAGGAAGAGACGGTTTTGGCAAAAAAGAACATAGATAGAGCATTATCTGAACTTAATGATAGAGAAAGCTATATAGTAAGAAATCGGATAATGGCAGATAATCCTGAAACCCTGCAAAAGATAGGGGACAGGTTTAACATAACAAGAGAGCGAACCAGACAGATTGAAAAAGGAGCTTTAAAAAAGCTTCGGACTGCTATCCCGTATTTTGGGAATGAAGTGGCGTTGTTGGAGGCCTAAAACCCCTCATCCGCCGTAGCGAGATTTACAAAGGAAGTATATTTTTCCAGGAAGGCCAGTTTCACCATACCGACGGGACCGTTTCTCTGCTTTCCTATAATTATTTCAGCCATTCCTTTTTCCGGATTATCTTCTGACTTGTTGTACACTTCATCTCTGTATATAAAGGCAATAACATCTGCATCCTGTTCAATAGCCCCTGATTCCCTTAAATCAGCCATCTGAGGCCGTTTATTGGTTCTGTCTTCTACTCTTCTGTTAAGCTGTGACAGGGCAACTACGGGAATACTCAATTCCTTGGCAAGTGCTTTAAGAGAGCGGCTGATTTCTGATATTTCTTGTTCTCTCGAGTCTCTAAACTTCATGCCCCTCATCAATTGAAGGTAATCGAGAATAATTAAACCCAGATCAGTTTCAGCCTTTAACCTTCTTGCCTTAGCCTTCATTTCCAGAACAGTAATAGCGGGGGTATCATCTATAAATATAGGCGCCTCGGAAAGCCTTCCAGCAGCGGTTGTTAACTTCGGCCAGTCAGTTTCTCCGAGAAACCCTTTTCTGAGACGCTGTGAATCTACCTTGGCTTCAGAGGAAAGCATGCGGATAGAAAGCTGTTCCTTGGCCATCTCCAGGGAAAACAGGGCGATTGGAATACCCTTTTCTATTGCGGCATGCTGGGCAATATTAAGGGCAAAAGCTGTTTTTCCCATGCTTGGCCGGCCCGCAATGATGATCAGATCAGATTTTTGAAGTCCGGAGGTGAGGTCGTCTACCTTTTCGAAACCAGTTGGCACGCCGGTTATAAGTTCTTTTTTCTCATAAAGTTTTTCTATGGTTCTGAAGCTATCCTTTATTATTTCTTTGATAGGGGAAAAGGCGGGTTTTATCTTGTTTTCGGATATCTCAAATATAGCATGTTCAGCTTCGTCCAGAATATCTTCTACGTCTTTTTCCGTACCATAGCTTCTGGTTATTATTTCCGTGGCAGTGCCGATAAGTCCACGCAGAATTGATTTTTCCTTAACTATTTTCGAATAGTAGGCGACATTTGCGGCAGATGGGACATTATCAACAAGGGAGGCCAGATATGATACCCCCCCAGCGCTGTCAAGTTGATTTTTATCCTTGAGGATATTGCTGAGGGTAATCAGATCGCTTGGTTCATTTTTTTCATAAAGTTCAAGGATAGCTGAGAAAACTCTCCGATGTGATTCGCTATAGAAATCATTTACACTGAGTATTTCCAGAACGTTGTTGACAGCCTCATTTTCCAGCAGGACTGCTCCCAGGACTGACCGTTCTGCCTCAATATTCTGAGGTGGAATTTTATGCAAAGAGGGATCTATATCTTTCATCTGATTTTTCTACTCTTCACCAACAACCGATACCTTGATCTCAGTGCTAACTTCGGGATATAATTTTATTTTTACAGGGAACTCTCCTGTACTTTTGATCGGCTCTTCCAGTACAATATTTTTCCTGTCAATCTCTATTCCCTGTTCACGAAGTGACTTTTCTATATCTTTGGTGGTTACGGAACCGAACAACTTATCCTGTTCTCCGATACGTTTGACAATAGTACAGGTTACATCGGAGAATTTCTCAAGCAGAGATTCCGCCTTCTTTTTTTCTTTCTCAGCCTTTTGTGCGATAAGTCTCTTTTCATGTTCTAAGGACTTAATATTCTTGCCGATCGCCTCTATGGCCAGCCCCCTTGGAATAAGGAAATTCCTTGCATAACCGTCCGCAACCTTTAACATGTCTCCTGTTTTCCCAAGAGATTCGATATTTTCTTTCAAAATAATCTTCATCTACAAGCCTCCTATATATGGAATAGTTAATATGGTTCATCTGGAAAGGAGAACATTCATGCAGTATGGCCTTTTATCTTTTTGTTGAACTTCCTGAAATTAACCCAGATGTCGAATAGACCCAGACCAATAACAAGCAGAAGTAAAAATTGCTGAGCGAAAATTAAAAAATAGCATATTGTTCTGAAAAATCCCGGAACATTTTTCTTTTTAAAGAAAAAACTTATGATCGCAAGACCCTGAAACATATAAACGAACAAAAAAATGATCAGTAGATTCAGGGCAATAACTTTAATCATCCCAACAGGAATCAAAAGCAAGCTGCCGGATATTATTACAACCCAAATCATCCAATCGGCAACCTTCCAGTATGCAAGATCGCCAAAATCAGGATACCACATCCCGCCTTTTTGAAAAATCAGCTTTCCTGCCAGAATGTTCAGCCATACTATAAAAGAAGTGCTTATCAGTACAAGAGCGGGGAAAAGATTGGTAATGGCCGCTATTATCTGATTAACATTTTCCTTGATCAGGTTAATCTGTTCTGAGGGTATGTCGAGTTGAGAGTATAACCTGATACTTTCCTGAATATTTTTTGATATGTAAAATTCAATAAGATCCCATGGTGTTTTACCTGTTTTTACATTGTAGTAAAGTAATAGACCAGAACATAATATTAAAAGAGCCACTGTGGAATGAAGGACAGTTTTTTCTATGGAATAGCTTTTTCTCAGTATCTCAGAAAGGATCAGTCCTAACGATCCAAACAGGAAAAAGAAAGGTAAGTTTACATCTAAATCCAGAAACTTACAGCTTATTATCAGGACGATCAATGATACGGCGAAAACAACCAGACCCTGTATTCTACCCAGTTTTGAGTAATAATACAGAACTGGAAGTGGTATAAATATTAATCCAATAGATCCAAAAACAGGAATTATAGCAGTAGTTAGAAAAACAAATGAGGAAATAACGATACCACAGAAAAACTCTCTATCTAAGATTTTACTCCTTCCTTCTTTCAAGGTCTAAATCCATTTCCTAAATTAGCCCTTTGTGAAGGACATAACAGTCTGGAATGACTTACGTTTGTGAAAAATTAACTATACCATATCCACTTTTTGGTCCGGCCATTTAGGTAGAGAATCATCAACCTTCGGTAACCACAAAAGGTAAAAGGGCTATTGTTCTGGCTTTCCTGATTTCTGAGGTTAGCTCCCTTTGATGTTTAGCGCAATTTCCTGAAATTCTTCTCGGTACAATCTTGCCTCTCTCAGTGAGAAAAATCCTTAGTGTACCTGGATCCTTGTAATCCATTTTCATGTTTGAATTACTGCAAAATCTGCAAACCTTCCTTTTGTGAAAGAATCTTTTCCCTCTTGTAGGGGGCCTACCTGTAGTTTTCTTATTATATGCCATTTTCTATTCTTTGTGCTCCTTTTCTTCTGATGATTCTTCCGGGGTTTCTTCACCCTCTGTGTCGGCTACCGTTTCTGTGTCTGGTGCTGGTGTTTGGACTGTGTCTGGTACTGGTGCTGTGTCTGGTACTGGTGCTGTGTCTGGTACTGGTGCTGGTGCTGGGTCTGTTTCTGCTGCTGGTGCTGCTTCTGTTGTAGTGATATCTTCTGTCTTTTCCTTCTTGCCGGCATCGGCTATTTCCTTTTCGATTTCTTCCAGATCAACCTTTTCGGCTTTCTTCACAGACATGTATTTCAGAACCTTATCATCAAACTTCATGTTTTTTTCCAGCTCGGTAACAACGGTTCTTTGACCAACAAAATCCATCAGGATATAATATCCTTTTTGTTGCTTTTTAATCGGGTAAGCCAGTTTTCTCTTGCCCCATTTTTCGACTTTAACAACAATACCTTTTAGGTCTGTGATTGTTTTTCTGAGTCGTTCAACTATTTCGTCGATGGTATCATCGGGCAGATCAGGATGGGCGATAAAGATTGTTTCATATCTTTTCAAATTACTACCTCCTCATGAATACTTGTTGAGAGTTTTCCAAACCGGCTGTTATTATAATATACTTTTATATAAAGCAAGAGTTTTCCCCAAAATATTAGTAGGAGACCTTTACAAAATGCCCCCTTTTGTCCGATTCCTTCAGTTATTGCTATCATATCAAATATAGAAAAACAAGTTGATTTTCTCAAAGAGCGGGTATCCATATCTGATACGATTCAAAAATTAACTCTAAAAACAGTTCCCCTTTTAAATCCTTGTCACCCTCAGCACCTCTTCAATTGTGGTGATTCCTTCCAGGACTTTGCGGGCACCATCCTGAAGCAGGATCGTCATCCCGGACTTGACCGCATCCTTTCTTATCTGATTTGCATCCGATGTCTTTAAAATCAGTTTCTTCAGGTGATCATCCAGCACCATCATCTCAAAGATGGCCGTCCTTCCCCTGTAGCCGGTATTCATGCAGGCAGGACATCCCTTCCTCCTGTGAATATTGTGATTTTCCGGTATTCCTTTGTCAATGCCGATTTTTGCCAGCGATTTATCGTCAGGAATATATTCCTCTTTACATTCAGGACACAGGACTCTGACCAGCCTCTGGGCTATGATGGCTATGACAGAAGATGTTACCAGGAATGGCTCTATTTCCATATCTACAATGCGTGTAATCGCGCTGGCCGCGTCGTTGGTGTGGAGGGTGGAAAAGACCAGATGTCCCGTCAGTGAAGACTGGATGGCGATTTCGGCGGTTTCACTGTCTCGAATCTCCCCCACCAGGATTACATCGGGGTCCTGCCTTACGATTGATCGCAGTCCTTTGGCAAACGTGAGGTCGATTTTGGGGTTGACCTGTATTTGGCCGATACCTTCTATCTGATACTCTATCGGGTCCTCTATAGTAATAATATTGATCTCGGGATTGTTTATAGTGGAGAGGGCCGCATAGAGGGTAGTTGTCTTTCCGCTTCCAGTAGGCCCTGTTACCAGGACAATTCCGTATGGGGATTTGATAAGATTATTAAAGAGATCAAACCTCTCGCTGTCAATTCCCAGGTCAGTCAGCTTAAAGATCGTGCTTGTCTTGTCAAGAAGCCTCAAGACAACCCTTTCACCAAAGGCGGTGGGAATTACGGATACGCGGATGTCCACATTTCTGTCCCCGATTTTTATGTCAATCCTCCCGTCCTGGGGAAGCCTCTTTTCGGCGATATTAAGTTTTGCCATGATCTTTACGCGTGAAACCAGGGAAGATTGAATCCTCTTCGGCAGGTTCAGGGTATTATACAGGACGCCGTCAATCCGGTATCTGATGACGAGTGAATTCTGGTACGGTTCTATATGAATGTCGCTGGCCCGGTCTTTTACGGCCCGGGACATCATAAGATTGACCAGTTTTATTACCGGTGCGTCACTGGTATCGTCCAGCAAATCAGCCGTTTCATCGATTTCAGAAATAATGCTGTCCGGTGATTCCCCGTTCATATCCTGAATGAACTCCTCGGCGGAATCACTGCCTTGATCGTACGCGAGATTTATGGCGGAGAGGATGGCCGCGCGGGTGGAAAGGGCGACCTGAATATCCTCATTGCCAAGGATGTGACGAATGTCATCGAGGGGTTGAAAATCGGAAGGGTCATTCACCGCTATGAATGTACCATCCGAGGTTTTCAGCGGGACTATTTTGTGTTTCTTTAAGTATTGTATCGGGATCTGTTTTGTGAAATCGATATCGAGATTCTCCGTGGGGAGATCAGGCCGGAAGGGGATATCGAACTGGGTGCTCATTGCTTCGAGGAGAACCGTTTCGGTAATAGCCTTTTTCTGAATCAATATATCCGCAATGCCTTCACCTTTTGCGGCATGAATCCTGCGAGCATCCGCAATCGCCTCTTCGGAAAGGCCGTATTGTTCAAGTTGTGAGTCAAGTGATGTTAGATCTTGAGTCATAATGTGAAATATAACCCTTCTGGGTGGTGAACTGCAACTTAAATTTGTGATGGCGGGCATTTTGATGGTTTTTTGAAGTGATACACCTTTTTCCTGTTGACAATTGTGTTCAGTTAATGTTTATCGAAAGGGCACTGACTTCAAGCAAAAAGTTTTTATTAGCAGCAGGCTGTTATCAGGCAGGAAAAGCATATAGAAAGACATCTCAACAGATGCGCACACTTGATTATTCGGACGGCTAACTGATCGGTAATTAAGGAAATAATAGTATAAAAACCAGATTCAGACCGTATTTTTCTGTAGCTCTTGGATTTTCCCTTTCCCTTTTAATTTTAATTATCCAACCTTTAACGGTGTCGGCTCTCGAACCGCCGATTATAAACGGTAATCAACAGGCGAGCACTGGTGGTCAGCAGGTTTTATCCGTTATGAATTACCGGA
>JAYEGA010000064.1:0-10570 GCA_034658835.1 Thermodesulfobacteriota bacterium
GGCATACGGCTGAAAATAATGCCGGTCAGTCCGGAGAACCTTGAAAGCGTGCTGGAAAAAATAATCGACGAATTGGTGACCGATTTGCCCAATCTTGTGCTCATTGACCTGCCGTTCGACAGTTCTCCTAAAAGCACAAATCTTCTTAAAAAAGTGGCTGTATTTGCAGATACCATGCTTGTACCGACACTGTGCTGGATCGACGCCCGGTTTTTTCATCTTGATAACTGGAACGATCTTAAAAAGGTATCCTATCTCAAACATTATCTTGAGGATGCAGCCTATGCAAAATGGAGAAAGTTGAAAGAGCTGCCCGGCGCTGATTGGCTCAGTTTCAGTTGTAACCGGTTCCTGACACGTTTCCCGTATGGCCCTGACAATAACCCCGGTACCGTTTTTTTTCAGGAAAAGGAACTTCTATGGATCAGTCCGATCTGGGCATTGGGAACTCTGACAGCTCAAAGCATAGCCGCTTTCGGCTGGCCATGCCGCTTTACCGATTATACGAGTATCAACCTGAAAGATCTTGCTGTTGTCGACTCCGGCGATGAAAGGCCCATGTCTACAGAAATGTCCCTGTCCGAAGATCGACTTATGGAGTTCATCGAAATCGGGATTACACCTTTGCAGGGCGTGGAGGGAAAGGATATAGCCTTTACACCCAGGGAAACAACCCTGGCTGGTGGTTCTCTGAAATATCAATTCTTCATATCGAGGATTTTGACGTTTCTCTGGTGGTACCGGGACAACATGGATGAAGAATTAATGCGTGGCGACCTGGGTACGAACATCAAAAATGTCCTTGAATTGTTCTGGCGACGGACCGGACATGCCCCTCCTGAGGACATGGAATTTACTGCCGAGGTATCGGCAGAAGATAAACCAGTGCCCATTAGAATAAGCATGACACCGCCGCCGTCTATCCTCCCCGGTGGTCGGAAACTGGAAATGACATTCCTCTGGTAAATCGCCATGGTACTTGAATTATTTTTGAGAACAATTTAGGATCGTAGCGAAACTCAGAAAACCATGGTGAACCGCGCAGTTGGAACGATTTTTTGACGTAGGCATATCCATGGATATGTTAAAGAACAAAATAGTGAAACAATCGCAGTCGGTAGCTTCGGTAGCTACTGCAAAATCCGGGTTAATCCGATCCAATCACAGTAAAAACGGCAGGTAGAACAATAATCGAAGCGATCAGGCAAGAACTGATGCCGATGATAGCCACGTATCCCATGCTTTGCAATCCCGGGTAATGGGCCAGGGCGATAGATCCAAAACCCGCCATAGTGGTCAGAGAGGTCAAAACGACAGCTCGACCTGTTCGACTCGTTTCTTCCGGAATCTCTAAATGACCGGATTGACGGAATGTGTTGGTCAGATGAATCCCGTCATCTATGCCAATTCCGACGATCATGGGCAGGACTATTATGTTGAAAAAATTAAAATCCAAACGAAAAATTACCATAATGCCTGTTAAGGTAGCCAGACTGATCATAAGGGGACATATAGAGAGCAAGAGTAATTTCAGGCTTCGGTAATAAATGAAAAGTACTGTGATAATACACAAACATGCCAACCACAGGGCGGATTCAAGATTGTTGATAATAAGTTTCTTTAGATCTCCTGTGAGCAGATTCGGACCGGTCAGGGTATAGCTGTCTCTGTTAATTCCTTTTTCGTCTAATTCCCGGATGATCATCTCTTTAAATCGTGTTGTATCAGCACGTGACCAGAGATCATTCGAGGGGGCGATATATGTAATCGTTTTAAAATTATTATCCTTTCGAAAGACAAACAAATTTAAGATCTTTCCGAACTCTTTTTCCTGGAGGGATGACGGGGAAAAGGGTTTTTCTGCCGAAAAGGCCCGGGAGAGGCTTTCAAAATATCCGTCGTACAGATCCAGTTTTTCAAATCCGTTTTCTTCCAGTGCCGTATTAAATGCCTTTTTGATACGTTTTATATCAAAATTATCGGGATGCTGTCGGATGAATTTTATGTTTTTCCTCTGTTGACTGGGTGAAAGCAGGTGTTGGCTTATCGATTTAATCCCGGCGATCATGCCAGAGTCCTTCAGTTCTTTCAGGGTTTCATATATTGATGTATTGATTTCCATGACCTCTGCCTCTGATTTGCCCTGTACTATAAGAAAGGTATTGGCCATGGAACCTCCAAGCCAGCGAGTTACCTTGTCCTGCAGACGGAAGGTTTCGTTATCGGCGGGACGAAAATTTCTGAGGTTATCATCAAAATTGATTTTAGTTCCAAGAAAGGCAAGAAGAAAAACAATTATAAGTGTGCTCATGATAATAAACCCGGGATATTTCCGGAGGTATTTCATGAGGTTTTTTAACCCGAAACCGCTGATTGTAATTTTTCTTTTCGAATTCTTTTCGTCTGAGAAAAAGACAAGAAGGCATGGAAGAACAAGAGACATGACCACAAGGCAAAATAAAATCCCTGTGCCGGTCACAATGCCAAGTTCTTTAAATCCCCTGAAGTCTGAAATAGCGATAGAATAAAAAGCAACTGCCGTGGTAATTCCACCTATTACAATTCCCATACCGGCTTCCTGGAAAGTTTGTTGCAGTCGGTGTGGTATGTCAAGATCTACTTTGTCTTCACCAAAGTAACGGTTGACGATATGGATGGCAAAGTCAATTCCCAGGCCCATCAGAACGCATGAGAAAACGCAGGTAAGGATATTGAGACGATGAAAGGCAACACTGGCGAAGCCGAGTGTCCACAAGAGGCTTATGGCCAGAGATACGCCAACATAAAAAAGGACCCTCCATGTCCTGAACGACAGGCCGAAGAGAAACATTATACACAAAAAGGAAGTCAGCAGGGTAACCTTGATATCTCTTTTAGTTGTGGCTTCATCATTAACAGCGATCGGATATCCGCCGGTGTAAGATATCTTGATGTTCCCCGGCATATCGTCAAATTGATCGGGGAATTCAGATAAGGAAATATTTTCAAGATGATGAACTTCCATCATCAATTTTTTGCTAAATGTAATATCCTGAGGTGGCTTTTTGGGCTTAATAAAGAGGAGATAGGTTTTCCCTTCGCCCGTTCGATAATAACCTTTATGTGGCCTGAGCGGCTGTTTTCCCGTGGGAACGGGTATGTTTTCCTTCAATAATTTCCTGAGCCCGAGGGGGTCGATATAAACAAGCTCCTTCGCTGCAATACCAAACGGTGTCATCAAGAGAGTCTTATTTTCGATGACCTGTCTGTGAATTTCGTCATCGGATAACATATGGGTCAATTTCTCAAGGTCTTCTGCTTTCAAAAAGAGAGGGAAATGTTTAACGAATGTCTGAAATAAAGAGGATATTTGTTTCTCTTCGCTTTTATATTCCACATCATGGATCAATTGACTCCGGGCAAAATTATTTGCCAGGATATCAACAAAAGATTCAGCTTTCCTTTTGTCATAATCCTGAGGCATTTCAACCAGAGCTATCAGTAAAGAGTTAAAGCCGATTTCTTCGGTAATCTCGAAGAAATTATGGACTTCTGTATTATTTGAAGGAAGGAGAGAAAAAAAGTTAAGATCGAGTTTTAACCTGGACGTAAGAACAACAGCGATGAGGGTCAGGACTACAACGAAAATTAAGATATGCTTGTGAAAACGATATATGAATTGATGCAATGGGAATGGCCCCTCGTTTCTTTAGCTGCTCATAAATAGAGCCCATAATTTCAAAATTCCCTCGCCCAGACCTAAAAGAAAAGCACATCCCAGTATGCTGCCCACAATCAGAAGCGGATAACTGGTCGGCCTGGAAAATTTCAAGAGTTTCGACAGAAGAACCCCGCTCCACATGCCGCAGCCTTTAATCGGTAGCATGGTAACAGCCACAACCCCGGGTGCCCCCATGACCTGCATCCAATGAAAGAATTTTGATCCACTGAGCCTCTTTTCCTTTTTTATAGTTCTTTCAGAAAACTTTCGCACCAGTAAGCTGCCGGACATTGCGCCGTACAGATAATAAAATAACGGAACCTGAAGGGTATCCAGCATAACCACTACGGGCAACAAGAAAGAAGCCTTATATCCAAGAAATTGAGCACTCAGGATGGCAACAGGCCTGCCCCCCACTATGTAGAGCGGGATAAAATATATCACAAAATGTTCTGCAAGATTGTTTTTTAAGAAGATAACAAGGTCCATCATGAACTAACCTTGTCCGTATAACTTTGAATTTTATTTAATGCAATTTTTTTCTTTATTAAGACGTTTGAAACAGATGTGAAGTTAAAATCATCGAACAGGCGCTCAAGCCTCTTTTCTGTCCTTACAACTCTTGCATCCAATACAAACCTTTTAGCCAGAGGAAGACTGATGCGGGGATTATTCCTGTCAAATTCCCGGGGGTGAAGGAAGATAACAGCAGGTTGACCCTGTCTGTTCAGTTCCCGGATGGTGGAACGAATAAGATTATAAGGAAAAACACGCAATCCCCATCCGCCGCCCAGGGGAAGATTGACGAAAGGAGTGCTGCCAACCATGGGTGGGAATTCCCATAAGTGACCTTCATCGAGTGTCAACCTGTACGGTATTCTGGAATAATTCTGGTTGCCGATTATGGGTAGCGGTGTCATGCTGGAATCATATTCAAAACCCTCCTGTCGCAGGATATCAAGAGCCCATAGCGAATCATCGCGGATTGACCACTCAGGCGCCCTATACCCCTTAACAGGTTGGCCGGTTATCTGTGTAATTATGCTCACGGCTTTTATGAGATCCTGCCGGAACATGTCCGGTGTCATTGTATAGACTTGCCTGTGGGCGTATCCGTGTGTGGCAATTTCATGACCGGCTTTTTCAATTTCGCTAATCAGATCCGGATGTCTTTCAGCAACAAACCCGAGGACAAAAAAAGTTGCCTGAACCTTTTTTTGAGACAGAGTGTCCAGTATCTTAAATGTATTTGCCGTTACCCGGCTTTCCAGTTGATGCCAGCCGGTCTCAGGTATCAGATCATCTACCCCGCAGATATGGAACCAGTCTTCCAGGTCAATGGTCAGGATATTTTCAACGGTCATAATTTCCTCTTTTCCAGTCGTTGTTTCATGTCCCGGTCATATAAGAGTGTTGCCGGCGTCAACACTCTTCCCAGAACAGGCATAGGATCTTTGAGGGACAAAATATCGTAGGCTGTATTCTTGTTCCAAAAGTGGAAATATTCGGGCATCAAACTCGCTCGCCCGGGATTCTTAATAAAATGGAGCATGTCTCCCGGTAACATCCACCGGCATTGTTTCCCTGTTTTGTATTTTTCGACTGCTTTAAACCTTTCACCACGGGACATGCGATACAGAAGATAGGGAAAATTGACCCCCGCTTCCACGGCCAGATGTAATGAGCCCCAGAATCTCGGGTTGATCTCCATCAGTTTTGGTATGCCATCACGGGGATCCAGTTTGAATTCAACCATGGCAACGCCGAACCAGCCAATCTTTTTCAATAAGGTCAGAGCCATATCTCTAATATCATCGTACCTGGCACTTTCTCTCAGGGTACTTGCCCCCCCCGTTACCGGGTATTCCCTCAATCGTTTGTGCACAAAGGATGCCTTTACCTGTCCCTTCTCGTCCAGAAGAAAAGAGGCACCGTAGCCCAGACCATCGCGGGGAATAAGTTCCTGAATCACTGGGTAAGGGAAATGTTTATGAATCAACAGGTATTGTTCTATCAATTCCACGGGGTTTTCAGGGTAAGATATGCCCACCGCTCCGGAGCTCATCTTGGGTTTTATCACAAGCGGATAGGGAAGCGTATCCTTCAGTTCGTTGAGTTGCGTGATATCCTTGATAAACCAGGTTTTTGGTATGGGAATTCCATTTCTTTTGGCCAGTTGAAGAACTTTGTCCTTCCGCCGGGCAAAATCGAGTTTATCGAAGGATACAACCGGAACATACGTCAAGCTTGAAAATTCAGAATGATGCTTTGATATGAGCTCCAGGGTTTCATCTTCCATGGGCAGGAGCATTTGATATGACCGGCGTGACAATTTATTGTGAAGAAAGTCCACAAACTCTGCCGGTCTAAGAAGAGGTGAAGGATAGACAACGACCTGATGGCAGTATCTGGAAAAAGCGGCAGTCGCCAGACGTGTGCTTTCACCTACCGTAACTTCTATACCCTTCCTGCCAAGAGCCCTTACTGCTGCCAGCGACTTTCTCCAATGTCCATCCGTAATAAATACTTCGGAATTCATAACCCACTCTTTTCATATTTTTGAAGAGTGTTCAATAGATTTTTAATAAATAGGGACAGCGACTTTTTTCATAGAAAATGGTCGCTGCTGTCCTTAATTTAGGTTCCAACTTTAACCTTGCACAAAGAAAATACCTTTGCTATTAAGATGTTTTAATTTCGTCAAATTTCAGCATAGTAAGAGACTTATGGAATTTAAGGATAAAAGGGTAATTATTACTGGCGCCACCAAAGGCTTGGGAAAGGCGATGGCCCTCGCTTTTGCACGTGAAGGTGCATGGGTTGCGATTAATTATTCGTCTGATGATAAAAGCGCACTGGAGACAGAAATAGAAATAAAAAATATAGCACCGGAATCTCTTCTTTTAAAGGCAGATGTTTCGTCCAGGACCGATGTCGAGAAAATGATAAGCGATGTCCTGGAGCAATGGAAATATGTGGATATTCTGGTCAACAACGCTGGTATTATCAGAGACAAATTACTTATGTTTCTCGGTGAGGAGGACTGGGATCGGGTGATCGGTGTCAACCTGAAAGGAACTTATCTCTGTTCAAGGTCAATTATAAAAACGATGATAGGCAGAAAGTCCGGACGGATTATAAATATCACATCGCCGTCAGCGATTACCGGCAGAACCTGCCAGACAAATTATTCGGCATCAAAGGGGGGTATAATTTCTTTTACCAAATCCCTTTCCAGGGAGATGGCCCGGATAGGCATCACTGTAAATGCAGTCTGCCCGGGAATCATTGCTACTCCTATGACAGAAAACCTGGATAAGGAAACAAAAAAGGAATTTTTAAATATGATCCCAATGGGTAGATTTGGTGATCCGGAAGACATTGCCGGGGCTGTCCTGTTTTTGGCTTCAGAAAAGTCACGATATATTACTGGTCATGTATTGGTTGTCGATGGTGGTTTGGGCTAAAATAAACATCGCAAGAGGTAGAGAATGAAAGAAATTGTCAACAATTCAGAGGCATTGATCGAATTTCTCAAGAAAATGATCATTGATACTCTTAAATTGGAAGATATCACTGTTGAAGAAATCGGGGATGATACCCCTCTTTTCAGGGAAGGACTGGGTCTTGATTCCCTGGATGCCCTTGAACTTGTAGTAGCCATAGAGAAAAATTTCAATGTTATTATTGAAGATGAAAATGTTGGCAAAAAAGCTTTCGAATCTATAAACGCCCTTGCTCAGTTTATACAGGAAGAATATGGAGAATAGTTCATGCAATGGGTAGAGACAGAGGAGACAGTTCGATTTAACGAGGTAGACCAATGGGGTATGGTCTGGTACGGCCATTACATGGCATGGTTTGAAGTTGGTAGAATGTCTTTACTGCGGCGATTTGATCTTTTGCCAAGGCAAATGGTCGAGTTAGGGTATATTGCACCTGTAATCACTCTAAAATGTGATTTTAAACACCCGGCAGCATGCGGAGACTTGATTATTATCAAGACAACTGCAGTCAAACCGGAAATTGCCGCCTTAACGTTTAAATTTGAGATATCGCTTAAAGAACAGGGTACTCTTCTGGCCAGGGGAGAGACTACGCAGGTTCTTTTAACAACCGATAATAAAATGATTTATCGACTGAGCGGTGAACTTGAAAAGCGAATAAACAACCTGTTAAATTACTGTCAAAAATAGTAAAGTATCTTAAATATAGATTTCTGTTTGCTCATATAAGTATTATATCTCAAGAATTTATTCTGGAAAAATAGATGAATAAAGATACATCCAGGCGGGTGGCTGTAACTGGTCTTGGTATAATCACGTCCATCGGAGATTCCGTGCCTGCGTTCAGAGAAGGAATCTTCAATGGAAAATGTGGAATTGAGCCGATATCGCTTTTTGACACCACCGGCTTTTCATGCCATTCTGCCGGGCAGATAAAAACCAGAGGTCTGGAAGGCTTTTTTAACCCCCGTGAGATAAAGCGGAATTCCAGGTGTGATCTTTTGGGGCTCATAGCAACCGACGAGGCCCTGTCAGACTCCGGATTTGATATTGCAAAATATACCAAAGAGAAAATCGGTGTTGTTCTGGGAGGTGGTGCAGGCGGTATGCTCTCCTGGGAGAAATATCGGCGTGCCTTATGCCTAAAAAAAGCTAGGCCAAAACCTTCCCTTCTTCTTCCCACTGCACCATGCACCTTGACCGATCTTGTTGCAAGCCGCTATAAACTAACCGGATTAAGGGCTACCATTTGCACAGCCTGTTCTTCCAGTGCCACGTCGATTGGTTATGGTTTCGACTTGATTCGCTCAGGTGATCAGGATATCGTTGTCACCGGTGGAAGTGAATCTCTTTCAGAATTAACTTTTTCCGGTTTCCATTCTTTAAGACTAATGGATCCTGAGTATTGCCGCCCCTTTGACAGGCACCGGCGCGGCCTTTCATTAGGGGAGGGAGCCGCAATCCTGATACTGGAAGATTATGAACGTGCTGAAGATAGAAATGCAACCATTTATGCGGAAGTACTTGGCTATGCAACAAATTCAGATGCCGTACACATTACCTCCCCGGATGCTGAAGGTATGAGTAGAGTGATGGTACAGGCCTTGAGAAACGCCAATGTGAATTTGAATCAGGTAGACTATATTAATGCCCACGGAACGGCTACCAGGATAAGCGATCAGATGGAAACCAGGGCTATAAAGAAAGTTTTTAACGGTGAATGTGCGGGAGATTTACCAATTAGTTCTACAAAATCCATGGTTGGACACTGTCTCGGTGCCGCAGGGGCAATAGAGGGAGTAGCTACAGTCCTCGCTTTGCACGAGCAGGTTGTTCCACCTACGATACATTTGGAGGTCCATGATCCGGATTGTGATCTTGATTATGTTCCCAATCAATCTAGGAAACAGGAAGTAAATATTGCCATGAGCAACTCGTTTGCATTTGGAGGAAATAATACATCGGTTATATTTGCAAGAAATAAAGTAAAAACAAGAGAGTTCAAGAGCATTCAATGATCGATATTGCCGTTACAGGCATTGGAGTCATCAGTCCATTGGGTATAGGTCGGGAAACCTTCTGGGAAAGCTGCCGGAAGGCGAAGACGGGGATAAAGAAGATCACATCCTTCGACACTACGTCTTTACAATCTAATATAGCCGGCTGGATTGATGATTTTGATCCACGTCGATTTATGCCACCGGGGTGTTATCGAAGAATGAGCCTGGTTTCAAGGATGGCGGTAGCCTCAAGTATTGAGGCATTAGCAGACAGCAGACTTATACCGGATTCTCTTAACAGAGAAAGAATTGCCATCATCATGGGAACTGCGTACGGAAGCAGTTTCCATGTGGAAGATTTTTATGTCAGCCTTCTCGAAGAGGGACCTCGGGGAGCCCATCCTTTTCTTTTCCCGGAAACTGTACCTAATGCCCCTGCAAGCCATATAGCCATGTATCACGGTATAACAGGACCAAACAGCACCTTCTGCCAGAACGAAATTTCCGCTGAAAATGCCATCATGTATGCCCGGAATCTCCTGTCACAAAATCTGGTTGATATAGCCCTGGTAGGCGGGGCTGATGAATTGTCCGCAATGCAGTATACCTGCTATGATGCCGTAGGTGCCCTCAACAAGGTCAGGGCAGAAGAAGGTGAAACTATCAGACCCGAACCCGGAAGCGGTCTTATCCTTGGGGAAGGAGCCGGAATTCTGGTCATGGAGAGATTCGATTTTGCCCGCCAGCGGGATGCAAGAATATACGGAGTACTAAAGTCGGGTACCATCAGGGGAGGGGTGACAGACATTGGGCATTATGAAATTGAAGGCGAGCAGATGGCACGGGCTGTATTTCTTGCTATAGAAGATGCCGGTATGAATCCAGGTGAAATTGATCAGATAGATATTTCTGCCAATTTTACTGGTGAACTTGATAGAATGGAATATAACCAGCTCAGGCAAATTTTCAGAGGACGAAGTAACAATCTGGAAGTGACACCTTTGAAATACCTTATGGGTGATTTCGGAGGAGCCGGGATCATACGGGCGGCAGCTATTCTTCTGAGCATCTATAACAAGTTGCCCCTTCCCACCGTAAACGCTGAAGTATTGAGAAGTGAAGCCGGGAATTTCCCGGTGTGGAATATTCCCCCGGCCGGCAAAACAAGTACGGCCCTGATGACAAGTTCCACGTTTGGCGGGGGGACGAGCAGCCTTATTTTTACAAAACAGTAACGAGACAAATTCTTATGAAAGTTCTTCTCGTTTCACCTAATGTCGAATCACTTCCCGACCCTGTTTTTCCAATTGGTTTAGCACACATTACCGCGGCGTTAAAGAGGAACAAAATAAAGTGCCGGATTC
>JAYEGA010000065.1:0-10431 GCA_034658835.1 Thermodesulfobacteriota bacterium
CAGTAGATATTGATCCGGTTCTTCAGTTTATTCGGGGTGCTGCTTGCCATTGCGCTTTTCAAAAGTCTCTGTTGCGCATCGGCCATAGCCCGGTAAAGACTGTCTCTGATTTCGGGGGAACCGATTTTGATAAACCTAACCGGCTGGCTGTTCGTGGGAGAAGGCGCCATGATGGCACAGCGGAGCATGCTGTTGATCCACTCCGCCGGGGGGACATCAGCTTTATATTTTCTTATACTTCTTCTTTTGTCTATTAATTCATCTAAAGATGACATGGTTTTTAGCTCCTTTTATATCGCCATGACACATAACTGATCAAATCCTTTACCTTGAGAGTAGTACCCCCCTCGAGATCTGATATGATTTCCTCCACCCTCTTTTCAGTAAGGAATGGAAATTTATACACAAGGTATTGCACGATATCCCTTCCCTGCTCTTCTGCCTCGGTCATATAAAATCTGAATGTCCTGAGAAAGAGTTCATCATCTTTCATTTCTATATTAAATCTCGAGTTCAACGCCACGGCCATCTCGAGAAGATCAATCGATTCAGCATCCAGTTCTCTGATAACGTAGGTTTCAGGTGTAATTTCCTGGCCTTCTATATCAAGGATCTCTATCAGAATTTCCTTTATTTGTTCTAAAATGTCCATTTATACCTCTTTGTTTTTGCTGATAGCTAATAGCTGAAAGCTAACTTCTGACTTGCCTGATTGGGAGCGCTTTTATATCAAAGGGAGGAATATATGTCAACCATAATTAAAATACAGGTTGACAATGGGGGGGGGTAGAAACTCCGTTTGTCAAATGGTTTTTTAGAAGAGAAAACTATATAGACGAGCTCCGTGAAGAATACGACGTACTTGAACTATTTCGGTTTTGACAACATAAAACACGAGGTATTTGTCAATAATCAGCATCCGATATCCGAGCTTCTTTAGCCGTTCATCCTTAGGAATTACACCAAGGAATGGATTTGTCGCTAACTGAGAAATCGACTTATCAAATTTTTCAAGTTGTGAGATGGCGGCAGTTGCATTGTCTTTCTTGATATATTCAAAAATATCAAGAAGGTCATTTTCTGCTGTGTTCAGGTAGCAAATCTCGCAGGGTTTACTCATGTGATTTTTGCCCTTAAACGTCCAATCATCTCACGGTGCGTTATCCCCTGTTCACCCGTTGCATCCAACGCTTCGGCTTCTCCAAGTTTTTGATATAGCTCAAGTAAATTATGGAGACGTTCATAATGGGTCTGGCTCATTACAACCAAATCGCCTTTTCCGTTTTTGGTTATGAATACAGGCTGATCTTCGCTATGGCAAAGCTCTGATATTTCGTTAGCTCGATTCCTTAAATCGGATATCGGTCTAATTAAAGGCATAATATCCTCCTGTCCTTTTATTTTGAGAATAAATTATCATAAAAATGATATTTGTCAATAAATTTTAACCTCACAATCCGGGCTAAATCCGCATTTGACGAACCCGTCTTCGGATTTTTGCGAAACCATCTAAATTACGTGTGGAGAAAATAATGAAAGGCATATTAATTTAGAATCTGAAAATCACCCAGCGAACGATGAAAAAGTAGACGAGTCCTGTTCCAAAGAGGAGTAAGCAGGGCAAGATAAGATGTCTGTATACGCGGCCGACGGCAGCGCCGAAATACTGGTTTGAAAGTACAAGGCAAAGGTGGAGCGGCGAGAGTAGAACCCCCACAAGACCGCTAACAAGGGCAAGCATAACATAGGCAAGTACAAAGGAGCCTTCTCCTGAGGAATATACGAGCGGAACGATAATGGGAAAAGTACTCCCCACAAAGGCTATTGTTATTCCCGTAATCCCTCCCACTATAAAGGGGAGTGCAACGGTAATAAGGACGAGGGGAACGGAAAGTTCCATAAATTCCAGGCTTATTGCCTCGACGGCTTGGCTGTCCTCAAGCATTCCCTTGAAGATCAGTATGGCAATGACCATATAGAACATCTTCAAAAGGTGCAGGTCTATGACGACCTTCCGAATCTTGTGGCCATTCATTCCGTTTTGAAGCCACACATAGCCTATGGTTAAAATAAGCGCTATAATCAATCCCAACTCCCTTGCAATGTGGAACCAGGGAAAGATTCTGGAAAGCAGCGTCCCCACACTGAGCCCTACAAGTATCACCATGAGGATGGGAACGAACTCTTTAAAAAACGGTCCCGCGGAATGGGTTTTTCTTCCATTTTCCACGGCATGTTTCAGGTCAACCCCTTTTACGGAAAGGGAGCCGACGGAAACCGCTACAAGGGTGAGTGGCCACATGACCATGATAATTGCCCAGAGATTTATGTCGGCCAGTGTTACCGAAAGGAGTATCCCGGGATAGAGGGGCCACCAGTATTCCCAGATATGGCGGTACCAGTAGTTGATAAAACTGAGCTGATCCGGCCTTAGTCTGTTTTTGTTTCCCAGTTCCTTTACCATTGGAGCCGAGAACACCGCGCCTCCCGGCATGGGAAGAAGACCGATAAGAGCAGGGAATATTGCAAGATTCAGCCGGGGGTTCGCGACGAGACCGCGGAAATTATTGAGAAGCCGCTCCATATGTCCTCCCAGCTCCAGACTGCTGCTGAGAACGAGGATGAGTGTAACCATGACTGCGAGGGAAAGAGTTTTCGGCATTACAACAGAGCCTGCCATGGAATTTAACATGCCGGTCGGCTTCAGCCCGAAGAGCGCGCCCGTGAGGATCGCTCCCAGGATGAAGGCGTTACCCAGCGAGAGCTTCTTTCTGATGACAATGAGGACGAAAAAGAAAACAACAGATATCCTCACGATGGCAGGAATGTTCAGAATGATCGACATAAATTCTCCGTTAAAGCGGTGCTCGGGTAACTCTCTTACGAGAGGCAGGGTGATAATGCTTAAATGTACCTTTGTCAAGGGAAATCAGCGGTCTTGGGGATTGCACTTTGAAAATGCATAGCAAGCGAATATAATAAAAGTTGTTCCTTAAGATTTCAAAGATTCCCCGTGGCAAGCTGCGGGGAGCTTCAATTAAGAAATTTGCTGCATTTCAAGTTGCGACCCCTCCCCTTGTCTAAATTTTCCTCTAATAATTCGCGTTAAAACCTCCATTTGTTATAACCCAACCTCCAAGATTTGGAGGTTGGGTGAGTTGGAAACTCAAATTTTATGTGGATACCATTCATAACGTGTTCCAACGCCACGCCATATGTTGGAATATGGTCTGATTGAAGCGTAACTTATTAATTTCATTACTTACATCAGGTAAAAAGCCTGCTGGCACATAACTTGCTTTATTTGTCTCTATGGCCCTCACATCAAAAGAGAAAGGAGCAGATTTATGAACGAGAAATATCAAGTAGTCGTTGGCATTCCCTCTTATAATGAGTCCCGTACAATAGGTCATGTTGTCCAGATGGTGTGAAACGGTCTTAATAAGTACTTCCCTGATTCAAGAAGTGCTATTGTAAACTGTGATAATTGCAGCCCTGACGGCACGAGGGATGTATTCCTCTCTGCTGAAATTCTTGAAAAAGTTCATAAAAAATATATATCAACCCCTGAAGGTGTAAAAGGAAAGGGAAATAATTTCCATAATCTTTTCAATTTTTGTCGGAAGGCGGAAGCAAAGGTTATGGTCGTCGTCGACTCGGATCTGCAATCAATTACCCCGGAATGGATAAAGTATCTCGGGTACCCCATCCTGGATGGTCATGATTACGTTACACCTTTATATTCTCGACACCAGTTTGATGGAACGATTACAAACCATTTTTGCTATCCCCTTGTTTTTTCATTCATGGGTTTTGACATTCGACAGCCTATTGGAGGAGATTTTGCCTTTTCTCAAAGGCTTTGTTCTCACTGGCTTGAACAGGAATGGAACGAAATGAACCGACAGTATGGTATCGACATCTTTATGTCACTGAATGCATTATCCGGCGATTTTAGCGTCTGCCAATCGGGATTGGGTGCTAAAATCCATAATGCGAGCGTCCCCAAGCTCGACAAGATGTTTGAAGAAGTTGTTTACACACTCTTTTCAACATTGCTTAAAAACAGATCTCAATGGCTGGATTCATGTTTGGATAATGGCTCGGGCACATGCTGGCAGAATGAAGTTCGTAACGTAAATTGCTATGGCCTGGATGGGATGACCGAATCCGTGGTATCAATGTCTTTAGACATCCTGAAGCTTAAGCAAGAGTGTCGAAAAGAGTACGATAAGTATCAAGATTTACTAAAACATTATTTGAGTCCCTATGCCTACCAGCAAATTCATGACAAATTATTAATGGATCAATATGACATAGACATCATGCTCTGGACACAGATTGTTTATAAACTCCTTTATCTTTTCGACGGAGCGTCCGAACAAGAAAAGATGGATATTATTAACGTACTTAAACCTCTCTATTTTGCACGCAGTATTACCTTTGACTACCAAACCTATCACTGTAATATCAATTATGCTGAATCTGAAATCAGGAAGCACGCGATGGCTTTTCTGTCCCAGAAACCGTACTTGCTTGGACTCTTCATAGGACAAAGCAAAAATTTCCCTTAATGGAATTAATATAGAAAAGATAATTGACTATGGTATTTGACCATGGTACACTTCTGCTATATTAATGGGAGGACATGTTTTCATGAAAGAAGAAACTATCGCGATATCAAAATTTAAGGCCACATGCCTGGCGGTTTTGAACAGGGTGAAACAAACAGGAAAACCTGTTCTGGTTACGCGCCGTGGAGAACCTATTGCCCTTATTGAACCCCCTCCACAACCAAAAAGACGTGAGTCATGGCTGGGAATGTTCCGTTCGAGGGGAACGATCACGGGAGATATTGTATCTCCTGCACTCAGTTCAAGTGAATGGGAGGCTTTGGGGCAATGATGAAACTGTTACTGGATACGCATATTTTATTGTGGAGCCTTCTGGATCCGGCACGCCTTGCCATGGAAGTTTCAGCAGAGTTGGAGAATTCCACCAATGAACTGTGGCTTTCCCCGATCAGTACATGGGAAATGATAATACTTGCTGAAAGGGGGCGCATTGTTTTGGATACTGAACCGGTACTCTGGATGAGGGATGTATTCAAAACAATCGCTTTTAAAGAAGCTCCTGTTAATCATGAAGTCGCCATTCAGAGCCGAATGATTGATCTTGCTCAGGAGGACCCGGCTGACCGATTTTTGGTTGCTACGGCCATTGTCTATGATCTTACCCTGGTAACCGCTGACAGGCGGCTTATTGATTCTCAAGCGTGTTCTATACTGGCAAATAACGCAAACTTACAAACAGGTTCAGATGAGACTTAAAAAAACCAACCCCAAAGAGGGCATAGGGTCAAACCCCAATTTCTAAGTTAAAGCCTTCTTTGTACCCTTGGCGCCTTTGCGGTGAGATGAACGGTTGCTTTTATTTCCCCGCAGTCAGCCCGCCATCCAGAGAAATTTCGGTGGCGTTAAAGCCTGCGGCGCTGTCTGAAAGGAGAAAGAGGATGGTTTCTGCCACCTCTTTTTTAGTAATAGCCCTTTTTATCGGTATCATCTCGAGAATCTCTTCCCCTCTGGCCTGCATATATCCCCTTCCCCGCCCTGCATCTATATAACCGGGGCGCAGCGTCACGGTGGTAATCCCCCGCCCTCCCAATTCCAGTCCCAGGTTTTTGTAAAGCGCTTCCGAGGCCAGCTTGGCAGCCGCATAAAAACCCTGACCGGGATTGGGTCTGTCCGCAGCCGATGAGGATACAAAAACAAGACGTCCTCTTCTCTTTTTCAACATCGCCCTTGATGCCCTTTTCAGAATTTCCGCACGAAAAGAGATGTTTTCAGCAAAATAGCAGTGGATGCTGTCTTCATCAACAGATGCTATATAGCTCTCAAAATCCCCCTGGGCGAAATCTACCAGAAAATCAATATCATCTTTGATCTGTTCGAACAGAGAATTTAGCGAATCACGATCGCCAAAATTGAGATAAAAAGAGCTGTATTTTCCTGTAAATGACTCCAATTTTTCCGATATATGCCTCTGTCCCTTTTCGTTTCTGTAGGTCAGGATCGGGAAGATCGCCGTTTTCATCATGCATTCGGCAAGGGTTATGGCAAGATCGCAACTGCCGCCCAGGATCAGGGCGTTATTGCCGGAAAATTTGAGTTTCATCTTTTCAAAACTCCTGTGACAAGCGTTTTGTCTCCCTGATAAAGCCGGCATTTCAGTCGATCCGGCAGAAGCTGAATGTCAAATGGATATTCACCGGGGGAGACGAATTCCCGGAACCTGAAATTTTCTATGGTACAATGATTCACTGCAAACCCGAGCTTACTTCCCGCTTCTGAAAATGCATGGACTATCAGGCTGCCCGGAACTATGGGATTACCGGGAAAATGATCTTCGTAGATCCTGTCGGCCGGATCGAAGTAAAATGTTCCTTTTGTGCGCATAGTATTAGTTTACAGTGATCAGGGGTCAGGTGGGCTGCAATATACCTCGTCGTGCCAAAAGTCCCGGGGATGGTTATTGTCTGTTCCTGTCTCCTCAGTAATTACTTAGTGTTTTCTTAGCCCTTCACCGTAACTGTTCTGATAGATTCATATGTAATTTCACATAGCCTGTCCAGTTCATCTATTGAGATACCGAGTGGGGGCATGAGAATAATCACATCCCCGAGGGGTCGTATTATTATCCCGTGCTTTCGTGCTTCCATTATTACCCTGTGACCGATCTTCTCTTTCGGTGGATAAGATTCTTTTGATTTCTTATCGGCTACGAGTTCAATACCCACCATGAATCCCCGCTGACGTATTTCCCCAACATGGTTGAGTGACATGAACGGCTGTAACCTCTCTGTCAGGTACTCGATTTTCCCCTGAAGATTTTCCAGTGTCCGCTCCTCTTCAAATATCTCCAGATTAGCCAGGGAAACAGCACAGGCCAACGGATTTCCCGTGTAGGTATGCCCATGGAAGAAGGTCTTCAATTCTTCATATTCACCAAAAAATCCCTCGTAGATTTCTTCACTGATCAGGGTTGCCGCCAGAGGCAGATAACCTCCTGAAATCCCCTTGGCTAAGGACATTATGTCAGGCCTTATCCCTTCATGTTCACACGCAAACATCTTGCCCGTTCTTCCAAAACCTACCGCTACTTCATCGGCAATCATGATAATATTATATTTCGTGCAGAGTTCTCTTATCCTTTTTAAGTAACCCGGGGGCTGGACCAGCATACCTGCTGCTCCCTGAACCAGAGGCTCAATTACAAAAGCGGCGACCTCATGGCAGTGTGTCTTCATTATCTCTTCTGTATTTTTTAAGCATTCAAAATCGCAGGAATGCTGAGACTTCCCGAATGGACATCGATAACAGTAAGGCGATTCGACATGAATGGAATGAAAGAGGAGGGACTTATATGTAGCGTGGAACAGATCGATCCCCCCCACACTCACCGAACCTATGGTATCTCCATGGTATGCATTGGTCAGAGAGATAAACTTTGTCTTATTCGGATCACCCGAAGCTGCCTGCTGATGATACTGAAAGGCAATCTTGATGGCTATCTCGACGGCAGTGGAGCCGCTGTCGGAATAAAAGACCTTCGTCAGTCCCTCCGGGGCAATTTCGATAAGTTTTCTGGCACATTCAATGGCGGGAATATTTGAAAGTCCCAGCAGTGTGGAATGAGCAATCATGTCCAGTTGTTTCTTTATTGCAAGATCGAGCTTTTCCTTTCTGTGCCCGTGGACGTTAGTCCAGAGTGAAGAAATTCCGTCAATGTATTCATTTCCATAAATGTCCTTTATGGTGCATCCATTCCCGCTCTCTATGATGAGGGGTTTTTCCTTCATATAATCCTGCATCTGGGTAAAGGGGTGCCAGATATATTTTCTGTCATCAATTTCCAGTTGTCTGTTCCGTTCTACGGTTGTTTCCATTTTAAATAATTCCCATCTCCTTAATCATATTTATATCCATCTCAGCATTTCTTCCCTGTGTGGTAAGATAATCTCCTATCATCAACCCGTTTGCTCCAGCCGTAAATGTCCATGATTGATAATCCCGCAGGACGACTTCCCTGCCGCCGCATATGGTAATATCTTTTTCGGGGTTTATAAATCTGAAAAGGGCGATGGACTTCAATGCCTCCAGAGGTGACAGCAAAGACATGTTTTCCAGTCTGGTGCCGGGAACTGGATTGAGAAAATTTAATGGTATTATATCAACGTCGAGCTCTTTAAGGGTAAAGGCTAACTCAATGCGCTGTTCCCATGTCTCACCCAGTCCAAGAATCCCTCCGCAGCAGACCTTAAGACCGGTTGATCTGGCAAATTCGACCGTTTGAACATCCGCATCATAGTCATGTGTGGTGCAAATCCGGTCAAAATAGCTTCGTGCAGTTTCCAGATTGTGATGATAGGTTGTAATTCCACCCTCTTTCAGCCGTCTCGCCATCGGTTCGGTCAGCATGCCCAGTGAGGCACAAATCATAAGATCGGTTTTCTTCTTTATGATTGCTGCTGCCCGGCTGATAGTTTTAATTTCCTCGTCCGTGAGCATGTAACCACTGGTTACCATCGAGTATTTCGTGGCGCTTGCCTCATACATGCGAACGGCATTATCTACAAGTTCTTCTTCGCTTAACATGGGATAGGTGTCAATTTCGGTTTTATGATGTGCAGATTGAGCGCAAAAGGCACAGTCTTCCGAACAAAAACCGGATTTGGCATTGATTATGGAACATGTGAAGATATTGTTTTTCTTGTATTTAGTTCTGATTTTATTGGCACACATTATTATATCGATGGTGTCATCAACGGGAAGAGCGGAAACTTCACAGGCCTCTTCATAAGAAATGTGGTTCTTAACATCTTTCATAATTTTTTCAGTTATGGTAATTAGCTTTTTATTGAACATGGATTTCTCTCTTTAGTTATTTGTGGTTATCTCTCTTGACTTCGGGAGCGCTCTTATACCAAAGAGAAAGATATATGTCAACCGTAATTAAATTTTAGGTTAACAATAAGACTGGGGTCTGTCATGTCTACAAAAGATAGATTATTGTCGTATCTGAAAGAAGAGAAAGGAAACTGGATTTCCGGTGAGTTGCTGAGCAACAAACTGGCAATTAGTCGTGCTGCTGTATGGAAGCATATCCGCAAATTGAAAGAAGAGGGTTATGTTATAGAATCTTCCCCTAAAAAAGGATATTTTCTTAGTAAAATCCCCGACCTGCTATTGGTCAATGAGATTCAGGAAGGGCTGGATACTAAAGTTTTCGGGAAGGGAAACATTGTTTACTTCAAGGAAACAGATTCAACCAATATAAGAGCGAAAGATTTAGCAGCCAAGGGCGCACCTGAAGGGACTGTAGTAGTTGCAGAGAAACAGACCAAAGGGAGGGGAAGAAGAGGCAGAAGCTGGTTTTCGCCATCGGGTGATGGAATCTATGCTTCCCTCATCTTGAGACCAACCATGCCCCCGGCTGAAACACCCAGAATAACCCTGATGACAGCAGTTGCAATGGCTGAGGCCCTGCTTTCACTTACGCAACTAAAAATCAGGATTAAGTGGCCTAACGATATCCTCGTGAATGGGGAAAAAATAGCCGGCATTCTTACAGAGATCAGTACAGAAATGGACGGGGTGGACTATATTATCGTTGGTCTCGGACTGAATGTTAACACGCCGGCTGAAAGTTTTCCTGAGGAGGTAAGAGAGATAGCTACCTCAATTTTGATAGAGACGGGAAAACAGTTTTCCAGAGCCCCGCTTATTCGTGAATACCTTAGGCGGTATGAGAAGTATTACGAAATGTTTAAAAAAAGAGGATTTGAGTCGATTATGCACCGGTGGAAGGAACTTGCCGATATCGCTGGACAGCAGATTGTGGTTGACGTGCTCGGTGAAAAATATATCGGGGAAGTCCTGGATGTTGATAATGATGGGATCTTGATCCTGAAGGATAATGAGGGAAACACCCACAGGATATTTTCGGGGGATGTGCAAATAATGCCCCCCCACTTCGGTAAACGCAGGCTGTTCCCGTAAAAGATTTTTGCCATCAAGAAAAAAGGTAACATCCGCGAATTCCTTCGTAAAAACAAGCATCGTCCCTGTTTTTTACAGATTGTGGCATTGCAAGACCTGGCACTTTTTACTTTTTATACGAACCATCTAACAAGAGGTACATCAGACTTTTCTTGATAAGCGAAATGCGCTACTCAATTATTATCAATCCTGTATCTGGCACAATGACCGTCGATCAGAAACGCGCCGCATTAACGAATGCAGCAGAAATTTTAGATGCGGAAATACATGGTCTGGATGCCATCACAGCAGACGCCTTTGGCCAATGTGCCCGGGAGCTTGCCACCCGTTGCGATGTACTCGTCACCGCCGGGGGAGACGGAACCTTTTCCGA
>JAYEGA010000066.1:0-10351 GCA_034658835.1 Thermodesulfobacteriota bacterium
GGCTTTCAGCGCTTCAATACGGTCTTTAAGCTCCGCTTTATCCATGAATTCAGACTCAAACATCTCAAAATATTCGTTGATACTTTTTATGTTTTTCTTGATAAGTGTTTTTAACCTCTGGATGTTCTGCGTTGCAGTTTTTTCCTGATTACGGTACTCATCTTCCCCGTTGATCATGGCCTCAAGAATTCCGGCCTTGTTTTTTTCAATTGTTTCGATCAGCCTGTCTGTAACGGATGTCTCTATTTTGTCGGCGTGAAATGATTTCAAGGGACACGCTGACCTGCCTTCGTTGGCGCTACGACCGCAACGATAAAATCTTTTCCCCCTTTTGTAGTTTCCGGTACTGACCAGACTACTGCCGCAAACATTGCACTTTAGCAATCCTGTTAGGAGATGTTTGGTTGCGGGAGTACTGGGCTTGCTTGTTCTTTTTTGGATCTCCTGTCTGATTTTCCGGTAAGTATCAAATGTTACAATCGGATCGATGCTTCCATGCTCCAGTTTTCCGTCTATTTCAATCATGCCCGCATAGGTATGATTGCTAAGCATTCGCCCAATTGTTGAAGAGTCAAAACGCTTATTATATTTTGTCCTAAATCCGTTATTGTTAAGGTATTCAGCTATTCCGACCATGCCTATTCCGTGGAGTGAAAGATCAAATATCTTCTTTACGATTTCATGGCTCGGACCATCGTCGAATACGAGCCTGTTCTTTTCCTCATTTAATTTCAGACCGTATGGTATGTGCCCCAGAGGCAGTCGCTTTACCCGCTTTCGAGTGTTCTTGACCGCCTTGATTCTCTGAATTATCGAATCCCGTTCAAACTCTGCCACGCTTCCAAGAAGGCCAAGTAAAAGCTTGCCCATTGGGGTATTGATATTAAAGTTTTCGCTGTTAGAAATCAACTCGACTTTGTTGCTTTCAAGGAGTTCAAGTATGTTCAGCAGGTGGCTGAGCTTTCGGCTTAGTCTGTCAATCTTCCAGACAAGAACCCGATTAACTTTACCTTTCCTGATGAGATCGAACATTGTCGTGAGACCGGGTCTGTCATACTTTGCCCCTGAATGCCCCATGTCATCGAATATTCGATATTTCCATCCCTGTTTTTTGGCAGTGTTGGTAAGTTGGTCTATCTGGTTTTTGGTTGAGTAACCTTTTTGGGCTTGTTCCTCGGTGGACACTCGTACATAGATTGCGGTGTAGGTATTTGTATCCAATGGTTACTTATCTTCCTGTGAGTTGACTGTTAATATGAAACCGGATCTTATTCCCGGGCAAGGTGTGCATAAGCGAAAATTATACTTTACGGAGATGAATTATCCCTAAAACTCCACGCTTACCTTTCAGAATGAGGGTTTCGACTTTCTCTGGATCAATCTCTCCCAGGGCGGCGTCGACCGATTTAAAGGCACACCTCTCGCCATTAATATCGGCGTATGTGAGCCTGATGTGGTTTCTTAAAACAAATTCCGCGATGCTGTTAATAACTGCTTGTTTCTCTCGCATAATAACCTCCCAATTAACGTACCGATCTATCTCTGATGATTCATGTGTCAGTACTATATATGAACATCAGTGCCACCAACCTCTGTTTTCAATGCCAAAAAAACGCCTTACACCCCAATTCCCTGAAGAAGATGGGTCTTACGGCGGAAATTATAAGCAGAGTGAATTCCTTATTTTAGTCAGAGTGAATTTTCCGGCAAAGGAGGAATGTCATCGCTTTCGTACGGCACATCCTTCCAATCAAGTCCAAGCGCTTTATACATCTCCCTTAATTCTTCCTGGCGTTCTATAATCTCGCGTCTGGTGAGGCCGTGCCTGCCGTCCACTGCAAGCATATACTTAATCATCTTACCTTCACCTTTTTCCGCGATTGTTTTAAACCATGGCTGCCTGGGCAGATGTGTGGCCTCAACAATCTGTTCAGCGTTTGTGTTTTTGAAAAACGATACTACGTTTTGCAAAAGACGCAATTCACGCTTGGTGAATATAGACTCATCAAACTCAAAACCTTTTTTAGGAACTATCTTGTGAAAGTTTTCAATAATTTCTACTTCAATAACTTCCGCTAAGTCCGGCTTAGGGTCATTAGATAATTCCTTGAAAAGATCAGCCGGGACCGGCCCCTGTTTCCATGCAAAGTAGTTCAGGCCGGTTACAGAATTACCCGTTTCCCTGAAGTGAAAGAAGTCAAGGTGGTACATGAGCTTCATAAGTTTGGTTTTCCCGCACTTTTCTGTGTTGGCTGCAAAGTAGTAGATCGCATTAATCATTTTTTTTCTGTTGACTCTCAATATGATACTGTCATCCGCACTCAGCTCCCCGGATATTTCCCTTTTTCTTTTTGTGGTAAGCCAACTCGCTTCTCCAATCACTTTTCCGTATATGTCACGGAAAAAATCTGGACGTTCCCTTTCCAGCTTTGCCAGAACTTCAATTAACTTTCTTGCTATATCCTCATGCTGGAACTGTTTTATCGTGGGATCGTCAGGTTTCCTTCCAAAAAACAGCTCATCAGCAGAAATATTGTGTTCCTCGCATGCCTGCAGGAGATTTCTGTATGGGACATTGTTCTGAAGTTTTCGGCGATGTAGGTCAGATGGGATGAGGCCTGTTATTTTGGCGACATCCCGCTCAAATTCAAACCCACATTTGTTTTTCAAATAATCAATTATTTCTGCTACGTTTTTCATTTTTATTCACCTGAAAGTACTTGCCCTTGCTAAGCATGTTCTTTTTTACTTGACATAATTCACGGGCTGTGATATTGGATTTCAAAGAATTTATGTATTATATATAACAAATAAGGTTTAAAAGTCAAGTAGATTTAGGAAAACTTTAAAATAGTGGGATCAAATCGGAAGGAAAAGTGTTCGTTTAACTGTTATTTAGATATGCTGCCCTTAGCAAGGCTAACTTGACCGGGCCTGGGAATATGACCGCCCCCTACGAGTCCCGCATCTGAGATAGTGTGATGAGGTGAACGGAAGGGCCTCGTTACAAGTATTGCCTCTTCTCTGGACAGGAGTCCTGCAACAGAAAATATCTTTGTTGTCTCAAGCGCTTCTTCAAAGGAAAGATCGGGAAGTATGGAGGGGAGTCGTTGCGCCAGCATAGTCTTTCCGGAACCAGGAGGTCCTGTCATGATGATATTATGTCCACCTGCGGCAGCAACCTCCAGAGCTCTCTTTGCCTGATCCTGTCCACGTGTTTCACTAAAGTCAAAGGGATAATTAAGGCTCCTGTTGAATATTGCAGATACATCAACCTTTGTCGGTTCAATCGCTTTCCTGTTATTAAAAAATTCGACAATGTCAGGCAGATAGTCAACGGCAATAACATCGATTTTTTCCACCATGGCAGCCTCTGCTGCGTTTTCTCTTGGCAGGACTATACCCCTTATTCCCATTCTCTTTGCCTGAAATGCAGCGGAGAGGGCTCCGTGAATGCCCTTAATACGTCCGTCCAGTGACAGTTCACCTATTATTATGTAATCCCGAAGTGGTTCACTCCCGATTGCTCCTTCTGCTGACAGGATACCCACGGCTATCGGCAGGTCGAAGCTGGTTCCCTCTTTTTTGATATCAGCAGGGGCAAGATTGACTGTAACCCTGTCTGCTGGAAATGTGTAACCGGAGTTTTTTATGGCAGCCTTTATCCTGTCCTTACTTTCTCTGACAGAGACATCGGGCAACCCAACAGTCGAAAATTGAGGAAGTCCAAAAGATATATCTACCTCTACATCAACAGGATAGGAGTCTATTCCAACAATAGCTGTACTAATTACCTTTACAATCAATTAAATCCCCTCCTGAGCCTTATGTCCACGACATATTTCCAGACGGAATAAAATTAGTCAATAATAAAGTTCTTAATTAACCCGGGCGTCCCCCTGCAATTCCATTACGATTAATTGCAACACCGTGAAATCATCCGAATTGCAAGCAGTCTTTTAAGGTAGGAGCCTTTTTTAGATTCCTTACCCAGGGAAAGGTCTGTTACGGCCACGCGATTGATGACGCGGATGATACTTCCACACCATACTTTTTGTCTGTAGCCCCATATTTCATGGATTGCATAAGGGTGGCCGTTCACCACTCCAAGGAATAACATGATATGTCCTCTTAAATGCAAGAGCGTGATTCCACTGATTGCTTCCCTGTTTATGGTTTTCAGTTTTATCGCTTCCGGCGTATTATCAGGGTATTCATCAACCATAAGGCCTACTCGAGCCTGTTTGGAAGAATTTCTTGGAAGCGATATCCCAACGGTTGCAAATATTTCCTGGATAAACCTGGAACAATCCTGCTCGCCGTACATTCCTCCCCAGCCGTAGGGTTCATTGAGCATCTTAAAGGCCTGGTCAATGATGGTACGTGGCGTGTAGAGCAGGTATCCTTCGTGAACTTCCTCTTCTCTTATATAGCCTGCTTCAAATGAAACTGTCCCATCTGTTTTACGAACCGGCAGGACGATTTGAATGATGCCGTTATTTATTTTCCGGGAAAGAGGAAACTTTACACCCATTCTAACATAATCGAAATGTTCCGTGAGCGTCGTATTTCGAAAGAGGTCTCCTTTTGATTTTGTTACCACCACAAAGTGTGAAGAGTCGAGAAAACTTTTTAATTCTTCCAAACCGCACAGGGCGACTTTTTCTACTTCTACCCAGCCGCGGTACAGTTCGTCGATGACATAGTACCATTTGCCATCCAGGCTTTTGTGCAAAACGGCTACGGGTGTTCCCACGTCCAGGGCACTGTTCTGAAGTTCATCAAAGTCGGCATCATTTGGTTTGGCATATAACCTCTCCTTCGTTGGTAGAACACGCTGGTTGGCATAGTGAACAATGATACCGTACCGCAATCTTATTTCAGGAGGAATTGTGCCGCGATTCGTACTCTTTTTCATCTTCTGATAAAGACGGGGGCCTGCTTCAATACCTTCTTTCAGGTAAAGATTTTTTTGATTATAACGACCCAGGTCTTCTTCCAGTAAAGATAAAAGATCATCACGGGAATATGGAGAGGGAAGTTTTGTAATATCTTTTGTCAGTTCCAGTTCACTCTCAATATGCGAATTTAAGCTTCTTATTTCATCGTGGTTGAGAATCATTTTATCCGGAAAGGGATGACAGCTTATCCAGAAACCGGCAGTTTTCATTTGGCGTTCTGTTTCGGGCAGAAGAGTTGGAGCGGCATAGTAAAGCTTTTCTTTAAGGGTGCATCCTAATATAATAAAAAAGAAGAGGAAAATTAATGCCCATCTGCGCAACAGGGGATAAATCAAAATATCTTTCATAAGTCATTATTCCTTGACGGGTGACGTTCCAGCCGATCGCTTGGCACAATGATTTAAGAATTTTTGCGTAGCATAGCCGACATAAGAACTTAAAGGAGTAGGTGGAAAAGATCAAGCTTTTCTCGTCCATATATCCTTTTTCTTCCTCACGGGGTTGAAATAAGAGTGCCTTTTTAGTAGATAGATGTATGACGTCCCAAATATTATAATGTTGAGTGTGTAGTTTGACTTCACTTCAAAACATATCAAAACAGTACGGTGGGGAGCACCTTTTCAAGGATATTTCCCTCCATATCGGCGATGGGGAATGCATTGCTCTTGTAGGATCGAACGGTACAGGCAAGACGACCCTGATGAAGATTATTGTGAATCAGGTTGAGCCAGATTCGGGCAAGGTTGCCAAATCTCGCTTTAGCACGACAGGATATCTTCCTCAGGATGGCGTGTTTCATAAAGGCAAGGCGCTGTACAAAGAGGTAGAAACGGTCTTTGATGATCTGATTTCCCTGCATGACAGGATCGAAGAAATCAGCCATGAAATCTCGATCCATACCAATTCAGACAACCAGGAATCTCCTCAGTTAAAGGAATTGGTTGATGAGCTCGGCAAGGTTCAGCACATACTGGAGTATCGGGAAGGATATAATACTGAAACAAAGATCAAGCAAATCCTCTCCGGCCTTGGTTTCAAAGAGAATGATCTCTATCGTATGACGGAAGAGTTCAGTGGAGGCTGGCAGATGAGGATTGAGCTTGCAAAACTTCTCCTTCGAGAACCAACCATCCTTCTCCTCGATGAGCCGACCAACCACCTTGATATTGAGTCACTGGAATGGCTTGAAACCTACCTGAAATCATACAGCGGTTCGATCATTGTTGTTTCTCATGACAGCCGGTTTCTCGATAATCTTGCCCAGCGTGTTATTGAGATTTCCATGGGGAAGGTTACCGAATACACCGGCAACTTCTTCTCTTACATGGAGCAAAAAGCGCAGCGCTTCAATATTCTGCAGGCTACCTACGAAAACCAGAAGCGACTGATTCAAAAAACTAACCGGTTTATTGAACGGTTTCGATACAAAGCCACAAAGGCAAAACAGGTTCAAAGCCGCATAAAAATGCTCGAGAAGATGGAACTGATCGAGATTGAAAGGGACGAAAAAACAATATCCTTTGACTTTCCCCAGCCGCCGCGTCCGGGAAAAGTCGTCATGGAACTGGACAAAATTGCCAAAACATACGGGAGCAATCCGGTATTTAGAAAACTTGCCCTTACAATTGAACGTGGGGATAGAATCGCTTTTTTAGGCGTCAACGGTTCGGGAAAATCCACACTTGCGCGGATCATCGCCGGTTCTGAGACTTTCCAGGATGGCAAAAGGAACCCCGGCCACAATGTTTCCATTTCTTATTATGCCCAGAATGTGGTGGAAGAGCTAAACCCGGATAAAACGGTTCTCGAAACGGTTGATGAGATTGCCGCTTCCCGGTCAGAAAGAGATCTGAGAACTTTGCTCGGCTGCTTTCTTTTTACGGGGGACGATATCTTCAAGCCTGTATCCGTTCTGTCGGGTGGTGAGAAAAGCCGCCTTGCTCTTGCCAGGATGCTCATTACGCCCGCCAATCTCCTTATCCTCGATGAACCAACGAATCACCTTGATATGCAATCAAAAGTTATCTTGCAGCAAAGCCTGAAAAATTTTTCAGGTAGTTACATTATCGTATCCCACGACAGGGATTTTCTCGCACCCTTGATTAATAAAGTCGTTGTCCTGAAAAATGGTGAACTCGATCTTTACCATGGTACGGTGGATGACTACCTGCAAAAATACCATGCAGAAAGGGTTTCATCGGAAGAGAGTGAAAAGAGAAAAGCAACCCTTCAATCGGGAAAAGAACAAAAAAGAAGGGAAGCGGAAAAAAGACAGGAAAGATACCGAAAACTGAAACCTCTTAAGGATGCCCTGGACAAAATTGAAGAAGAAATTGCAATAATGGAGGAGAAAAAGGGTCAGATCGAAGAGGCCTTCTCAGACCGGAACACCTATGGGGACGAAAAGAAAATCCAATCACTCCACATCGAGCATGATAAAATCGTTTCCCGCCTGGATTTCCTCTACGATGAGTGGTCGGAGATTGAGGGGAAAATCGAAAGGACTATGGAATGAGTTTGACATAAAATGTCAATTGTTCTATGCTTCCACGGTAAAAAAGTATTAATAAATAATTGAACAGGGGGTTGAGTGATGGGTGTCTTCTTAGGTTTTTTGCCGTGGATTGTTTTCTGGGTGCTAAGTGGTCGAGAAAATTATCAGATTGCCGCTGCGGCCTCTGTCGTCGTCGTCATTTTCCTGTGTATTCGGGATATTCAAAAACGTAACATTAAAGTCCTTGATGTGGGCACCTTGTTATTTTTCGTATTTCTCACACTCATTGCCTATACGTCTGAAGCTGTGTGGATAGATACTCATGCAACACCTTTGAGCACCGCGGCACTGTTCCTGATCGCTTTGACATCAATCTTGATCAGAAAACCATTTACCCTGCAATACGCACGCGAGCAGGTGGACCCCAAATTCTGGGATTCTCCCAGGTTTTATTCCACGAATCTCACCATCAGTTGGGTCTGGTGTTTCGCGTTCGCTATCATGGCAGTTACTTCCTATGTTGCACTGAATCATCCTTCCCTGATCGACCGGGTGATTCACATACTTGCCTTTGTCGGAGCCATTAAGTTCACCGCCTGGTATCCTGATTATGTAAAGAAGAAGTTGAAAAATGAGAGTCAGAATCAGGGGTGAAAGGCTTCTTTACCATTTAAAAGCTATATTTTAAGGTGGTTATAAGCCGATCATTCCGGGCCCATCTTCCGTAGTAACTGTCATCTTTTCCATTGAAGAATTCAAAGGCCACTATCCAGACAAGGCCCTGCCTTATCTTGTATTCGGACTGGAGTCTATTATAGCGACCCGTTGGATCAAGTTCAAAATCCGAAACATATTTGAAGCTCAGGTCTTCATCATATTTAAAGTTCATACGGGTAAAGATATCATTTCGACCCAGCCTGCTCTTTCGGGAGCTTCTCGTATAGCCGTCGGCATGCTGTTCTTTTGTTATTATCTCACCAGCATATTCGATGGTTATATCGATTTTCTCGAGAAAGATCTTCTTCGCCAATTCATCGATGGTGTAGGTAAATCCGCCCACATAGCTGATATAATGATCGTCCTTTCCGTCATAGCTGAAGTTAAACAGGCCCTCACCATGAAACTCCCACTTTTTGTAAGCCGTCGAGAAACCGGCGGCATAATTGCCTACCTTTACATTTTCCTTTATAGTTATTGTTTTAGATCCCCGGGTTTCTTCCCTCAGGACATAATATGGATTCAAACCGTGATAAGCCGATGCAAACAGGTCCCAGCCGCGGAAGGTCGTCTTGGCCCTGGCAAAATAGCTGACGTTATTGATTGAAATGGTAGGGAAATCGTCTTCGATTTCCTTGTCAGATGTATCTTCCTCGTATGTGTCATAATCTCCCGTTGTGTCCGACCAGCGGGAATGTTCACTGGGGATTTTACCCGTATTGAATATAGGCAAGATAGCTCCCGTGATGGTGAACTTTTCAAGGTAATAGTCAAGCCTTGTTTGCCACATTCCAAAATTTTTAGGATCCAGAGGGTCATTCGAATCCGTGAAACGGTATCTGTCGGCAGGAGAGTAAAGTGTCGAAATCCCGTTCTGGAAGATTTTTTTACCCAGTGTTACGTCGTAGCTGTCCTGGAAAAGGGTAACGTAAAGCTCATTCAATTCCAGATAGTGCCTCTGGCGATCCTTGTCCTGGGGCCAGCGAAATATTCCTTCGTACGTATCCTGTTGGCTTCCAGCCTCGAGCCAGCCGGAAAAGTTCAAGCGTAATTTGTCATTGCCGGTCCATGTGTTGAAACGAAGCAATGCCTCTCCAACAGGATTCCTTTTATCAACCCCTTCACGATCAACGGGGTCCCGGTAAAAAACGTGACCGCGCAGTCGAATACTTCCCTCTAAGTTCTTGCCAATTTGGGTAAGGTACTTAAATCGACCCTCCTTTTCCTCAGCCGGCGCTGCTTCTAATTCGCCGAGAAGATCAAGATCATCGCTCAACAGATCAAGATCATCAGCGGCCATGGCCTGCTGAGAACCAAGAACCAGGAAAAGAACTAAGAAAAATACGACGAAATATTTTATCCGATTCATAAGCATATATCCTTTCATATCTATTTTGCTTCAAAAAGAAGTTTATCCGTATGTGCCAGACGTCCCCCTAAAATCCGCGACAGGTTGAGGAACAAACGACTGGCGATGCGGGGGTAAATTCTTTGAATTCTCTTAAGGCCGTTCCAGTCGATTTCAAGATAATTGACCGGTTCTAAAACACGCACATCGGCAGATCGGGGGCCGGGTTCCACAAGGGCTATTTCACCGAAAACATCACCGGGATTGAGTTCGGTAAGGGTGATTTCCCTGCCGGTTTTTTTATCCCTCGTTACCACTTCGGCCCTGCCTTCGAGAAGGAGATACATACTTGAGCCCTCTTCTCCCTGTGCCACGGCCAATTCCCCGGCTTTCCTGGTGAGGGTCCTGCCCAGCAAAACGATTCTTTTCATTTGCCAGGGCCTGAGATCCCGAAACAAATCCGCGTTTTGTATAACAGCTTTTTGAAGCTGAAGACCTAACATGTCCCAGAGAGTCATCAACTGGGTAGACGAAAGCAGGATCGGCGTTATAAACAAATCGCCGATGATGGCAAATATCATAACCATTGATGAAAGCAACCCGAAACTGATAACAGGAACAAAATTGGAAAAACCCAGCACGGCAAATCCCAGGGCCAGGGCAACAGAAGTCGAAATAACCGGTCTCGTTTCAGCGTGTATGCACACATGAACGGCCTTGTCCTGACTTTGCAGTATACGCATCTCAGTATTATAACGGCTCATGAGATGTATGGTGTCATCCACGGCAATTCCGATGGCAATCGCCGCAACCATGGCGGTTCCGGTATTT
>JAYEGA010000067.1:0-10311 GCA_034658835.1 Thermodesulfobacteriota bacterium
TAGCTTCCATCACATCGCCTGATGTTATGAAATCAAACTGATCTTTGTTTTTGTCCAGCATCGGATAGTATTGTTTTGGAATTTTCTGCCGAGGTGTGTCGGGATCACATTCAAAGAGATCCACAGCTTCGAAGAACGAAAGTTCTCTTGAATTGTTGCCATCTGAGATAAAATACTTTTTCAGTTTGCCCTTTCGGAAAAATGTAAGCAGTCGGTCGGTTTCTGCATCATTATCTCTGGCAGAACGGGCTTTTTTAGGGAGCAGTTTGATCTTTTCAAAAAGTTCGGGCTGCTTATCTCTGATATCCCGGATGAACTTGAGATATTCCAGCTCAGACCGCATGTCATCATCATCTTCACCCTGGTACGTCTTTTTGCTGGTGAGTCGTTTATACAGGGTGTCACCAAAAAGTTCATGCGATGAAACAATTTCTTCTTCGGTAAGATATCGGGCATCCTCGCCAAGGGTGTCGTGAAACGCCTGGATTTTGGATTTAATGTTGTCCTCCAGGCCGATGTGTATATCCGATTGATCAGTGGGAAAGAAGTTGAAGATATGGATATTCTTGTGTTCGGTTCCTACTCGATTCACACGTCCTACCCTTTGAAGCACCTTGGTGGGATTCCACGGCAGATCGTAATTGATGATTATATTGGAACGGTGCAGGTTGACACCTTCCGCGAGGATATCCGTGCTGATCAGAATGCGTAGTTCATCATTTTGGATTTTATGAGTTGGGTCGTAATTTTCCTTTATCAAATCTCTCGCGGCGGAAACGGGCTTTCTGCCGTCAGACAATACGCCTCCAATGCTGGAATAGAACAAAACCTTATCCGGGAAATTTCTATTCAGATTTTCAAACAGGTAATCGCCCGTTTCCCTGGATTCGGTAAAGATGATGATCTTTTTGTCTTTGAGCTCTTTATCTGTTTTCAGATCATTGATGAATGTTTCCAGTTTGGGGTCTGAGTTTACTCCTGCCCATAAGTCCCGAATGGCTTTGAGTAATTTGAGATCGGCATTCAAATCTTCTATTAATTCCGGTTTAAATTCATCGGCATTATATCTTTCAATCTTTTCCTGCTCTATGAGTTGAAGTATTTTTTCTTCATTGTCTTCATCCAGGAGGTCGTAAACATCCACTTTTTTGCTGACAAGAATCGTTCCCTTGTTGAACATATCAATGAAATTCACATAGGATTCAACGAAGCGATTTAATGTCTTACGAAAAGCATAGAAACTGCTTTCAAGCCGTTTAACCAGGATGACTTTCATAAATCCACCAACATTACGCTGGCTTTGCTTTTCAAATTCAGGGAGTTCCTGTTTCAGGTAGAGAAGTGGTGTGTAACGCGCGTACTTGGTTTTCTTCAGCAGTTCCATGGTCTTGTTAAATGTGGAGCTTATCTGCTCGTCAAACCGGTAGATGATCCGTCTGGGATCTTCAACATCAGGAAAGAACAGGCCCTGTTCATCAATGTCGTCACTGAAATAATCGGTGATTTCGGTTCGCGTCCTCCTGACCATTGCATACTTGAGTACATTCTCTCTGATATTTTTGGAACCTTCTTTTATGGCGTCTATATATTCCGGGGCTGATTTACTGATGCCTTTGAGTTTACGCTCCAGACTTTTGAAAAACTTTTCAAGGTTCGGCACTCCCGGAATAGTGGATTTCTTAGGAAGCTGAAATAGTTTTAACTGGCTGTAAATATCCTGGAAGGTGTTGTTGAGTGGCGTGGCCGAAACCAGGATAACCTTTTTGCCAAAACAGATCTGGTGTATGCTTTCAAAACTCTGCGTGTATTCATTCCTG
Organism: Thermodesulfobacteriota bacterium; assembly: GCA_034658835.1. Lineage (GTDB taxonomy): Bacteria > Desulfobacterota > Syntrophia > Syntrophales > JADFWA01 > JAUSPI01. The sequence goes on from JAYEGA010000067.1 coordinate 1,818, forward strand.
AAGCGATGTGCCTCATCGATGAAGATATAATCGTATTTTTCAGTTCCTTCCTTCAGGATTTGATCGAGTTTGCCGAGGGATTCGACCCGGAATTTTTGAATTCCAAATTCAAAAAAGGTGTCTGCCCAGTAATCTTTGAGAACAGGTGGGCAGATTATCAGTTTGCCTCCGGGTAATTGTTGGGCAAGCAGCGCGGATATATAGGTCTTGCCTAAACCTACAACATCAGCCAGGAATACGCCGTTGTATGCATCCAGGATTTTCCTGGCAGAGACGACCGCATGCTTTTGATACATCAGGTCCATGAAGCCTTCAGGAAGGTACAGATCAATCTCCTCATCAATATTGATATCTTCCTTCAGGTATTCGTAGAGCATTTTAAGATAGAGGTGATAGGGGGTGATGGTGTCATTGAGCCAGGTTTTGTTTTGAATGGTATCAACATATTCCTGTGAAATATTTACGCCGTCTTTCCATAATTCTTCAAACTGATTCAACGCAAAATCGACATCAACCTTATCCTTCAATTCGACGTTGAATTCCCTATTGGCGACAAGTCCGCTTTCGGAAAAGTTACTGGAACCTGTGATTACCCTGCCGAAATCCAACTCATCTTTCTTGAAGCGGCTGATATATACTTTGGCGTGGATGCTTTCACTGGGATAGGCACGCAGTTCCATCTTTTTTCCGTTGCCGCCGTTTTTTATATCTTGTTCTTTGTCGAGGCAATCAGCAGTCAGAAATTCTATAAATTTTCTGATGCCTGTTTCCGTTTCATAAGAGTCTTCCGATTCACCCATGTCGGATGCCGTCTGTTCGCTGAATATACGCCTGGTTCTGCTGTGTGACTCAAAATCGAATTCCCCACGGGATCGCACTGAATCAATAATTTCATAGGTTTTCTGATCGACATTCAACCCTACCAAAACCCTGATTTTATCAATGGATTCAAATGACTCGTATAACTGATGAAATCCGCTGGTGCGAAAATACCCGACCAACACATCGAAGTATTGTACGTGCTTTAATGTTTTTCTAAACCGATCGATGAGTGCGTAACCGGGTTCATTTGTGAAAAAAGTTGTGTCGGTAATCATCTAATTCTTCCTGTCATGAAAAACAATAAACCCCGTCTCTGTTTAAGAGAAACGGGGTCTTGTGTGATTGTCTACCATTTTCAGGACCTTTTTTGTGTTTAAGAAGAAAAGATCATTTGTTATTTAATGCATAGTACCTACTGTTGTTTCGTTAAAGCTTTTATATACTTAACAAAAAGCCGTGGAATGTCAAGGAATATCAACAATTCTTGTTGAGCTTATAGCTGATGGCTGATAGTTCTTAGCTCTTAGTAATGTAATTTTTAACTGTGAATAACATTATTACAAGAGATTGCCGCGTCGCTTTGCTCCTCGCAATGACCAAAATGGTTTCCCATTATGTTCCTAACGGTTATTTCTCCTTTGTGTGTGTCTTCCCGTTGAGGAACACGGACAAACCTGTCTGCGTGCTACGCACAGGCAGGCAAGTTTGTCCATGGCACCCCACCATATTGAGGGAGATGAATATGGGTGAAACCATCAAGAAGAAAGGTGATTTAGCAATTTACGTATTCATTTTGCGGGGTATTATGAAAGTTTTTATGTGGCAAAATTCCTGATTTTCATTCTTTGGCTTTCCAATCTTCCACCTTCAAATTTACCACCCTGAGGAACTCATCAGTATTATGTGTAACCAAAGTCAGATTATGGGCAAGCGTTATTGCGGCAATTATCAGATCGTTCGGTCCAATTACCATACCTTTGGTGGACAAATCAGAACGTATCTCTCCATATATCCGAGCGGCAAAGTCATCAAACGGCAGGCTTGTCAGTGTATTGAATAAAAGTTCAAGTGCGTCCAGATTCTTTGCTGTTTGCTCGCTTTTGTACGCACCGTAGTAAAGTTCGGCCTTAACCATGGAACAAAGCACCACATCCATCGGTTGCAAACGTTCCAAGTGGCGGCGGACAGAGGAGTTGGGGTTGTTCAGATAGTGAATACATGTATCGGTATCCAGCAAATATTTCATTTAATTGACTCCCGGATTTCGTATTCACCCTGAGTCTCTCTCTTCAAAGGCTTGTCCTTGAAGGCCCCTGCAGTGATTTTGAAAAAATCAGGAGGCCATCCACCAGAACCCGTTATATCCGCAGGCTTTTCAGTAAGAGGCTGTAGCACCAATAATACTTCCAGATCCTGATCTGACATGTCCACCGGCACCTGTAAGCGCAAAACACCATCCTTGCCAACCCGAGACTTTATTTGGATACTTTTCATTTTAGCACCTCACTGAACACTTTATAATAATTCAATCTGCTCACCAAATATTTTTCGATAAAACGCCTATCCTTATTCACTTTATAATCTCTTTTCATATATGTACCAGATCATTATAAATATAAGGTTTTATTTCTTCTTTAATTGCTTTTTGTGAGACAATATCTACTTTACAGTGTAATCTTTCCTCTAAAAAATCCCCAAGTCTGACAAGATCAAAGAGGCTGGCGCCTTTCAGAAACTCGACCAATACATCAATGTCGCTTCCTTCTCTTTCGTCTCCTCTTGCATATAAACCAAAAATTCCTTTAATTTCTGCCTTATATTTATCCTTTGCCTCGTTTTTCACCTCTTCAAGTATTTTAAGAATTTTATCCTTTCTCATTTCCATACCTCTCTTTTTATAGATTCGGTAAGTTTCTTCAGAATTGAGCAATTGTCAAATTATCTTTCAAATTATGATAACGAAAATGGCGCAAAAATACAAGCTTTTCATTATGATAATAAGCCTCTGATTAGTTCTGTCATGATGATTGCCTCCTGTCGAGTTATACGGCCCGTTCGGGGAACGGGCCCCGCTTCCTGTGGATTAAAGAGGAGGAATATCTAATGGATCTTTTACGCCGGCTTCTTTGAAACCTTTCTTTCTTAAAAGGCAGCTATCGCATTGCCCGCAGGCCTTTCCCTCCGGTGTTGGGTCGTAGCAACTGTGTGTCATGCTGTAGTCTACCCCTGACTCAATGCCTCTTTGAATAATTTGGGCCTTGGTCATGTGAATGAGGGGGGTTCTGATTTTAATACGGGTTTTGCCTTCTACGCCTGCCTTTGTTGCAAGATTTGCCATGTGTTCAAAAGCTTCAATGTATTCCGGGCGACAATCGGGATAACCGCTGTAATCTATAGCATTAACCCCTGTAAAAATGTCTGATGCGCCGAGCACCTCTGCCCAGGCTAAGGCGTATGATAGAAATATGGTGTTTCTTGCGGGTACATAAGTCACAGGGATTTCCTGAAACATCTCTTCTTCTTTTCTGTCTTTCGGAACTTCTATATTATCGGTAAGCGCTGACCCTCCTATCATTCTCAGGTCAATATCAATGACCAGATGTTCTTTGGCCCCGAAGACCTTTGCTATTTTCCTGGCCGCGTCCAGCTCTACTGAGTGGCGCTGTCCATAGCGAAAACTCAGGTTGTAAATCTCATAGCCCTCCGATTTTGCAATGGCCATAACTGTGGTGGAATCCAGCCCGCCGCTTGAAAGAATCACAGCTTTTTTCTTATTCATACGATTATCTCCGGTTATACTCCTCTCTGTTCGGGATCCCATATAAACTTATGAAGCTGTATGTGGAGTCTTACATTCAGGTGATCCTCCAGGATCCATTTTGCCAGAATTCTGGGGTGCATCTGGCCGAACACATTTGAAAAGTGGATTGTGTTCATGCTTGAAGAATCGAGGTTCATACTGTCGAGTGTTTTTTTGGCATATTCATAGTCTGTCCTGTTTCCGATGACAAATTTTATTTCGTCTTTTTCTGTTAATCTTTTCAGATTTCCCGGGTCGTTCTTTTTCTCCTCACCACTCGAAGGGCATTTGATATCAATGATTCTCACACAGCGCTCGTCAACTTTACTGATGTCCTGGGTGCCGTTGGTTTCCAGTAAAACCTCAAAGCCTCTTTCGAGTAATCCGTATATAAGAGCGGGGGTTTTCTTCTGTATTAATGGTTCTCCGCCGGTAATTTCAACCAGGTTGCACCGGTAAGATGAGATTCTGTTGATGATTTCACGAATCTCCATTTCCTGACCTTCACTGTATGCATACTGAGTGTCACAGTAAGAACACCTGAGGTTACATCCGGTCAGTCTGACAAAAACACAGGGGCGGCCGGCATAGGAAGATTCGCCCTGGATACCATAGAAAATTTCGTTGACTTTGAGAGACAATTATTCCTCCCAGTAACAGGCGCCGGTATTCGGTGTCTCTGAGACCATTACTCTGGAAACCTTCACTTTGTCCGAATTGAGCTTTTTGCCTATTTCATTATACAAAAATCTGGCAATGTTCTCGGATGTGGGATTAATTTCCCTGAATACCGGATGCTCGTTCAGATTGGAATGATCAAGGTCTTCCAGGACATCCCCGATGGTCTGTTTAACATCCCTGAAATCGATTCCTATTCCAATTTCATTCAGTTCCCCGCACCTGATAAACACTTCTACAGCCCAGTTGTGCCCGTGTATTCCGGCACAATCACCCGGGTAACCCCGGAGTGAGTGGGCAGCGGAAAAATGGGTCTTTACTTGAATTTCAAAAATTCCTGGCATTATTTCTCCTTTTTTTCAACCGGTTTTTGCCAGATCGAGTCTTCCTTCCCATCTTCTCAGAAGTACCTCTTTCAGGATAGCATGTTCCGGCTTTTCCAGAAAGGAGTCGTTTTCGACAAGTGAAAAGGCCTCTTTTCTGGCTTCGTTCAATATTCTTCCGTCCCGCAATATGTTCGCTACCCTGAAGTCAGGGAGTCCGGATTGCCTGGTTCCCATAAATTCGCCGGGGCCCCTTATGGCCAGGTCCTCTTCCGATATCCTGAAGCCGTCGTTTGTCTCTTCCATAATACGGAGTCTTTTTCTTGAAGTATCGGACCTGGCGTAACTGGCTAACAGGATACAGTAGGATGGAATGTCGCTCCGCCCTACCCTCCCCCTCAACTGGTGCAGTTGAGAAAGACCGAATCTTTCCGCGTGTTCTACAACCATAAGGGATGCCTGAGGAATATCTATGCCTACTTCTATTACCGTGGTGGAAACAAGGATATCCATCCTTCCCTCTGAAAAATCGGCCATTATTTCGTCTTTTTCAGCCCCTTTCATTCTTCCATGTATCAGTCCTATCCGGTACTCCGGGAATATTTCTTTTTGAAGATGTTCGGCCATCCGGGTAGCGTCTTTTAGATCCAGAGTTTCCGATTCTTCCACCAGTGGATAGACTATAAAGGTCTGATTCCCCTTTTTCAGCTCTTTACCTATTATTTCGTAGACCTTTTCACGGGACTTTTCATAGAATATCTTTGTGCGAATCGGTTTTTTACCCGGTGGCATTTCGTCTATGACGGAAATGTCAAGGTCGCCATAAACCGTCATGGCAAGGCTCCTCGGAATGGGGGTAGCCGTCATCACCAGGACATCCGGATTTATCCCCTTTCCACGAATTGTTGCCCTCTGAACTACCCCAAAACGATGCTGCTCATCTATTACAACAAATCCGAGCTTCTTAAACTCAACGCCCTCCTGAATCAGCGCATGGGTACCTATGATAATATCCACATCGCCCGATTCGATCTTTTCATAGACATCTCTTCGTTCCGCCGTTTTTTTGCTTCCGGTAAGTATCGCAACTTTGAGACCGAGGAGGCCGGCCCACTCTTTTATGTTGGAATAATGCTGTTCGGCTAATATCTCTGTGGGAGCCATAATGGTCGCCTGGTAACCATTTTCACATGCGCAGATCATTGCCGCCATTGAAACGACGGTCTTTCCACAGCCAACATCGCCCTGAAGCAGTCTGTTCATGGAGAATTCGCTTCCCATATCCTCCTTTATCTCTTCTATTACTCTCTTCTGCGCGTCTGTTAATTCGAACGGGAGTATCCGCAAGAATTTTTCCTGAAGCTTTCCGTCTATCTTGAAAGAGATACCTTTTTCAAGGATATATCCCTTTTTCTTGAGAGCCATCCCCAGTTCGAAAAAGAAAAATTCATCAAAAACAAGTCTCCTGTATGCTGCCGATTTCATGTTGTTATATATCTCTATATCCTGGTCGAGTTCAGGGAAGTGTATATTCCTCATGGAATGATTGATATCGGCAAGGTCCTGTCTTTTACATATTTCCTCCGGGATCGGGCTCAGGATATGCCTGGAATGATTCTCTACCACCTCCATCATGATCTTTCTGATATATTTTTGATGAAGTCCTTCCGTCTCCGAATAGATGGGGACGATTCTCTTGAAATGGAGAAGGTTATCATGGTTGTCGTCCTTCTCATCCAGGATTTCAAAGTCCGGGTGGATAATGTCCTTGCCAAAGAGGAACTCTCTTATTTCCCCTGTTAATATTACCCTTGTACCCTTTTTAAATGTATTCCTAAGATATGTATGATTTCCCTTGAACCATTTGGCCGTGAGCCTGCTACTTTTATCATCAATTGTTACTTCGAATACTTTCTTTTTCCTGTATTGCTGTATCTGTGCCTGTATGACCTCTCCGATTACCGTTTCCACGTTTCCGATCTGTGTTGAAGATATCTTTTTTATAGAGCGCCTGTCTTCGTATCTCCTTGGCAGAAAGTAGAGCATATCCTCAACGGTTTTTATGCCCTTTTTGCCCAGGAGGCGGGCAACCTTCGGCCCTACCCCTTTGATATATTGAACAGACATGGAAAGCTTTTCAAAACTTGCATTCAGGTCTTCCGGTATGGAGGATGTCTTATCGAAACTCTTTATCGAATGAGATCGAGAGAGGTCGGGATAAAGATTTTTCAAATCATTTACAAGACTGAGTGTCCTTTCGATCCTTTCCCTTTTTTCATCAATAGAAAGGGCGTCAAATCCGGTAAATGTCTCCTGAAGTCCGGACAGGATATCCGTATATGCCTTTTCTGCGGGACCATGTTGTATTGATAATGGACTTACAACTTTCAATTTCTCGAGAAGACCTGCCATGGCTGACTCGAGATTTTTGATGAGTGACAGGTTCTTATATGAATCCCTTGACGAAAAGATTAACGGAGCCTCAATTTTCTCTACGATTTTCCTGATATCTTCCATCCGGCACTCCAATAAATAGAATGATTTCAAATAGAAAGCGCAACATACTGTTAACAGATATTTCCGGGTATGGCAAGGAAAGATTTGACTTTCAAGGCAAATTGCGTTAAGAAAACAAGTTCTTTGTTTTTGACGGAAATCCAAAATGGAGATGTTATGACGAAAAAAGTTTCATACAAGGATGCGGGCGTAGATATTAACAAGGCCAATCTATTTGTCAAAAAGATAAAACCCATTATAGAAGGGACATCACGAAAGGGAGTGATGGGTGGTATAGGTAATTTCGGAGGATTGTTCCACCTTGATACGGAAAAGTTTAAAGATCCCATCCTCGTTTCTTCCACCGATGGAGTTGGTACAAAACTGAAGATTGCACAGATGATGAACAAGCATGATACCGTCGGGATAGATCTTGTTGCCATGTCCGTCAATGATATTTTAGTCCAGGGGGCTGAACCACTCTTCTTTCTCGATTATATTTCTACAGGGAAGATTAATGTTAGCAAAAATATAAAGGTCGTTGAAGGTATAGCAAAAGGGTGTATCGAGGCCGGTTGTGCGCTCATCGGTGGTGAAACTGCTGAAATGCCTGAATTTTATGAGGGTAACGACTATGACCTTGCCGGTTTTTGCGTGGGTATCGTTGATGCCAAGAAGCTGATTGACGGTTCAGAAATCAAAGTTGGTGATAGAATAATAGGTATTGCATCCAACGGCATCCACAGCAATGGATTCTCCCTTGTTAGAAAGGTTTTGTTTGAACAGGAAAAACTCAAAATAAAGAATAAGGTTAAAGGGCTTGAGCATTCAATCGGTACGGAACTTCTCCGACCCACGAAAATCTATGTAAAACCCGTATTAAACTTAATGAAAAACTTTAACATAAAGGGAATAATACATATTACGGGCGGTGGATTCATAGACAATGTACCAAGAATCCTGCCCGATAGATGCCGGGCTGTTATAACCAGGGATAGCTGGGACATACCTCCCATTTTCAATATTGTTCAGAAAATGGGCAACATAGATAAAATGGAGATGTTCAGAGTCTTTAATATGGGCATAGGAATGATGATTATTGTATCCGAGAAGGATTCGGAGGAGGTACAGGAAAGACTTGGAGTTCTTGGCGAACGCGCTTATGCAATAGGTGCAATTGACAAGAGAAGCAAGAATCAAAAATCCGTATCATTCATGTGAGAGGTTCAGCGAGAGATGAAGAAGAAAGTAAACATAGGTGTTTTGGTATCCGGCAGCGGTACAAATCTTCAATCTATCATAGACAATAGTGAAAAGGGCCTTCTTGATGCGGATATTAAGGTGGTTATAAGCAACAATCCGGATTCGTACGCCC
>JAYEGA010000068.1:0-10081 GCA_034658835.1 Thermodesulfobacteriota bacterium
GGGAATCGAACCCACCTCATCAGATAAATATATCAATCATATCAGATACTTATGCTATGCAAATGTTTTTGGGTTAAAGAAAAGTTAAAGAATAATGAATATTGATAGCTTCCTGAAAGTGTGAGCCAGCGCCCTCTTTGATTCTTCTATGCTTTCAATCGGCAATCAGCAAAAAAAGGCAAGGCCTACTTGAGACCCTGCCTTCTATAATAAAAACCACCATCGGGTTTAAGCCTACATCGGGGTTATCCCTGAAACCTTCTTCTTACTCCTACCAACCCTATCAATCCAATACCGAATAGGAGCGTTGTGGTAGGTTCGGGAAAGGGACTGGGATCGGGATCGACGACGTCGAGTTTCATCGTGGTGGAACCGATCACATACCCAAGTTGTACCTCATTGGTTGTAGCAGTTTGATTCGTTTCAAAGTTATACGGACGGGAAGAAGATGTCCAATACCAGCCCGATTGAAGGTTTACGAACAGTCCGGGGTACTTTGGCGAAATACCCAAATGTTGAAATATCATCTCGTCGCCTGGAAGGGCCCAGTATATGTTTTCAATAGTGGTTGATTTCAACCAGCTTACAGCACTGTCATAATCCATCAAACCATCCATCTTACCGTATGGGTCAGTTTTAGATGTAAAAGCATAGTTAGCATCCTGCGTAAAAGCAAGCAATCCGTCATGGACAATACCGTTGATTAACACCAGTTCGGCATGACCATTTTGGGGAATCCACAACATCGCGGCAATGGCTATTATTATCAGGTAAAGCTTTATCGAAGATTATAAATGAAAGGGGTTCTATTACACCGGATATGGCATTACGCTTATCGCGTGCCTTTGATACTACACCTGATCTTTGGTTAACCTTACAAAAAAATTATGATTTATGGCATGCAGAACATGTTTCAAAAGCATGGCAAATGGTCAAGCCCATTTCACCACAATTGCTCCATCATCAAGGATAAAACAGCGAACAAGTCGCTGAGACATAGTGCCGATTTAACCTGTACGATGCTATTCCCAGAGTTGACGTACCCATTCTCAACTTACGTCAGGTGTGATAGCCACTGGTATGCCGGAGCTACCAGAATAGAATGGTCGACATTCGACAGCTTCAAAAAAAGAGGTTTTTCGATAAATTGTGTTCGGTGTGCCGGAATATCCCAATTGAAGTAAAGGTTGTTCTGGAAAGAGCATATTGAAATATAGTCAAGACTATTTTTCAATATGCTGAATTTTTGTCACTCTTTGCTTGTTCTTTTGAGTTACCTTGAAATATTATCAAATTTAATTGATCAGCCGGGAAATCTTGAAAGATTGATCGAAAGCTGATTCATGAAGGTTTTTTTCGATACTTCTGCCTTTGTCAAACGCTACGTCAGTGTCTTTTTTGTGGTCAACACGCTCCAGCGCAGTCCCTGGACAAGCTCAGCCTGTTCCCGGTTATCAAGTTCAATGTAGAAGGGTGCAACTTCCTTCGCGGTCCTGTAGCCGCTGTAGCATTCAACCTCTATCTTATCGAGACTGGGAACCATAATAGCTATTTTGACGGGATTCTTTCTATAATTTCTCGTTTCAGTTCATTCGGGACAGCAATTCTGTGAAATGCGTCCCTCGTTCCACCGGCGCCGAAAATGACAACGGTTCCATAGTCGAAGTGTTTTCCCATTATACCCTGCTCAACCTTGACGTCAACAATCTTCGAAAGGGACATTTCGAAAGTGAGCCGGTACAGGACGCCGGTTTGAATAGCAATCCATTTTTCACCCACAATATAGTAGGCAGTCTTTATCTTAAAAAAAGTGAATATTCCTATAATGATTGCCAGGAGAAGAAACATCCCTCCTGGCGTCCTGTAGGCATCTCCTCCCCTAAGAATGAATACGCCGAAAACAAACCACAGGAGGCTGCCAGTATAGACAATCCAGTGCATCCGACCCTGGTATAGGATCTTTTCTTCTGTTGTAGGTCTCTCGAATAGTTTCACGGCAATTTTATCTCTTGGTCTCGTAACCTTTGATAAAAAACAATGTACAGTCTATGTAAAATCATTGTCAAGAAGATTTAAAATAGGGAAAATAGGGGTAGAGTAGAGAACTGGCATTGTCTGCTTTAGGCGAGTTTATCTGTTTCCACAAGCTTTCTCGCTTTGCTCGAAATGACAAAAAAAGGAATTGTGACACAGTCTCTTCGTAGGAATGACAGAAAGGTGGCGTTTTGCAAAGGTCTTGTTCTGGGGTTCAATCAAATATTATGGTTTTTGAGCCGTAGACCAGTATCTTGTTTTCCAGATGAAGCCTTATCGCTTTGGCGAGAACGGTTCTTTCTAAATCCTTTCCCTTGAGCATCATGTTGTCTACCGAATCCCTGTGCGTTATTTCAATAACACCCTGGGCGATTATCGGCCCGTCGTCGAGTTTCTCCGTGACATAGTGACTGGTGGCGCCAATAATCTTGACTCCTCTGTTATAGGCCTGATCATATGGTTTTCCCCCTGCAAAGGCGGGCAGAAAGGAATGGTGTATGTTTATTATCTGATGGGGATACTTATTTACAAATTTGCCGGTCAGTATTTGCATATATCGCGCGAGAATGATCAGATCGATGTTATGTTTTTTTAATTCTTCGATCTCTTTTTCTTCCTGCTCGGCCTTGTTTTCGGGGGTTATGGGATAGTGCCTGTAGTTCAAACCAAACTGTTCGGCTACCGGCTTCAGGTCAAGATGGTTACTGATAACAAGAGGTATTTCAACTTTAAATTCTTCCATCTGATGTCTTAGTATCAGGTCATAGAAGCAGTAAACATGTTTGGACACAAATATGGCTATCTTTGGAATGTAATCGGAGAAGTAAAGATTCCATTTCATCTTGAATTTTTTCGCCAGCGGTTCGAAGGCGCCCTTTATTTCTTCACGGGGAATCTCAAAACCATCAAGATCCCATTCAATTCTCATAAACAATATGTTTTCCGGTTGTGCTGTGTACTGTGCGGAATCTAATATATTGCCGTTATGACTAAAGATGAAATTCGATATGGATGCTACAATTCCTCTTGCATCAGGACAGGACAACAATATAACAGCAGTCGGTTTGTCCATTTCCTTACTTCCTTCGTTTAGAAACATAGAAGTTTACCTTTTAATAATATTTTCAACAACATTAATGCAATATTTATCAAATCCTTGCGAAAATACTTCGAGGAAGGAACGCTTCTTTTTGCTTACAAGTTATTTCAGAGGTGAATTCCAGACAAAAGCCCCTTTTTAGCTAAATTTTCTTTAATAAAACCGTGTTTTTCGGGATCTCCCTCGCTTGCAATTGCAGCGTATATTCTTGTTACTTTCTTTTTATCATCTTCATTCTGAGGTCCATAGTAAATTCCAGTGAGAGTCAATTCTCCACTCTCCAATTCGCTTTTAAATGCTTCTAATAGCTCAGCAGGAGTAAATGTTGGATGCGCAAAATAGCCACTTTCCATACAAGGCCTGTTAAAGTGACTTTTAAAATAGTCTTGCATCAGAAAAAATGGTGTAGATCCGTTCAATCTCATATTTGGATCAACAAATACTCTCTTTCCGGAAGGTGTCTCCATGATATCCGGACCGCAAACACCGTAATACCCTCTATTGTGACAGTTTTCACCAATCTCTTTTGAAATCTCCCATAAATTTTCATCAGGTAACCAGCCAAAATCGAAATAATTACCTCCATATTTCCCCTCTGGTGAAACTTTTTGAACTGATCCACCAATAAAAGAAATAGTGCCATCAGGAGAAACGTGTACCTGGACATTATAATTATTCCCAGAATCCCCAACAAATGGTTCTATCTTTATTTCCAGGCCATCAAATTTCTTTTTTGCCGATAAAATATCATCCCTGTTCTTGCATATTTGAACACCATCACCCCCCCCAGATGGCTGAGTAATTTTTATAACAAATGGCAAATCCCATCTTCCTTTCCATTCATCACTTGCAAAGTCCTCTGGTGAAAAAGTCTCGTATAACAGCGCATGAGAAGAGATTTTGCTAATTTTCCCCTTACAGTTTACATCAACCACAGCAGTTGGATCGTCTAAATAATATTGCTTTGCAGGAACAAATGCACTATCGTATGGATGCGGAGAGATCACAGTAAAGTCAGGTCTTGCAGCAACAATATCTATAAAACCATAATGGCCACTATATTTAATAAGTTCACCAATTTGGTTTCCAAAGTTGCTTCTAAAAAAACCTGTCCAATAATCTGGGAGATCTCTGGATAAATCGACAACAGTGTCTTCAACAAGCGTATGTAATCCTGCACCAAGTAAAGTAAAACGAGCTGTTTGGCAAGTGAGATATTGTTGAGATCTTTGAAAGTAATAATTGAAATCGCCTATACGATGAAACCCATCTTCATATTTTGGGTAGCGAGGTAGATGGAGTACATTCTCCCCTAAACGAGGAAAACAATCGATAATCTTGTTTCCGGAAAATGTAGGGATATTCTCTTTGTGAATCATTTTACAAGCCTGCCTATCTTTAAATTTTGACAAGAATTTCCTTTTTGGTGGGGAAAGCATAGAATGAAATGTCTTTGGGTGTCAAGAGAAAGTGACTACAAGATGTTGTAACCGCTTGTGAAACTATTGACAGCATGCTTAATTGGAGATTTGCAATAGATGCTTGAATTACAATTAAGGGGAGGAGAGGAGAGTCCCGCTTTCTGTCTATGCGAGGACAGGCTTCGCGGAAATGCCAGATCAGCAAAATCGTTAACCCCGACACGTTTCTGAAAATCATTAACACCCAATGAAGGATATAAGGGATAAGTAGATGATTATCCAGAGTATAGCAGGTTTAGTGGTTTTTTCATTGATTGCCTGGGCTATTAGTGAAAACCGCAAGCAGGTTCGTCTGAAACCGGTAATAATAGGCCTGACAATCCAACTGGCATTGGGAGCCGTCCTTTTGAATCTCTCCATTTTTAGAGATTTTTTTCTGTTTTTAAACCGGCTCGTTCTGTCTTTGGAAGAGGCCACAACAGCAGGAACTTCTTTCGTTTTCGGTTATCTGGGAGGCGGCACCCTTCCCTTTGTTGAAACTTACCCGGGATCAAGCTTTATCTTAGCCTTCAGAGGGCTTCCACTCGTGCTATTGATGAGCGCCCTGTCTGCGCTTTTGTTTTATTGGAAAATCCTGCCAATTGTCGTGAAGGCTTTTTCCTGGGTTTTGCAAAAAACGATGGGCATAGGGGGAGCAGAAGGGTTAGGGGTCTCGGCCAACGTATTTATTGGGATGGTGGAATCACCTCTTTTAATTCGTCCTTATCTGAAGGATATGACCCGCAGTGAGATATTCACTCTCATGACCTGCGGCATGGCTACAATAGCAGGTACGGTTATGGTGTTATACGCCAGCATATTGAGTAAGGCCATTCCCGATATTATGGGTCACATCCTGACAGCTTCCATTATCAGTGTTCCGGCAGCGATCACCATTTCCAAGATTATGGTACCGGAAACCGGCGAACCTACTTCAGGCAAATTAACTTCTCCGGAAGAGGCGTTAAGTTCTATGGACGCAATCACTAAGGGAACGGTTCAGGGAATACAACTGCTTCTGAATATCATTGCCATGCTGATAGTGCTCGTGGCTCTTGTTTATCTTGTAAATCTCATATTGGGTCTTCTTCCGAATATTGGAGGAGAGCCCATCACCCTCCAAAAACTTTTGGGCTATATCATGGCTCCAGTAGTCTGGCTGATGGGTATTCCCTGGAAGGAGACGCTTGCGGCGGGATCGCTCATGGGAACCAAAACCATCCTCAACGAGTTGATAGCTTATATTGATATGAGCAATCTTGCCCCGGGTGCCTTAAGTTCCAAGAGTTTGCTGATCATGACATACGCCATGTGCGGTTTTGCAAATCCAGGCAGTCTGGGGATCATGATAGGCGGCATGGGAACCATGGCTCCTGAAAGACGAAATGAAATTATTTCCCTGGGATTCCGGTCCATTGTGGCGGGTACACTTGCTACATGTATGACAGGCGCGGTTGTTGGAATTCTTTTATAAAGCTACTGCTGTCGTGTCAATCAAGAAATGTCATTTCGACCGCAGGGAGAAATCTAAGATTTCTCAGTCGTGAAGACTCCTTCGAAATGACAGAGTATCGTTGACTTAACACTACTTCTTTCCGGGTTTCCTTACTTCGTAATTTTTTGTGACGATCAGGTCAGCTTCCTTCCTTAATTCCCGGATAATCCGGTGCTCTATCTCCAATACTTTTAAAATGAATTGAAAGTCCTGATCAGGGTCACGGCCGAGATTTCTTTCCTTTACTTCGTCTATCCTGCCCTGATAATCCGATTCAAGAAAGACTTTTAGCGCAGCATTTTTTAGAAGCAGGCTATAGGTAAGATCGACAAAAATAACGTCCACCCCGGCGAGATCGACCGGTACGTCCGTATATCTCCTTGAACCCAGCCGCCTGCAGTCAGATGGAACAAAAACTTCTTTAACTTTTCTTTTCACAGCACGACCGAGTATCGAATCCAATTGCTCCAAATTTACCTCAGAAGGACCCAAGTATCGATCCAGTTCACCCCTAACATAGGCATCAAGCCGTGCACTGTGATTTTCTGCCGGTGCTAACTTGAAAAAGGTATCTCCAGCTATTGTAGTTCCCCACATCATTTCCATTCTCAATAAAAACCTCAGGTATTCCGCAATTTCAGTCTTCCCAGCCCCCGATTCTCCTCCAAGGGCGACAATTACTCTTTCTTCTCTACGCCGTGAATGCCTTATCTCCTCAATAATATATGGCAGGAGTCCTTCTGCGGCTTTTTTGTGATTTGGTTTGATGACGGGAGGATCTCCGCGCCATGTAAAAGCCGATCGGTGGTAAGCCCGACCATTTCTTTTGCTGAAGATAGACGGGGGGCTTTTTTTGCCAATTACCCCCGGAGGAGACTTCCCCTGACAAAGCGAATCTATAATTTCACCCTGTTGTCTTGCTATGGCCTCCCACCTAAATGTGTTACGGGCTAATCTGTAACCATTATCCGCAATCTCTTTTAACCTGACTTTATCTCTCATGATCTCAATCAATCTTTGTGCAACATCATGGGAATCATCTGGATTTACAACTATTGCTTCTCTGCCATCGTTAATCCATTTTGTTATACCCGCCGCCCTGGAAATAATTACCGGTGCAGATGCCGCCATTGCTTCCGCTACCCCCATGCCAAATGGTTCCATAATTTGCATCCCGATATAGCACAGGCTGTGATGAGCAAAAATGGACAAATTTTGCCAGGACTGACTGGGCAGTCTGACGACATCGTTTTCTGTTAAGCCGTACTGTTTCATTGCTGCCCTGATGTGATTTTCAACATTAGCTTCTTCAAATGACGGATTTTCAGGAGACCCTCCCACAAGAACAAGTTTTACCCCTTCCAGAAGCTGAGAATCAAGGCGATGTGCCTCCCCAAAGACTTCTACTGCCCCAGGGATATTCTTTGCCTCTGAGAAGCGACCGAAATAAATGAGATATTTTTGGGGCACCAGATTATATTTACTCAAGAGATCGGCTTGTCTGTTTTTGTGAACGTCAAAAAACGCTTTTCCCGCACCGGCAGGCATAACAAGATGGGGGAATTCGAACCCATAGTAGTCCTTCAAAACCTCAGGCTCCCGCGATGTGTTTGCTATTTCAAAATTTGCCCCCTTGAGAGCCGCGATTTCAAAACTTTCTCTTGTTTCAAAATTGTATTCTTCATCAAACCACACTTCCGGATCATTGGGATCAAACCCAAGAGACATTATCTTATTTATACCAAGGGAATGGGGGATTACTACTGCCGGTACCTGGAGTCTTTCACCTACTTCGAGCGCTACGGTCATACCATCTGCATAGTGCCCCATAACCGCATGAGCGCCAAAAAGGGCAGACACTGCAACAGCTCTTTCCGCCAGTTCCGGAACGAGGGGATAAATATCTTCCTTACGCACAAATTCATCACTGCCTGCCGGGATACGTATGAGCCACAGGTTTTTTGCAAAGACTTCTACTTGTGGATATGGGTTGAACCATCTTGCTAAAATAATTACCTTTTTTCCCTGGAGTGCCCACGCTTTCGATACCTCCAGCACGTAATATGTTTGACCGCCCGTATCAGGAACACCCGCAGGCGGTGGATTGCCCCAGTAACCATGAGTGGAAACCATCACTATACGGTTTGCATATTTAGGTGTTTTTCTCCTCAGGAAGACAGGGATGTTGTTTTTTTGAAAGATATCATGGTATTCTTGTAAGAAGTTCAGTGGCAGGTTGTATTTTGACGCTAATTTTATTAATCTTTGATCACTTTGTATGTGCATTTTTTTCATCATAACACCTGCAATAAAAATATAAAAGTTGCCCGGCTTTGTTCGTTAGATTAGGTTGCCGCTTGAAGTCGTGTCAATAGTTTTTTTAAATTTAAAGGTTTCAAAAATGAATAGAGATTTAAACTCAATTATTATCAAGACCTTAGAGAAAGAAATTAAGGGACAAGTCTATTCCGATAATGTCTCCCGGGAAAAATATTCCTACGATGCCAGCATCTACAGGATAAGACCATTGGTTATTGTTTGTCCCCGTGATGCCGATGAAGTAATTACGGTCGTGAAAACAGCTAATGAGAACAATTTTCCTTTAACCGCCCGTGCAGCGGGAACAAATTTAACCGGGTCTTGTTTGGGTGAGGGGATCGTCCTCGATTTTTCCCGTAATATGAACCGGATACTGGAGCTGGAGGAGAAAGAAGGAAGATTTTTCATAAACGTACAGCCGGGGGTAATTTATGATCAGTTGAACCTGTTTCTTAAAGGGGATGATCTTTTTCTTCCCCCTGAGCCTGCCAGCAGAGAAATATGTATGATCGGGGGGAATATTGCTCTCAAGGCCAGTGGTGCCCGGTCGGTCAAATATGGCTCCATGGATAACTATCTGGAAGAGTTGGAGTTTGTGACCGCAGACGGGGTTCTGGTAGACACCTCACGCCCGGAGACTATTCCTGAAGGGATGAGAACAGGGGTCATTGATTTGGGAAACAAAATAAGGGGAGATCATGAAGTAAAAGAAATATTTGAGGCAAAAAGTGGGATCAAGACCGCAAGCGGATACAATCTGAGCACATTTTTTAAGTATCATGAACCCGAGAAAATCATTTCTCATCTTTTGGTAGGAAGTGAAGGAACCTTAGGAATTTTTACCCGGCTGAAGCTGGAGGTAAAAAAGATTGTCCATGGAAAGGCTACCAGTCTTATCTACTTTAAGGAACTCCCCGACGCGGGAGATGCCGTTTCCTGTATCAAGGAGATGGGGGCTTCTGCCATCGAGTTGATGAATGCCACTTCCCTGAGTCTGGTAAAAGAGCAGTATCCCCATTTGAAAATACCCGGTGGGGAAGCCCACATGCTTCTTGTCGAATTTGAGGGAGAGGCGAGGTTTGAGAAAACAGAAGAGCTAAAGAAGATAATTAAAAAGAAGGGCTACCACCTCAGCGAGAATATCCGTTCGGAGACGGAAGACGAAGAAAAACAGGCTCAACTATGGGAAGCCAGAAAGTCCCTGGTTCCCATTTTGTCAACTTACAGCAAAGAGTTAAAGCCCGCAGCCTTTGTGGAAGATATCGGGGTTGGGGTTTCGAATTTAGCTGATATTATTGGCGATCTGGTAAAGATTTCCCGAAAGTATGATCTGGTCATGGGAATATACGGGCATGCCGGTGATGGCAATCTTCACCTGAGGCCTCTTATCAATCTGGACGAAAGAGAATCAGGGAAATTACTTATCAAATTGATGGATGAGATCTACGAGACGGTATTCAAATATCGGGGCACCATAACTGCGGAACACGGGGTAGGGAGACTTCGCACAAATTATCTGAAAAAAGAGTGGGGAGAAAAGATTTTCGGTTACATGCAGGAGGTAAAGGATATCTTTGATTCCCGGGGAATCCTGAATCCCGGGGTAGTCTTTGGCGAGCAAAGAGTTACCGATAATCTGAAGTATCCCTTAGATTATATAAGTGAGGAGGATCG
>JAYEGA010000069.1:0-10077 GCA_034658835.1 Thermodesulfobacteriota bacterium
TTGCATACTATAGAGCATGCGAAATGGCTCTTATCACGCCGCTGAAAGATGGTATGAATCTTGTTGCCAAGGAATACTGTGCGAGTAACATTGATGGAAATGGTGTCTTGATCCTGAGCGAATTTGCTGGAGCAGCCGCGGAGCTTCACCATAGTGCGCTCCTGATAAATCCTTATGACATAGAAGATGTTTCTCGCTCCATTCATCAGGCATTTTCAATGGAATTAGATGAGAGGCAAAAAAGAATGAAAAAGCTAAGAAGATCTGTTTCTAAAAATGATATTTTTCACTGGGTTAATTCGTTTATTAGAGCAAGTGTGAAGAAATCCAATAATATCCCGGAAATGGATCTTTTTATACCAATGCCACAATGAAAACCGCTGTTTTCTTAAATACCATATTGCAATATTCCAATCCGAAGGTTTCTTTTTCGTAGTGTTGTGAACTCTTTCGTTGACCTCTCGTTAAAAAAAGATACATCCTTAATTACCGTTTTTGATTGAGAGAAGGTTATTCTTGTGATAGAAGCTGGGCCATGTTGAACATCGGGCTGACAGGCGGAATAGCAAGCGGGAAGTCAACAGTTGCTAAACTGTTCCAGGAAAAGGGCGCATACCTGATTGACTTTGATGTTCTGGTGCGCTCTGTGGAAGAACCGGGGGCTCCTGCATGGAAGAGGATCGTGGAAAATTTCGGGACAGAAATCCTGAGTGAAGACGGGACAATAGACCGTGAGAAACTTGGCGCTATTGTCTTCCGTGATAAGGAAAAGCTGGAGAAGCTCAACGGAATCGTACATCCCTTCGTTTTTGAAGAATGGGAACGACAGATTGCTGATATAAAGAAAAAAAACCCGAATGCCATAGTAATATCAGATATTCCTCTCCTTATAGAGGTGGGCAAAGTGGATGAAGTTGATATGGTTGTGCTGGTCTATATTTCTCAGGAGGAGCAGATTCGAAGGCTCATGGAGAGAGATGGGTGCAGCCGTGAGGATGCACTGGTTCGAATTGATTCCCAGATGTCGATAGATGAAAAACTCTGGTATTCTGATTTTGTAGTTGATAATGGAGGTTTGCTGGAAGATATAGTGGAGCAGGTAGATGATATCTGGGAGAGACTTTTAGATAGAGAGAAACAACTTTGACCCCATCTTGCACTCATTTAATAGCAGAATTATCGGAGTAATGTTCCCATTTGAGTTTCTTGGCATGGTAAAGCATTATATCCGCCTTTTTCAGAAGGGATTCCGCATTGCGTATTGTTTTATCTTCAGTTGATGCTATTCCAGAGCTGATTGAAGCGTGTATGGATGTTTCCTGAGTATCCAGGGGGTTTTTCTGAAAAAAATTCTGCAGGCGGCTCGTAAAATTATAGGCCTCTTCAGCAATTGTACCTGGGAGAATGATTACAAATTCATCTCCTCCTACCCTTGCAACAACGTCACTTTCCCGGCTCATATCCTCTAAATGGGTTGCGACATATTTTAACAGATCATCACCAATGTTGTGGCCATACCGGTCATTCACAATTTTCAAGTCATCGAGGTCAAGGTATATCAGTGACAAAGGGGTTATATAGCGCTTGGCCCGCCTGAATTCTCTCTTCAACGCGTCGTCCATGACTCTGCGATTCAGCAGTCCTGTAAGTGGATCTCTGAAAGCAAGTAACTTCAGTTTTTCATGAGCTATTACATTAGACAGGCAGATTGAAATCTTGACGGCAAGTTGCTCGAGCAGGCTCGTGTCCATATCGGGTTGAAAGCGCTGCTCAGAATGATCTGCCTGGTTCAGGCTGCCAATGATTTCACCATCGACGGTTAATGGAGCTATGGACAGAGATCGGATAAGGTATTTATGTTTTTGTGGCATAAGTTTGTAAAAGGATTTCAGGTCATTATTGATGAGTACGGGTTTTGACTTGTTTTCAGTAAGATTCGTAAATGTGTTTCGATCTATAAAATTGAGTCGTTCCCTGAGGGTTTCAGATGATGTTAGTTTTTCAGTGAGATTAAAAACTTCACTCTTCTCGATTATTGAAATCCAGACATATGGAATTTCAAGTTTTTCTTTAATTTCGGTAAGTAGCCTTTCAAAAAGATCCTTAAAGTTAAGAATTGATAGAATGCTTGATTCGATTTCAAAGAAACTTCGAGCGATATCCTGGTTTATTCTTAGCGTTTCAAGAATCTTTTTTATGTCACTCATACCTTAACCAGTAATGGAATAAACCGCGAATATTAATGAATTTTACTTTGAAATTAATATGTTATAAAATCCGTCTCCGATGGATTTTGAGACGTTTGCAGGTTTTGCAATCAATTTGAGAGATACTACATTTAAATAATCTTTGCAACAAAATTTGCAGGATTATTTTTGGGGTTTATATCTTTGTTGACAAAATCTTGTCATTTTTGTACTGTGATTCAGAAATTTTGGAAATGTATTGAGACCTTTTAATATATTTTTGAGAGCTTCGATTCAAGGAGTGGTTAGAAAATGGCGTTGAATATTATTGTGTGTATCAAGCAGGTTCCTGACCCCGAACATTTTGACAAGATTTCCATTGATACGAGGACCGGTTCTATTCAGAGGGAGGGAATCCTGTCCATCACAAATCCTCTGGACAGGAATGCCATTGAAGAGGCTTTGAGAAAAAAGGAGGAATTTGGTGGAACGGTAACAGTCCTGACGATGGGGCCACCTCAGGCTAAAAAGAGTATTGAGGACGCCCTTGCCATGGGTGCTGATAAGGGAGTGATTCTTTGTGATATGGCCTTTGCGGGAGCGGACACACTGTCGACAGCCCGTGTTTTATCAGTGGGCATCCGTTCCCTGGGGGATTTTGATTTGATTTTCTGCGGGAACGAAACAGTGGATGGGGCTACCGGGCATGTGGCGGCTCAGTTAGCGGAATTCCTCGATATTCCACACGTAACTTTCGCGAGGAGGATTAATATTGTTGATGAGGAGACAGCTATGGTAGAGCGGAGCATCGAGAATGGTTATCTTAAAGTTGAGGTGAAGCTCCCCGCTGTGATTTCTGTTTTGAAGAGTATCAACAAATATAGACTTCCCACTGTCATGGGAATTATGGAGGCTGCAGGAAAAGAGATTGTAGAGCTTGGATGTTCTGTATGCGAGTCAGCCGGTATTACAGAGGGAGAAATCGGCATTAGAGGGTCTCCAACAAAGGTGCTGGAAATTTTTGAGCCACCTCAAAGACGTGAGGTGGAAATGATTGAGGGAAAGCCAGAGGAAATTGCACGGAGGATTGTAAAGAGACTTCATGAGCTTGAGGCACTGTGAAGAGTAAGCAGTACGGAGTAAGGAGTGATCAGATGAAAGACGTTATGGTCTGGGTTGAACAAAGGGATAACCGGTTGATGGATGTATCCTTGGAAATGCTTCAAAAAGCCACGGAACTTGCTGCTGTGCTGAAGGAGAATGTTTCTGCTGTTCTGATTGGTAATGAATGCAAGGATCTGGCTGATGAACTCATTCTTTACGGAGCGTCTAAGGTCTTTTTGATAGAGGATTCCCGGTTGCAGCTTTATCAAAGTGGTCCATATGTCAGGATTACAGCGGATATCATCTCCGAGGTTTCCCCTGAGATTGTTCTTATCGGGGGGACTTCTATCGGTATGGACATTGCCTCCAGGGTTGCAGCCACGTTAAGGACAGGACTGACAAGTCACTGTGTTGATCTATATATTGAAAAGATTGAAGGAAAAGATCAGCTTGTTCATATCGTTCCCGGTTGGAAGGGGAATATGATGCTCAAGATAATATGTCCTGAACATCGTCCACAGATGGCGACGGTTCGCCCAGGTGTGATGGAGAAGGGAGAACCGGATCATTCACTAAGAGGGGAGATTGTATCAATAAATCCTGATATAAGGGATGGCGATTTTAAAGCGAAGACACTGGAAATGGTGCATGAAGAAGTAGAGGGAATATCTCTGGATGATGCGGATATTATCGTTTCCGGAGGTTATGGTCTCTATTCAGCGGGCGGATTTAAGCTTATTGAGGAACTGGCGGATGCCATAAATGGGGAAGTAGCCGGGACCCGCCCCGCTTTTGATCAGGGCTGGATTCCGGAGAATCGAATGATAGGGCAGAGTGGGAAGATGGTAAGGCCGAGGCTCTTTGTGAGTATCGGGGCTTCCGGGGCGATGCACTATACAACGGGTTTTAGCAAAGCGAATGTTATTGTCGGGATCGATAGAAATCCGAAGGCCGCTATATTTAATGTTTCCGATCTTGGCGTTGTTGGGGATCTTGAAAAAATTGTTCCCTGTTTGATTGAAGAGTTGAAAAAATAAGAAGACAAATTTTACAGACTGAATAGAAAAAGGGGGAAAGCGATGTTTGAATTTACGAAAGAGCAAGAGATGTTAAGAGCAATGGTTCGTGAATTTGCGGATACTGAATTGGCTCCAAGGGCACTGGAGCTGGATGAGAAGGGGGAATTCCCTTTCGATATCGTTAAGAAGCTGGGGCAACTGGGCATCATCGGAATGGCCTTACCTAAGGAGTTTGGAGGGGCTGCTATTGGCTATCTGGCCGCAACGATTGCCATCGAGGAACTGGCCCGTGTATATCCGTCTATAGCCTTCTTCACCATGGTCAGCCAGGTTCCCATGTATGCCATAGAGAATTTTGGAACGGAGGAACAAAAGAAAAAATATTTACCACCTGTAATAAAAGGCGAAAAGATTATCTGTATTGCTGCTACTGAGGCTACAGGAGGATCTGATATCGCCAATCTGGGGACCGAGGCAGTAGCTGATGATGACGGGTATATTATTAATGGTAGAAAGGTCATGATTACCAATGGCGGTGTGACAGATTATGTAGTTTTACTGGCAAAAACAGGAGATAGGGCCAGCATGTTTCTGGTGGAAAAGGGGACTCCGGGATTTACGGTTGGCAGGAGAGAGGAAGAGATGGGGTTTAAATCTCTTCATGTGAGTGAACTTGTCTTTAATGACTGTAAGGTTCCCAGGGAAAATCTCATCGGCAAAGAGGGTAGCGGTTTTGGTGTCGCAGTGACCGCCATTAGCCACAACAGAGCTTCCATCGGTGCCATAGGTCTTGGAATTGCCAGGGGGGCTTTTGAAATCGCACTGAAATATTCTAAAGAAAGGGTCCTTTATGGAAAACCGATAAGTAACTTACAGACCATCCAGTTTATGCTGGTCGATATGGAAACGGAGATTGAAGCAGCTAAATGGCTGATCTACTATCCGAGGGTTGCCATGGATCGGGGGTTGAGTCCTCGAGAGATCGGTAAGCACCTGTCCCGGGCCAAGGTTGTTGGTACGGAGGCAGCACTAAATGTTACCAAGGAGGCCATAGAGATTTTGGGTGGTTATGGAGTAAGTCGGGAATATCATCTGGCCAGGCTGTTGAATGATAGCATGGAGCTATTTGCCGCTGCAGGTACCAATCAGATTCTGAAAGTGATCCAGGCAGGAGAGATACTAAAATAGAAGTAATACGAGATCTTTGCAGAACTACCCAAAAGCTGCACAGAGCTTTGGAAATATTATTCTGAAGAGCGAATCAAGATTTTTTCGGTAACAGTTCAAATCGCAGCGAAACGGCCGCAAATCCAACTGTTTGAGCTCGAAGAGCGAGTTTTGGATTTGCAGTGGAGTGAGATTTAGAATTGTTACCGAAAAAATGTTTTGCCTGCCTGTGCGTGTCCGCACGCAGACAGGAGCATCGAAGAATCATATTTTCAAAGGTCTCAATACATAAACCTTTTCGATAGATGGCGGTCAGGAGATCAGCTTTAAATCTTCTTTCGTGTTGATGTTGGAGAACATCTTTCTTTCAGGATCGAAGGTTGTTATGGTGTCGGCGGGAATTTTCAAGACTTTTAATCTGTTAAAAAAGCCGGTTATCCTGAGTTTATCCATATCGATTGAATTTTTGATGTGGGGCAGGCACTTGCTGGAGTAGATAGCATGGAGGGGTTGAAGACCGTCCGGGGGGTTGGGGACAACTATATCGTGGTGTCCGACGTTGGCAATTATATATTCTATAAAATTTCTATTTAGGAACGGCATATCGCAAGCCGAGACGAATGAGCAGTCACAGGTCGAGTAAAAGAGTCCGGTATAAATACCCCCCATGGCGCTCTTTCCTTTGATGATATCGGTCACAATTTTAACATCCTGATCGAGATATTCGAGAGGTGAGTTGGTGACCAGTATAACTTCCTCAAAAATGTCTTTGAAAAGCCTTACCGTTCTGTCAATTAACCGCTCACCGTCAACCTTGATAAAGGCCTTATTTGTCCCCATCCTGATATTTTTGCCGCCGGATAAAATAATTCCTGTCATTTTTCCATTTATACTTTTATGTAAAGTTTATAAACACGAAATATTAGCCATAATGGCAGAGATAAGTCCACAAAAAACTTCCGGATATCAAGCATTCATTCCTTCCGTGACATCGCCGACCGCAATTGCCTGAACCGGTATTCTTGTCTTCTGCTTTGTATATCATAGCGGGATTATGTTATTATACTCTTTAACAACGAAGGCAGAGGCTAAGAATGTTAAAAGCAATCACTAAAGAAATGAAGAACCATGCGCCATTTACTGCCTTTGGAGCAATTACCGGGCTAATTATCATGGTGTTATTGTATAAAATTCCTTACCGAGTCTCCTACAATATTTTCTATATATTACATCCTGCCCATGTTCTTTTAAGTGCTATTGTTACAGCATCTATGTACAAACTCCATATAACCAGTGAGCGTAAGTTCAAACTTTTGGGTCTAATCCTGGTAGGCTATTTGGGCTCGGTTGGAATAGCCACGCTGAGTGACTCGATAATTCCCTGTTTAGGAGAAGCTTTGCTATATCTTCCCAATAGAGGAATCCACATAGGTTTCATCGAAAAATGGTGGTTGGTAAATCCATTAGCTTTTGCAGGTATTGCGATTGCCTATTTCAGACCTGCTACCAAATTCCCTCATGCCGGGCATGTATTGCTGAGTACCTGGGCATCTTCATTTCACATTATCATGGCAGTTGGTGGAATATTAAGTACAGGCTTGGCTATTACAGCGTTTATATTTCTGTTTATCTCGGTTTGGATTCCATGTTGTCTGAGCGATATTGTGTTCCCTCTCCTGTTCGTTGGAGAAAATGCTGAACAAGGTGAAATACCGGAATAGATTCAGCCCTGCAAAAGTGGGTCAATAATCGCTTGCCCGGGTATTGTGGTGGTGATATATGTTCGGGGCAGAGAGGATTCCTTGATGTTCAAGATTATAAATCGATATATCCTGAAGGAAATATCATTTCCATTCTTCATGACGCTGTTTGTATTTACATTCGTTCTTCTGATGGGGAAGATTCTCCAGTTGATGGATCTCATGGTTAACAAAGGTGTAAGCTTTATCGATATATCAAAGCTTGTCTTTTTTTTAATGCCCTCATTTCTTGTTTTTACTATACCTACAGCATTTCTGATATCCATATTGATTGGACTGGGAAGACTCTCAGGTGATAATGAGATAACCATTTTTAAGGCATCAGGGATAAGTTTATACCAACTTCTATTCCCAATAGCCTTTGCCTCCCTGATCACCTTTATTATAACTGCTGTGATAACTTTCTTTCTGGTTCCGCATAGTAATTATGCCACGAGAAACCTCCTCTTTGATATAGCAAGACAGAAAGCAAGTATCGGCATAAAGGAGAAGGTTTTTAATGATGATTTCAAGAATCTTGTCCTGTATGCGGAAAAGGTTCCGGTTCATGGAAACTTTATGGAAGGGGTTATTGTATTCGACAACCAGATGGGCAAGGAGCCCAATACGATTATTGCCCGAAAGGGTTATCTTGTGTCTGATCCGGATACGCTAACTGTGGTTTTAAGACTTGAAAAAGGCAGTACCCACACTGTAGACAAGAATCTGAAGAGTTATAAAAAAATGGATTTCAGCACCTACGATGTTAATCTTGACCTGAAAACGGCTATTTCAGAAAAAAAGAGAGCAACAGCAAAAAAAAGTAAAGAAATGACCTTCTGGGAGCTGTCCAAAAAGATCAAAAATTCGGACTTAAAAGAAACTGCGTTAAGAGAACTGGCCATTGAGTTTCACAAAAAGCTTTCAATCCCCCTTTCCTGTATAATTTTTGGAATCCTGGGGATTCCTTTAGGAATGAGGGAAAACAGGTCAGGGAAATCAAGAGGATTTACCGTTGGTCTTCTTGTTGTCCTGATCTATTACATGTTGCAATTATGTGGTGAGGGCCTGGGAGAAACCGGCAAGCTTCCTCCCGCGATAGGAGTGTGGGCGCCAAATTTAATTTTCGGAGCAGTTGGAATTTATATATTCATCATGGCCGCAAAAGAAAAACTGCCCGGCTTTGGTGGTTATGCCGGTACATTGAAGAAATTAATTGCAAACTGGAAAGGTTGGAGACCGTGAGCATACTTGACCGATATATATCGAAAGAATTCATCAGGATGTTCCTTCTTGTGATTGCGTCATTTTTATCACTCTATCTTATTATCGATTTTTTTGAGAGGATAAGAATGTTCCTGAGTAACAATGCCTCATTTTACCAGATAGCGTCTTATTTTTTCTTCAAAGTCCCGATGATCATATCTCAGACTATGCCTGCCGCAGTCCTCCTGGCCTCTCTTTTGACCTTTGGAATGCTCTCAAAACATAGCGAAATTATTGCCATGAAGGCAAATGGTGTGAGCCTGTATAAAACGTCGTTTCCCGTGATAATAATCTCTGTCATAGTTTGCATTTTCACTTTCCTTTTTAATGAATTTATTACCCCGTATGCAAACCAGAAGGCTGAATATGTCAAGCTTGTTGAAGTACAGAAGCGGAAGAAGCTTGGTTCTTTCAAGCAGAACCAGATGTGGTATAGAAGTAAGGATGCCATATATAGCTTCAATATGTTTAATCCTGTTACCAACACACTAAAGGGGATTACCATCAACTATCTGGATCGTAAATTCGCACTGTTAATGAGGATCGATGCAAAAGAAGCAAAATGGGAAGATGGAAAATGGGTATTTCATAATCTTCTCATTACAAGATTTCCTGCCGGTGACTTTTCCACCATTGAGCGTTTTACTTCGAAGATCGTAAACCTTCCTGAAAAACCCTCGGATTTCAAGGTTGTTCAAAAAGATGCTGAAAAGATGGGTTATCTGGAATTAAAAAACTACATAAAAAAGATCCAATCTGAAGGATACGATGCCACACGATATCTGGCTGACCTACATGGAAAGATCGCCTTTCCAGTGATAAGCATTATTCTTGCTATAATAGGAATTTCTTTTTCTTTGAGGTCGGAGCGGAGTGGATGGGTTGCGCAAAGTATCGGCGCCGGTATCATGATAGGTTTTTCTTACTGGATAGTTTTTGCCTTTGCACTATCTTTGGGGCGTTCCGGAACACTGCCACCACTTTTGGCTGCATGGACTGCTAATCTCGTATTCGGTTCTGCGGCAGCAGTGATGTTTTTTCGTGTCAGGACATGAGTAAGTTTCGAGTTTCAGGGTGATTACGTCCCCATCTCCCAGGAGTTGAGATATTTCTCTTGCTCCGCTGTAAGGGTATCTATCTTGACTCCCATGGATTTTAGTTTCAGTCTTGCGATCTCTTTGTCGATATCTTCGGGGACGCCGTATACCTTGTTTTCCAGATTTCCTGCGTTTTTCACGAGGTATTCTGCCGCAAGGGCCTGATTGGCAAAACTCATGTCCATAACGCTGGAAGGATGTCCCTCCGCGGCCGCAAGATTTACCAGTCTTCCTTCACCCAGGAGACATATCTTCTTCCCATCTGACAGGGTATATTCATCAATATGATCTCTGATTCTTCGGATACCCGTTGAAATCTCTTTCAGACCCTCAATATCCAGTTCAACATTGAAATGTCCCGAATTGGAGACAATGGCCCCATCTTTCATTTTCAGGAAATGTTCCTTCCGGATAACATTTATATCTCCTGTAAGGGTACAGAAAAAATCGCCAATCTCTGCAGCATCGGCAATCGGCATAACCCTGTAGCCATCCATAA
>JAYEGA010000070.1:0-10045 GCA_034658835.1 Thermodesulfobacteriota bacterium
GGAATGAGACTATGCGAAAGGGCAAAAATTACTGATAAAACAAGAAGTATAGTAAAGGTAGAAATTGTTTGAAATTACAGAAGCATTGTTGTTATAATCAAAGAAAAGGAGAGTACATATTGAATCCACTACAGAAAAACATAGCACTCTGGCTTGTTGTCAGTCTTATATTCGTATCTCTGTTTCACCTCTTCAACCAACCGAAACAGGCGATGGAAAGCATCGTATATAGTGATTTTATTAACCACGTTGAAAGGGGACAGATTGTCGAGGTCACCATTCAGGGTGAAAAAGTCACAGGAAAATTGATCGACGGAAGAAGTTTTAAGACTTATGTCCCCAATGATGCAGGAATAGTTTCTCTTTTAAAAAGAAAAAAGGTCAGGATCGCCGCCAAACCTGTAGAAGACTCCCCGTGGTACATGACCATCCTTATCTCCTGGTTTCCGATGATCCTTCTCATCGGTATATGGATTTTCTTCATGAGACAGATGCAGGGGGGAGGGGGAAAGGCCATGTCCTTCGGAAAAAGCAGGGCACGGCTGATGACGGATAAATCAAAAAAGGTAACATTTGAGAATGTGGCCGGAATTGAGGAGGCCAAGGCAGAACTGGAAGAGATTATAGATTTTCTGAAGGACCCCAAGAAATTTACCAGACTTGGGGGCAGAATACCAAAAGGCGTACTCCTCGTAGGCCCCCCCGGTACGGGAAAAACCCTGCTGGCGAGGGCAATTGCCGGCGAGGCGGATGTCCCGTTTTTCAGCATAAGCGGGTCTGACTTTGTGGAGATGTTTGTCGGAGTGGGTGCGTCACGCGTGAGAGACCTCTTCAACCAGGGCAAAAAAAGCGCCCCATGTCTTATATTTATAGACGAGCTTGACGCCGTGGGAAGGCACAGGGGAGCTGGACTTGGCGGTGGACACGATGAAAGGGAACAGACACTAAACCAGCTCCTGGTGGAAATGGATGGATTCGAGTCAAATGAAGGGGTGATTCTTGTATCGGCGACCAACCGGCCGGATGTGCTTGATCCTGCCCTGCTGAGACCTGGCCGGTTTGACAGACAGGTGGCGGTTCATCTTCCTGATATAAAGGGCAGAGAAAAGATTTTTGAGGTTCATGTAAAGAAAACTCCCCTGGCAGATGATGTTGATTTATCGGTAATTGCCAGGGGGACACCGGGATTTTCAGGGGCTGACATTGAAAATCTTGTTAATGAGGCTGCACTCTACGCATCAGGATTTAACAAAGAGAAGGTCTCCATGAGCGATTTCGAGTATGCAAAAGATAAGGTGTTAATGGGTACAGAGCGAAAGAGCATGGTTATCAGCGATGAAGCAAAGAAGTCAACAGCCTACCATGAATCGGGGCATGCCCTGGTAGCAAGGTTGCTGCCAGGAACCGATCCGATCCATAAGGTTACTATTATTCCGAGAGGGAGGGCATTAGGATTGACCATGCAGCTGCCGATAGATGAAAAGCATACCTATCCAAAGAAATATCTCTTGAACAACATCGCTATCCTCCTGGGAGGCAGGGCGGCTGAAGAACTGGTTTTTAATGATTTTACTACCGGTGCGGGAAATGACATAGAACGGGCGACTGACATTGCCAGAAAAATGGTCTGTCAATGGGGCATGAGTGACAAGATGGGGCCATTGAGTTTTGGGAAAAAGGAAGAACAGATCTTCCTTGGACGGGAATTTGCGACACACAAGGATTACAGCGAAGAAACCGCGGAAAAAATAGACAGAGAAGTAACCATAATTGTTACAGACAATTATGAGAAAGCCAAAAAGATTTTATCTGACAATATTGATACCCTCCACAATCTGGCCAGGGTACTTTTGGAAAAAGAGGTCTTGGACGCTGAAGATCTGGATAAGATAATAGGAATAGGGGCGGAAGATATCAAGAAAGCAGAGGAGAAATCTGAGATATTACAGTAAAAGGAAATTAATTTGAGATTTTTGTGTCTATCATCACTTTCTGAAGCCGTGGAAGAGTTAAAAAAGGTTGGAGTGGACCCATACGGAATTGAAGCGATGGCACCCAAAATGATGAACATCAACATACTGATTGAGGATATTGAATGCAAGATAGCAAATATAATAAAACAGGAAATGCTCTCAATTGGTGGTGATGCAGCCGTTGCCAGAGGTTCCATAGATTGCAGTATTGATAAAACAGATGCAATAATCACAGGTACCATCAAACAAATAAAAAAATTTGCCGACAAGATATCATCTCAGCCATTCGGTTTGAACCGGATAGCAAGCGACATCAAAAAACTTTTTGACAATATATCAAAGAATTCATTTACCATCAGAACCCCGAAGAGGGAAATAACCCTGGTTGACCACACACTGATCATGGGAATAATAAACGTAACACCAGACTCTTTTTCCGATGGAGGCCTTTTTAGCACTGCTGCCGAGGCCGTCGAATATGGTGTAAAGATGGTAAAGGATGGAGCGGATATACTGGATGTGGGTGGAGAATCTTCCAGACCGGGTTCTGACCCTGTGTCGATGGAAGATGAATTGAACAGGGTTATTCCTGTAATAAAAGGTCTGAAGGAAAAAGTCTCCGTTCCTATTTCCATAGACACCACCAAAGCAGATATCGCCAGGGTGGCCGTGGAATCGGGCGCTGAAATTATCAACGATATAAGCGCTATGAGATTCGATGAAGAGATGCCGAAGATTGCAGCAGACTATGGAACACCCGTAATCCTGATGCATATGAGGGGAAATCCGAAAAACATGCAGGAGGGCGATCTGACTTATCAATCCCTCAGGGGGAAAATCATTGACTTCCTGAAAAACAGAATAGAAAAGGCTGAGTCCTGCGGAATAGATACCGAAAACATCATTATTGATCCCGGCATGGGATTTGGTAAAACAGTGGAAGATAACATTAAATTGCTGAAATATTTAAGTGAATTCAAGGTACTGGGAAGACCAATTCTGGTGGGAACTTCGAGGAAATCCTTCATAGGAAAAATAACAGGTGAAGAAAATCCCATAATGCGCACCTCCGGAACTGCCGCCACGGTTACAGCCGCAATAATGAATGGGGCAAATATCATAAGAATCCACGATATAAAAACAATGAAACATGTGGCAGCGATGGCTGATGCTATTGTCAGGGGATAGTAATGATATGCGGCATAGGAATAGACCTGGTTGAAATTCACAGGATAGAAGAAATCCTGAAGAGATGGGGTAAAAAATTTACAAGCAAGATCTATTCTGAAGGTGAAATTGAATACTGCCGGAACCGCTCACACCCCGCAATACACTATGCGGCAAGATTTGCGGCGAAAGAGGCATTTCTTAAGAGTGTTGGAGTTGGACTTGCAGGCGGAATAAGGCTAAAAGATATAGAAGTGCTTAGTAATCAGCAGGGAAAGCCTGACTTGAAGCTTCATAACAAGGCAAAGACCATCCTAAATCGCCATGGTGATATACCCGCTGTTCATCTGAGCATCACACACACCAGTAAGTACTCTGCCGCCGTTGTTGTGCTGGAAAAAAGGGTTCCGAGTTGAAAATTTTGAACCCTGAACCCAGAACTCAGAACTCAGATATAACCCTGATTTCCAGGAGTGCCAAGGATACTCAGATCATTGGCAAAATTATAGGCGAAAACTTCAGTAACGGAGACGTTGTTGCACTCATTGGCGAGCTTGGTTCAGGCAAAACCTGTATTACCCAGGGTATCGCCAGAGGTATTGGCGTACCTGAGGAATATCAGATAACAAGTCCAACGTTTACTCTGATCAATGAATATCCTGGAAAAACGACCCTCTATCATGTAGATGTTTATAGATTATCAGGCTCGCAGGATTTAGAGGACATAGGATATGAAGAATACTTTTATAGCGATGGTATCATCGTTATTGAATGGGCTGAGAAGATAAAGGAGTTGCTTCCCGAGGAGTGTTTTTATATTCATTTAAGATACCTGGATGAGAATAAAAGGGAACTCAAAATTTCCGGTCACAGAGATAAAATAGAAAGAATTTCAAAAAAATTAAAAAAGGGGGGATTTCAATAGATGGCTCTTGTTGTTCAAAAATATGGGGGCACTTCTGTGGCCAACACTGAAAAAATAGAAAGTGTGGCCAGGAGAGTCATCAATTCAAGAAAAGCAGGAAATGAAATTGTTGTTGTGGTATCCGCCATGGCTGGTGAAACGGACAGGCTCATTGATCTCGCCTATAGCGCATCCGACAAACCGAATGAAAGAGAGTATGATGTTCTTATTTCAACAGGCGAGCAGATAACGGTTTCTCTTCTTGCTATTACTTTAAACAAGATGGGTTATAAGGCCAAATCGTTTTTAGGTTACCAGGTAAAGGTTGTTACAGACAAAAATTACAAAAGTGCAAGAATTCTCAGTGTTGACACTGAAGCAATCACCGATGAACTAAAAAAGGGGACTGTTGTAGTTGTTGCTGGATTTCAGGGCGTTGATATGGAAGACAATATTACAACACTGGGAAGAGGTGGATCTGATACAAGCGCCGTAGCATTGGCGGCAGTTCTTCACGCCTATACCTGTGAGATATATACAGATGTTGATGGAATCTATACAACGGATCCATCCATCTGCCCAAAGGCAAGAAAGCTAAAAAAAATAGCTTATGATGAAATGCTGGAGATGGCAAGTGCGGGAGCAAAAGTGCTCCATCCACGTTCAGTAGAACTGGCCAAAAAACACGGTGTTCCTGTACATGTAAGATCATCGTTCAATGACAAGGAAGGTACTCTTGTAACGAAGGAGGACGAGGAAATGGAGAAAGTGGTTGTATCCGGAGTCACATATGACAGGGATCAAGCAAAGATTACGTTTGTTCATGTTCCGGACAGACCGGGTGTAGCAGCGCGTTTATTTACCCCGCTTTCGGACAAAAATATAGTAGTTGATATGATCATTCAGAACGCAAGCATTGAAGGTTATACCGATCTGACATTTACAGTCTCGAGAAAAGACATCGATGAAGTTAAGAAGATCCTCGAAATAGCAGCCAAAGATGTAGGAGCAGAAAAGGTCGAATACGATGAAAACATTTCAAAGATATCCATAGTAGGCGTCGGCATGAGAAGTTATGCAGGAGTTGCATCAAAGATGTTTGCTGCCCTCGCAAATGAAAGAATAAATATCATGATGATAAGCACTTCAGAAATAAAAATATCCTGTGTTATAGAAGCTAAATATACAGAACTGGCCGTCATGGTTCTCCATGACACTTTTGAGCTGGAAAAGGAAGGATAAATCAAGCTGAAAGCTGATGGCTGATAGCTGAATGCTGAATGCTTAAATAATCATGAATATAACAAGAGGACAGATCTGCGGAGCGATTACCATCGTTCTGATAGCGACTTCGTTTTATTTTAGCAGGTTTTTCCTTCACTACTTTCGACCTCTCCACACAATTTCTATTCCCTATATTGAAAAAAAGACAGGTTCCGTAATTGTTGAGCTGACCGGTGATACAGATCACAAGGGAATTTATTTTGTCCCCCCAAACACAACAGTCTCCAATCTTTTCAGAATCGCAAAAGTTGCAGATACAAGAAAATTTAACAGAAAAGATTTTTCTGTTATTCTTGGCAGTGGTGAAAAGGTCATTATAGATTCAGATCAAGTGAAAATAGGGAAAATTGACGCTGCTAAAAGGATTACCCTCGATATACCGATCGACATCAACAACGCAACGGCATATGATCTGTCGCTCATCCCCGGAATAGGAAAGAAGACAGCTCAGGCAATAGTCGGCCTCAGGAGAAGTACCGGAGGAATTTCCAGTATCAATGATCTACTAAAGATACACGGTATAGGAAAAAAGAAATTTACAAAAATTAAAAAGTACCTTGCGGTAAATGGAAAGACATAAGCATTGACATAAAAATATTATAATGATAACAAAAAAAAAGACAAATATGTCGGGGCGTGGCGCAGTCTGGAAGCGTATCTGAATGGGGTTCAGAGGGTCGGAGGTTCAAATCCTCTCGCCCCGACCATCATTTCTGATTTCAAGGGATTGGCTATTGTGAGGCTTTATTAACAAAGGGGGGCTATCTGATGAAGTCATTCAAAAGAATTTTCGTTTGTATTTCAATTATTTTATTTGTTGTATTTATCAATACATCGGTATTTGCACAGGAACAAGTTAAAAAATCGGCGGTTCAATTTAAAGATGGCAGCGTTGTGCAGGGGAATATTGTCGAAATAAATAACAGGACAATTAAAATAGAAACTGAAAGTGGCAAAATAGTGATTCGCCCATTTAACGATATAGTATCCGTTGAGGACTATGTGGATGAAAAGAAAACTACTGAAGCTAAAGAAGTAGAGAAAACTGAAAAATTTTCAGAAAAGTCAATAATTGCAAAACATACGTGGGAAATTGCTCCAGAAGTCTCACACATTGAATATAAGGAACCAGGTGTAATGAAAGAAGAAGGGATTATGTATGGCATTAATGCTTCGTACACCTATCACCATGACGTTATGCTAAAAGCGGAAATCGGGTACAGTTACGGGTATGTGGACTATAAAAATTCAGGAGAAATAGATAACATCGAGGACTATCTTTTTGAGATGAGGGTTTTAGCTGGTTATGACTTTTCGATAGATGAATCATCTATTATTACACCTTATATCGGTTTTGGGTACAGGTTGCTATATGATGATATGGGAGGAATGGTAAGTTCAACAGGAGCATTGGGTTATGACCGAAAATCGCAGTATTACTACATTCCGGTAGGCATTGAAACGTATAGTGACATAGGCAATGGCTGGTTTTTTGGAATAACAGCAGAGTTTGACTATTTTTGGGAAGGGAAACAGATAAGTTATCTAAGTGATGCTGACCCTGGTTATAACGATATTGAAAACAAGCAAAAAGACGGTCATGGATTTAGGGGTTCTTTAAAATTTCAGAAGAAAGGCGAAAACGTAGGCTATGCAATCGAACCCTTCATAAGGTACTGGAAAATTGACAAGTCTGAAGTGGAAACTATTACTTATTATGGAGCACTTTACGGTACTGGATGGGAACCAGAGAACGAATCAACGCAAGTTGGGATGATACTTAGCATAATTTTTTAACCGAGGAAAAATCAAAAATTGCTTAGGGGGTGCGGGGTACATATAGGGTAATATAAGAGGTAATAGAACAGTCACGGTTTTACCCTAAGTTTTTCTAAGTTTCTTCCTGTATCCACTTTTTTATTTTAGTTACTTCTTCGGAATTCCATGCCGGAGAGAGGCGTTTGTTGAGAAACAGAGAAAACAGCTTTTCCATCATTCCGATAGCGGTCTCTGTGAGATAAATTCTTTCAAGAATTCTTCCTTCCTTATCCTTTTCTTCTTCATTCATATTCAATGTAGCCGGCAGCTTCATGGTTTGAAATTGAAAATTATCTGCCTTAAATGTAAATTCACATTCATCAGATTCGATGCCGAGTTTTATCCGCGCTTCCTTTATTTTCTTGCCCTTCCGTAAGGCAGCTTTACCCTCATTAAGATCTGAATGTATTCCTTTGCATGCTACTGTTTCTGAATATTCGCCTTCTCCGGACTCAAGAATCAGTTTTCGAACGAATATAATTTCTATATCCCCCACGTCCGGTACCATTATGGTTCCGTCTCTTTCTTCGCTTTTGAACCAGAGCCAGGTTAGAAATTCCCTTCCAAGAAAGGAAAGGTCTGCTGTCGTCGATACGTTCATTTTCACCTCTGCCAGTCAGATTATGAAGCTTGTGTGCTATTAATGGAGAGAATATGTTCAGCCATTTGCGAATCCATATATTTCATATCCCATGGAATAAATGGCCGCAGGGTTAGTTTAAAGGTTCTCTTGAACAGATCCTCAAAATCCTCTCTTGCCTTTTCTGCGAGCGAACCGAACAGAAGCCAATCCTGAGATACATTCCAGCAGATTTCATAAAATGACGGTATCGGAGGAGTCTGTCTCAAAAGGGAGAGATACACGCCCTCTTTGATCTCGTCCCGCTCTTCTCTGTATATTTTATCCTTGCCTCTTTCTGCGATGAACTGTTTTTCGGCTTCCAGGACTTTTAGCTTAAGGAGTGATGGGGATATAATCTTACGATCGATTCTGAGGGAGAAGATTAAATAATCGGCTAACAAATAATTTGCGTATTCGAAATTCGTGTCCAGAACATTTTCAAGACTTGTCCAACCAACAGATTTTTCACTTTCCCCTATCGATAATTCACGAAATGCGAAAAGTTTGATCTGATTATCGATGAAGTCTTTGAATTTGTCCGGCAAACTGCCGATTACACGATATTTTGATAATGTTAAAGTTCCTTTTATTAAACCCATAATTTCCCTTCATGCGTTTGATTGATGTGAGGGGGGGGAACTTATCGCACTTGTAGTTTTCTTGTCAAGTTCATAAGCTGTTACAATGAACAAAGAGTGCCAACTGAATTGCCGGTTCGCGTCCAGCCAGGTGTTATGTGATCAATCGTCATTACCATTTGAAGCTTAACTCGTTGAACCTTCTTCGATGTCCTTTTTCTTCCCGATTCTGTAAGCGTCAACAACCCCAAAGATCCAGCAGAGAATTGCCAACAACAAGACGAGATCGAATATGAGGCTCCCAGAAGTGGTGGATGCCTGGGTGGCTGCGTTCGAGATAGCACTCATACTGATTACCCCACCCTCCGACTCAATCTTCTCCAGGATGACAAGGGCGTATTGTACTGCTTGCACTACAACCACGGACAGACTGACCAAAACCGTAAGCATTATAACAGCCCCCCGTTTATAGTGTTTTAAAACAATCTGACCCAGGCCTGGAAATATCAAACCTGACAAGAGGGCGCCCTTTAATGAATTATTCATTGTCCCTTTCTCTGATACCTGTCTCTATTTATTAGAGACACATAACATTAAATGGTGAAAGTCCCCTATACGTGAACCCTGCCAAAGTTTTAATAATTTAGCAGAAGTATTAACCGAAGGCAAGGGCGGAATCGTGAGAGCAAGTAAAGTAAGAGGGAGCAAACCTTGACTATTGGTTAAAGGCTTCTAAAGCCCTTCGAACCAAGAGACGAGCGCAATTTCTAATGTTTTCCTCGCTATAAAGTGTAAGTTCATCTCTGTAAAACTCGTTAAAAATATCGTCAGCGATTTTATCCCTGCTTTTTTGTTCCCCGATTATCCTTGAATAAAGATTTAAGGTTGCCTTACGAGAATCACGAAAAGCACTTTCCACGCTCGCACCAATTATGGGCCCCTGATGGCCCAAGCCTAAAATCGTCGGTCTGAGTGACTTCATATAATCCATTGACGCCATATATTCTGAAAAACTGGTGAAAAAAAGGGGCAAAAAACAACTACCGGGATAGTGGAAACCCAGAGAATCCGATAAAATTAACGCACCGGCATCAGGTATATGGACAATTATGTTTCCCGGTGAGTGACCTTTTACTTTTATGCATCGTAGTATAATACCCCCCAGGTCAATCTCATGATTATCTTTTACGACAATGTAATTGTCAGGAAAGAAAAGCTTCTCTATCGGGGGACGTTCCGGTCTGATTCCGTTAGCCGATAACATCTTTGCCATATATCGGTCTTCGTGCATCATTACTTTTAATGCTTTGGGATGAGTTATGAATTCCTGTGCCCCCTGTCCAGCTACTATCATGGCATCAGGAAATCTTTCATGAAGACCTTCTAAGCCCGTCAGATGATCGAAATGTGGATGTGTTACCACTAAATATGTGGGAGATACATTCAACGATTCCAATTGAGTGATTACCGTATCCGTAATTGCCGAGATGCCCATTTCGATAAGAGCTGATGCATTGTCGCCTTTAACAAAATAAAGGTAGAAATAACGATTACCTAATACCCATAAGTTTTCTGTTAAGACTATGGGGAAATTACCGGATTTTCCTATATTTACTTTCATCTGAAACCAAGCTTAAATGTTGAAAAAGTCACCTGAATTGATTGATTCTTATCCCATTTTCACAAATTAACTCTGTAA
>JAYEGA010000071.1:0-9698 GCA_034658835.1 Thermodesulfobacteriota bacterium
CTTGCATTCGGAGGTTCGAATCCTCCCGCCCCAGCCAGTGTTTGAAAAAAGAGGGCAACGGTTAATGGCACAAGGCTAAAGGACAAATTTGCTTTTTTTCGATATTGATGTTTTTAGCCTTTTACCTTTTACCCTTCACCTTTATCCTTTTTACAAGACGGGAGGATTGAATGCTTGAAAGAATGAAAATATTTTCTGGAAACGCTAATTTACCCCTCGCAAAAAAGATATGCAAGATACTGGGAGTTCCACTTGGAAAAGCAAACGTAACAACATTCAGTGATGGTGAGACGAGAGTAGAAATTAATGAAAACGTAAGGGGAATGGACGTATTTATTGTTCAATCAACCTGCCCGCCCGTGAATGACAATTGTATGGAACTTTTAATCCTGATAGATGCCATGAAGAGGGCCTCCGCAGACAGAATAACGGCTGTTATTCCCTATTACGGTTATGCAAGGCAGGACAGGAAAGTCCTTCCCAGAGCGCCGATCACTGCAAAGCTTGCCGCTGATTTAATAACCACTGCAGGTGCCCATCGTGTCCTTTCCATGGATCTCCACGCCGGTCAGATACAGGGTTTTTTCAACATCCCTGTTGACAACCTTTTCGCCACACCTGTACTCCTTGACTATATCAAAGAAAATTATCAGGATAACATGGTTATCGTCTCCCCCGATACCGGCGGTGTTGAAAGGGCAAGGGCATTGGGAAAAAGATTGGGGGCAAATCTTGCTATTGTAGATAAGAGAAGGGAAGGACCAGGTGAATCGCAGGTCATGAACATAATCGGTGACGTTAAGGGTAAAAAAACGGTAATTCTTGATGATATGATCGATACTGCCGGAACCGTGGTCCAGGCAGCCAGTGCCCTCGGAGATGAAGGAGCAACCGAGGTCTCAGTCTGCTGTACTCATCCCGTCCTGTCGGGACCGGCAATAGACAGAATCAATGATTCCAGCATTAAGGAGGTTATCGTGACCGATACCATCCCCCTGCACGAAAAGGCAAACTCCTGCAAGCAAATTAAGGTTCTTTCTGTCTCTGGGCTTCTGGGCGAAGCGGTCAGAAGAATTTATTATAACGATTCTGTAAGTTCACTCTTTATATAGGAGAAATAAGTATATGGAAACAATAGAATTAAAGGCTCATACCCGTAAGGAATTTGGAAAGGGATCTGCCAGAAAATTGAGAAGACAAGGGTTGATACCGGCAGTGTTTTATGGCGCTGCAATTAAAACGATTCCACTGATTGTAAACTCTTCCGATCTAACTAAACTATCAGGAGGAACAAAGGGAGAAAGTAAATTTATCAAACTAATAATTGAGGATGATGGCAACAAAACCGAAAAGCTGTCAATGATAAAAGAGCTTCAGGTAAACCCTGTAAGCAGAAACCCCCTGCATGCCGATTTCTATGAAATCCGAATGGATCACAAGCTAACG
Source organism: Thermodesulfobacteriota bacterium (assembly GCA_034658835.1). Taxonomy (GTDB): domain Bacteria; phylum Desulfobacterota; class Syntrophia; order Syntrophales; family JADFWA01; genus JAUSPI01. The sequence goes on from JAYEGA010000071.1 coordinate 1,447, forward strand.
ATGGATATTCCGATTCGCCTTACAGGACAAGCTATAGGCATAGAAAATGGGGGAGATTTGCAATTTTCCAAGAGAAACCTAAAGGTCTCCGCTCTACCCTCTTTACTTCCAGATCTCATTGAAGTTGATATCAGCGAGCTGGATATAGGTGATTCAGTTAAAGTTGAGGATGTTGTCCTCGGGGAAGACATAGAAAAGCTTGATCCCGCGAATGTAATGATAGTAGCGGTTGTTGTTACAAGAATCGCCGTAGAAGTTGAAGAGGAAAAACCCGAAGAAGAATTGCCCGAAGAAGAGAGGGAAGAATCCGAAGAGGAGGAAAGTAAAGAAACAGCCGAATAATTCGGGGGTCTTTAGTGAAGCTAATTGTAGGACTGGGAAATCCGGGTATCAAATACCAGTTTAGTAGACACAATATGGGATTCCTGGTACTGGATGCGCTGGCAAAAGAACAGGATGTTGAAATCCGCCAGAAGAAATTCGACTCCTGCTTTGGAAAAGGGCTGATTTCAGGTGTGACCGCTGTTCTGGTCAAACCCCAGACATTCATGAATCTCAGCGGTATAACCGTTAAAAAACTGGTCGGATATTTTAAAACGGACATTGAAGATCTGATAGTAATACATGATGATCTGGACCTGCCATTAGGTAGTATCAGAATAAAAACAGGTGGAGGACACGGAGGACACAAGGGATTAATATCCATAATCGACGATCTCGACGACCAGGGATTTATCAGGATCAGACTGGGTATTGGAAAACCGGATTCCAGGGAAATGGTTGAAAGATATGTCCTTGAGTGTTTTGCCGAGGACGAAATAAAGATTTTACCGGATATTATCAAAAGAGCGTGTGCTGCTGTGGTGGAGGTTATCTCATCTGGAACACAGTCTGCTATGTGTCAGTTCAACATTAGAACCATAGACCTTTGAAAATATAATTCTTCGATGCTCAAAACGTTTATTCGCTCTCAGAATCATATTTACAAAAACTCCATACAGTTTTGGATGGTTATGTAAAGATCTCGAAATAACAGTTAAGGGGTATTAGTAAATTTCTTGTTTCAAGGTGCGAGCTCCTTTCGTTTTTCTATAATCCGAGTTGCCAGTTTCAGGTCATCAGGAGTATTTATCCCCATAACTTCGACAGGATCATCGGCAATGAAAGCCCTCGCAGTGTACCCCCCCTTGCGGGCAATCTCGAAAATATCTGTTAGATAATATTCCCCCTGTGCATTCTTGTTATCAATATCTGCTGCGGCTTCAAAAAGAAACCCGCTTTCCACACAGTATATGCCTGTATTTATCTCCTTGATCTTCTTTTCCTCATAAGTGGCATCGCGTTCCTCCACGACTTTCAGGACATCTCCCTCCCTTTTTTTGATAACACGTCCGTAACCGGATGGGATATCGAGTATGGTGGTCAAAATCGTAACCGCCGCATCACCCGAAAAATGATAATCAAGTAGTGTCCTTACTGTATATAGAGTAAGTAGTGGTACATCGCCGCACAGAATCAGGATAGTTCCCTCAAAATCAAGAAACATATCCTTAGCCTGAAGCACGGCATGGCCGGTTCCCAGTTGCTCCATCTGGTACACGAAAACAAGGTCATTGCCTTTAATAGATTCTTTTACCAATTCTGCCTGATGGCCGACTACAATAACTGTTTCTTCCGATCCAGCCTCTCTGGCTACGGCAACCGAATAGGAAAGCATCGGCTTTTCGCAGATGGGGTGAAGAACCTTTGCCAGTGAAGAGTTCATCCGGGTTCCCTTGCCGGCAGCAAGTATTATGGTTGAAAATCTGTCTTTCCTTCCTTTTATCATCAAATCACCTTTTTAATGTTCTACGCCTGGCGCTACGGCCGGCAATATAACCAACACCTCTTTTATGGATTTCATGTCAGCATCCTCAACAACAAAGAGGACGTTGTTCAGTCTTGATGTTTCACTTCTTTTAGGAATTTTCCCCATCTTGTGTAACAAGAAACCTCCAAGAGTTTCATAATCCCCGGCAGGAATCTCCAGGGGGATGATTTCTTTAAGACGGTCTATGCTTATTTTGGCGTCAAAGAGATATCTCCCGGGACCAATTTTTTTGTACAATTTTTCTTCTTTATCATACTCATCCTCAATTTCACCTACTATCTCTTCCAGTATATCCTCGATAGTCACTATACCTACAGTGCCGCCATACTCATCAACAACTATAGCCATCTGTTCACCGCTCTTTTGCAGTTCGAACAGAAGTTCGCTGATTGACTTCGTTTCCGGTACATAAAAAACCGTCGGCCTGAGACAGGACGTTATCTTATCATTTTCGGTCAGTTCAGCCTGACCGTGCAGAGTTTTCAAAAGGTCAAAACAATGAAGTATCCCTGTGATATTGTATATCCTGTCACGATAAACGGGAATACGTGAAAATCCTTTTTCTTCAGTCAAAACAGCAGCCTCCCCGAGAGTAGAACTTTCTTTCAAGACAGCCGCATTGGACAGGGGAACCATAATCCGGCTAACAGTTACCTCAGAAAAACCGAGTATCCGCCGTATCATTTCTTTTTCTGAACTTCTGATATCGCTCGCATCCCTTTCTTTTCTGAGAAGAAACTTCAAACCATCCCTGGTAATATACGGGGAATGGGGACTTTCTTTTCCTCCCGTGGTGATATAGACCGCGCCCCTGGATATCTTCGAAACAAGAAATACGACGGGGTAAAATATCCATGAAGCAACCCATATAAACCATGAAACCCTGAGGGCGATGAATTCCGCATGCTGCTGAAATATACTCTTGGGGATTATCTCACCCATCACCAGTATAAGTGGAATCATAATAATAACAGAAACAAGTTCGCCGCGGACAGAGCCAAATATTGATATAAACACAGATGTTGCGATAACAGTACTGGTGACGACACATATATTGGTTCCGGTTAAAGTCGTAGCCAAAAACCACTCCGGTTTATCCATGAGTTTAAGAGCAAGGATTGCCGATCTGGAACCGGCCCTGGCTTTCTGTCTTATCCTGTTTATATCAGAGGCCACCAGGGCAAGCTCTCCTCCCGAGAACAGGCCTTCCAGGCATATACAAACAAATATCAAAAAAAGGGAGAAGAGATTATTCTCCATCTTTAACCTCTTTTGTCGTTACTTTCATCTCCAGGATTCTTCTTCCGCTCATTTTTTCTATACTGAATGTATAATTATCAAAGGAAATATCCTCACCCCTTGCAGGCAGTTTCCCGAACAGGTGAAAAACAAATCCACCTACCGTGTCAAAATCTTCTGAAGAAATGGATGTACCGGCAAGGTCATTAAAATCATTTACAGGCATCATTCCTGAAATCAGAAGGGTTTTTTCGTCTATCCTGCGATACAAATCCTCTTTCACATCATACTCGTCATGGATATCGCCGAAAAGGCTTTCCAAAATGTCCTCCATGGTAACAATTCCCGCGACACCACCGTATTCATCCACGACTATTGCCATGTGTATCTTTCTTGTTTGAAAATCACCGAGCAGACTATCGGCTCTTTTTTCCAGCGGGACAAAATATGGCTTTCGCAATAATGTTCCAACTTCAACCGCCGTCTTTTTCTTTGCTATTACAGATAAAAGATCCTTCGCATAGAGAATTCCCAGGATATCATCACTGTCGCTGCCATAAATCGGTACTCTCGAATACCGGGCATCGACTATCTCCCTTTCCACATCCTTTATGTCCATGGAAACAGGCAGGCAAAACATATCCACCCTGGGGGTCATTACATCTGACACGCTGGTATTGCGAAGTTCAAATACCCTGTTAATCAGATCCCTCTGGGGTTTCTCAAGCACCCCTTCTTCATGACCAACATCAACCAGTGTCTTGAATTCATCCTCCATCAAGGCATTACCCCTTTTGGAATCTCCCATTCCGAAAAGATTTACGAACCAGCCGGAGATCTTCTCCAATACCCACACAACGGGTCGCGCGATCCTGGAAAAGAACGTCAAAGGAAGTGAAACAAAAGAAGAAAACCTCATAGGATTAGTTATGGCAAAGGTCTTGGGAATGGCCTCTCCAAAGATGAGAAGTAATGGGGTGGTAATGACTATCGCTACCCACTTACCCTCTTTACCTAGAAAGAAGATGAAAATAGCTGCTGCTACAACTGAGATGGCAACATTAACAGATTCGTTACCCACGAGTATAGTTATGAGCAACCTCCTGGGAAACTTCAAGAGCTTTTGGACATAAGACAAGAATTGAGATTTTTCTGTTCTCATCTTGTGGAGATGAAGTGAAGTAAGGGAAAAAAGTGAGGCTTCAGAACCGGAAAAAAATCCGGAAAGTATGAAGAGAAAAGCTAACAGAACAAGCCTTAATGTAATGTGAGGGTCCAATTGATAAATTGTTGGTTTATTGGTTGTTTGGGTTATTGGTTAACCAATCGAACTAATTTTCTTTCTTTGTGCCTCTGGTACGGGCGTATTGCTATACGCCCCTACATACCTGAGTAGTTACTGTTAAATTACCTTTATTTACACAAAAAGTCAACATGGTAGGCTCCGAATACCAGAGAAAGACCATTTGACTCACAAGTTTTTTTCCTATATATTTCGCAATCAGCTGATGGCTTTGAATAAGGAGGTATCATTATGTCTAATGTGCTTTTAGTCGGAAATGGTGCACGGGAACATGTTATTGCTGAGACTGTCTTTCGGTCGAGGCATGATTCCAGGCTTTTCTCATATATGAAAGCCAACAACCCTGGCATAGCCTCACTCTCTGATAAAATCCTGATCGGGGATTACGACGATTTGGAAGGGATAAAAAAGTTTTCAAAAGAGTGCAATATTGATTTTGCTATTATCGGTCCGGAAGATCCCCTGAATAACGGTGTTGTCGATTCCCTGCAGGAAATAGGCATACCATGTGTAGGACCGACTAAAAGTCTGGCCAGACTTGAAACCTCAAAATCATTCACAAGGGATCTGCTGCGAAAGTATAATATACCAGGAAATCCGAAGTTCGAAATATTTTCATCCATGGAAGGGATAAGCGATTTTCTTGATGAACTGGATGAAGCTGTTATAAAACCTGACGGACTAACAGGCGGAAAGGGAGTCTGGGTACAGGGGGATCACTTTCAGACAAAAGAGGAAGCGCTGGAATACTGCAGGAAGCTTTTAGCGGAGCATTCATCAGTTATCATAGATGAAAAACTGGAAGGGGAAGAATTCTCGTTACAGTGTCTATGTGATGGAAAAACAGTGGTTACAACACCTCCCGTACAGGATCATAAGAGAAGATTTGTAGATGACAAAGGACCAAACACAGGGGGCATGGGCTCTTACTCCTCCGAAGACCATTCACTGCCATTCATGAGCCCAAGTGACGTAGCAGAGGGCCTGGCTATAACGCAGAAAGTGGCGGAGGCAATTTATAAAGAAACCGGAGAATATTACAAGGGAGTTATGTACGGTGGATTTATAATAACCAAAAATGGAGTTGAATTACTGGAATATAATGCGCGGTTAGGAGACCCCGAAGCTATGAACACCCTGCCTCTTCTGAAGACTGATTTTATAGACATCTGTAAAGCGATAACCGGGGGAACACTTGACAAACTCAATGTTGAATTTGAGAAAAAGGCAACGGTATGCAAGTATGTCGTTCCAAAGGGTTATGGCCTGCCAGAGGATCACCCGGACGCAAAAACAACATCATCAAAGATCGAGGTTGGTGATGTGGGAGAAGCGAAGCTCTACTATTCATCCGTTGACAAAAGGGACGATGGACTCTATATGACGACATCAAGGGCGATCGGAGTAGTCGGAATAGCAGATGACCTGAACAGAGCAGAACAGATCGCGGAAGAAGCCGTGTCGGCAATAAAGGGGCCTGTGGCTCATAGACCTGATATAGGCACGAAAGAGCTGATAGAAAGAAGAATCCTGCACATGCAGGAAATAAAATAAACAGCGGGTTTACCAGGGAAAGGAATTATGCAGAACGAAATAAAGAGAGTGCTTATTAGTGTAACGGACAAGAAGGGGATTGTTGATTTTGCCAGGAAACTTACAGAATTCGGCGTGGAGATACTTTCTACCGGCGGAACCGCGGATCAGATAAGAAAAAGCGGAATAGACGTTACGGATGTTTCCGACTACACCGGTTTTCCCGAAATGATGGATGGCAGATTGAAGACACTCCATCCCAGGATACATGGAGGCCTTTTGGCCCTGCGGGACAATGAAGAACATACAAAAGCAGCAAAAGAACAAGGCATTGATTTCATAGATATGCTGGTCATCAACCTTTATAAATTTGAGGATACTGTGGCAAAAGAGGATTGCACGATAGAAGATGCCGTGGAAAATATTGATATAGGGGGCCCTGCCATGCTCCGCGCGGCGGCCAAAAATTACCGTTTTGTTACAGTCGTTACCGATCCTGAAAGTTACCCGGAAATTTTGAAAGAAATGAATGAAACGGGAGGAAAGATATCTGAAAATACCAATTTTGCTCTCTCCGTCAAGACCTTCCAGCTAACAGCCAGATACGATGCTGCTATTTCAAACTACCTTGGCAGGATAAGCCCGGAAGGAGAGAAAAGGGAATTTCCCGACACCTTTACCATACAATTTACCAGGGCACAGGACCTCCGTTATGGTGAGAATCCCCACCAGAAGGCTACCTTTTACGGGGAAGAAGACATGTCCATTTCCGCGATATCGAATGCCAAACAATTACAGGGAAAAGAATTATCATATAACAATATTATGGACGGCGATGCGGCGTGGAATATGGTGAGCGATTTCGATTTGCCAACGGTCGTTGTCATGAAACATTCGAATCCTTGCGGCGCTGCAACTTCTGATAGCGAAATAATAGCAGCCTATAAAAAAGCGATGGAAACCGACCCTCTATCCGCCTTTGGAGGTATTGTTGCCTTTAACAAAAAAGTGGACAAAAAGACCGCAGAAGAGATTGTAAAGACTTTCCTGGAAGTCATCATAGCGCCAGGCTTTGATAAGGATGCTATGGAAATATTGAATACCAAGAAAAATATGAGGGTACTGGAAATTCCGTACTCAAGTGAAAAACAAGATGCCGGCTATGACTTCAGGAGGGTTGCCGGAGGCCTGCTCGTTCAAGACAGGGATACTGAATTGACAGATATAAAAAACGCACAGGTTGTTACCAAAAGGGTTCCCTCAGAAGAAGAATATCAGGCACTCGACTTCGCCTGGAGGGTGGTAAAGCACGTGAAATCTAATGCTATTGTTTATGCTACCAAAGATCAAATTGTAGGAGTGGGGGCAGGTCAGATGAGCCGCGTTGATTCTGTAAAGATAGCCATGATGAAGGCAAATCTGCCGACTAAAGGTACAGTTCTGGCCTCCGACGCCTTTTTCCCATTCAGGGACGGGGTGGACATGGCTGCTGAGGCAGGTGTGACGGCTATTGTACAACCGGGCGGATCAATACGAGACGAGGAGTCGATAAAAGCGGCAGATGAACACGGAATTGCCATGATTTTTACCGGGACGAGGCATTTCAGACATTAGGGAAATAGTTTCGAGTTTTGGGTTTCGGGTTCAAAGGGGTTATTTATGAAAAAGAGTTCCGAAGTACTGGTCAGCGTTGTTATGGGAAGTGACTCTGATCTCCCCATAATGAAAGAGGCTGTAAAAGTTCTCGAGGAATTTAGTGTTCCTCACGAGGTTTTCCTTACATCAGCCCACCGTTCACCTGAGCGAACTTCTACATTTGCAAGAGAAGCTGCCGAGCGTGGAATCAGGGTCATAATCGTTGGCGCTGGATCGGCGGCACATCTGGCGGGGGTTATAGCATCACAGACAGAACTTCCGGTAATTGGCGTGCCCATTGATGCTACTTCCCTCGGCGGACTTGATGCCCTCCTCTCCACAGTACAGATGCCCGGTGGCGTACCGGTTGCCACAATGGCCATTGGCAAAGCCGGTGCCAAAAATGCAGCTATAATGGCTGTAAGGATACTTGCCCTGAAGGATGACGGTCTCCGCAAGAAACTGAAAACCTATATTGCAAATATGGCCAAAGAAGTTGAAAAGAAGCAGGAAAATCTAAATGCCGGATAAATCAAGTGCCTAAAATTTGATGCATTCGTAAAAAGTCACAAATTTGCTAATGCGTCATTCCCGTGAAAACGGGAATCCAGTAATTATACGCAGTTATAGATTCCCGATCAGGTCGGGAATGACAAAACGACAGAAATGCGG
>JAYEGA010000072.1:0-9642 GCA_034658835.1 Thermodesulfobacteriota bacterium
TACCTCTTTGACGCTTCTTTTATATAGTTATCAAATCTGTCTGTCGAATATGATATCGAAGGCTTTGCCGGTCTTTCCTTTATATATAGTCGATATTTAGATGATGTTAGTATGTTAGTAAGATGAACGCACCCATCCTTGTCGGTATAGATAAAGATATCGGCATGGAGAGGTAAAACAACTGTAAATATGACAATTGATATGCAAAATATTCCAATACTTATATATTTAAGATTGCCACGTACCATTCCAGAGTTTTGCATGACCTAACTATTCCAAAGCTGTTCATTCTTGAGTTTTTCTTCATACTGTCATCGAGAAAGCGCATTAGCATCGAATAAGCCTATTTTCGAAGTCTTCTCTTCTCAAGATTAATTCAGTTTCCAAATTTCCACTTTATAGTATATAACATTTTGGTGATTTTTGTACCCATTTATTATGTTCGGTTAGAATATGAAAAAAGTGTCCATTATAGGTATTGATCGATACGATATTATTTCCTGGATTATTGTAATCCTTTTCTTTCTCACCAGTTCGTTAACTTTTCATGGAAATACGATTAATTCCATTTTAGGCGCTTCAGGGATCGTTGTGCTGATGTTGATCATTTCTATCAGTATTACGATTATTCTTGAGGTTTTAAAAGGCCACGATAAATTAGGGGAAATAGCAGGATATATAACCAATGGCCCAGAAGCGTTATGTTTAATTGTTGGCCTGGTTCACAGTAAAATCGTCTTTGCCGCAAGTGTTCCGTTAGGATCAACCTTTGCCAATCCCATACTCCTTGTATTTGCCGCTATTATTGCGGGGAGCTTTTTGCAGGTCATTAAAACAGAGTGGGAAAGGACGTGGTCGATTATTCTGCTTTCAATGTTCATGGCAGGGAGTTTCTTTTGGAAATCCTCGATACTCTTCAGGTTGGAATGGGTAATTATTTCCTTGGTTCTGTCTATTGTCCTTTACAGGATGAAACCAGCCGAACGGAACTATGGTAAAGAAAAAGGTGGGATCATAAGTCGATACCGATTGATTCCAGCAATTTTATCTCTTATAATAGCCGGGTATTTACTCGAACCATTGGTATCGTTTACAGCTAAGAACAGCCTGGTTCCGGAAGGCCTAATCGGGTTTTTGGTTCTGAGTTTCATGACATCCTGGCCAGAATTTCGGAGCGCTCTTTCCCTTATCAGGATGAACAAGATTCGGTCAGCAATTATAAATATTGTGGTGAGCAACATAACCAATCTCTGGCTTGCCATAGTGGGAACAATTATATATTTGGCATGCCATGTCTAATTGGGCACGAAGTTACCGGCTTTTGATTATACCTACCCTGTCGCAGTACATCGCGACAGGACACTTGCTGCAGAATGGGGATACGGGGCGACAGATATTCTTGCCAAAGACCACCATGAGAGTGTTATAAATGGACCAGTATTTTTGTGGAAGTTTTTCTCTAAGCGCATATTCGGTTTTCTCAGGAGTTTTTGTTTTGACGTAACCGATGCGGTTTGAAATCCTGTGAACGTGAGTGTCCACACATATTGCTTGCCTGTTATATCCAAGAGCTAAAACGAGATTGGCGGTTTTTCTTCCCACCCCTTTCAGGGCAAGCAACTCTTCAGCAGTATCAGGAACTTTTGATTTATGCCTGTCAACCAGTTCCCGACAGATATAAAGTATGGTCTTCGTCTTGTTCCTGTAAAAGCCTACCGGATAAATCGCCTTGATGATCTCTTCTTCGGAGAGTTTCAACATCTCCTCCGGCGTAGAAGCCAGGTCAAAGAGCTTTTTGCCGGCGACCGCTGTTGTTTCGTCCTTTGTCCTCAGGCTCAGGAGTGTTGAGATGAGAATTTGGAAGGGACTGCACTTTTCCTCTGCCAGAGAGGAAACAATGGGAAGTTCCCAGATTTCTAATTCACTTTTCAGGACATTGATTATCTTGACAATGTCGTTATCATTCATTAGACAGCGGTCAGTTATTAGCGGTCAGCCATCAGCAAGATAAAGATAATCAGTCTTTCGCATAACCATTTGTTTTGGCTGAATGCCGATGGCTGATAGCTGAACGCTTATAAGCTACATGTAACCCTCTTCGTTAGCCAGCATATCAAGATGTAATGTAGCTATGGCCTCAACGTCAAGGTTGGGTTCTTCTTTTATGCTTCTGAAATCCACTGTTTTGATGTATCTTTTGCAAACATTACATACATCAACTCGATATTTCTCATCCTCTTCAACGGTAAAGTAGGCCAGCGTTTGCTGCTCTTCGTTACCGCAGAATGGACATTTAATTCGCATGAAGTTCCATTCGAGTCCGCACTGGTTGCAGAAAAGAAATCTTTTTCCCCCTTCCCCCCTTAATTCTCCTATTTTCGGTTCCCTGCCACATATGGGGCAGTATCCCTCAGACCATTCTGATTCTGCAATGATTTTACCGTACTTTTCTGCAAGAATTTCAAGGGCGGGCCTCAGGCATTCTTCAAGAAACAACTCTATTAAATCAAGTGATTCATCTTCCAGTTCTTTTAACGTCTCTTCGCCACTGGAAGTTGTAAAAGAATCGCGAATCAGATTTTCAAAATCAGTGGTGCCATCTTTAATCTTCTTGGCGAATTTTCTGGCTTCGTCCGGGGTTTGTTTTTCCGCTATTTTCAGAAGTGCCAGGAAATATTTTTCAGGTTCGGTTAGATCAAATTTTCCACCTGAAAAATCAACCAGTGTCAATCCTCCTGAAAGTTTTTTTCCTATAAGGTCTTCATCTATTGGAAAAATTTTCTCATTCATATTGTGTCGATATTCTTCCCGGAGGATCAGTATTTCTTCCAGTATATCCAACAGTTCCTCATAATGGGGACTTGAGCTCTTGTATTTTTCTATCGTTTTTAATGTATCCTTTAGCATTTTAGCCATTAATTCAGGACCTCCTTCATTTATTTACCTCCATGAAACTCAGCGAACCTATATATGCTTTTTTTCAGAAGTTCAAGCAGTTCTTTTCTTCATGCATCATCTCAAGCCAATGCTGGATTAAAGACTGTAAACCTTTTCACCCGGCAGCACCGTAATACCGTTTTTCAACAGAACATCAATTGCTGCATCCGTAGAATCAAATCTGAAAATCATAACCGCATTCTCTCCACTTCTTTCCACGAATGCATACATATATTCTACAGTTATGTCACTTCTCGACAGTACCTCCAGGATACCATGCAGACCACCTGGACGATCGGGTACCTCTACTGCTACTACTGTTGTGCGGCCTACAGAAAAACCATTTTCTTTTAGCACCTTCTTTGCGGTATCCACATCATTAACAATAAGTCGAAGAATGCCAAAATCTGCTGTATCAGCAAGAAACAGCGTCCTGATGTTTATGTTAGCATCCTTTAACACCTTTGTTACATTTTCAAGACCCCCTGGCCTATTCTCCAGAAATATGGATATCTGTTCCACCTTCATGCAACTACCTCCTTATTTGAGAGAACTTTAAACTTAGATCATGCAGTAGGGAACTACCGCATAATCCGGGTTAAATGTTTCTCCTGTCTATTACACGACTGGCCTTACCTGCAAAGCGTTGCAGGGTCTTTGGTTCCACCAGTTTTATCTTTGCTGTCACGCCAAGATATTCTTTTATGTCTCTTGCAATACGCCTTTCAATTTTTTGAAGTACCCTTACCTCATCTGAATCCGAAATAACTTCTTCACTTACCTCTACATGTACCTCAAGGGTATCCAGTGTACCTTCTCTGTCTACTATAAGCTGATAATGAGGTTCAAGGCCCTCTATGCCTACAAGAACATTTTCTATCTGAGATGGGAATACATTAATACCCCTTATAATGAGCATGTCATCACTCCGACCAGACACACGGCCCATCCTTACATGTGTTCTCCCGCATTTACATGGTTCTGTCATCAACATTGATATATCCCTGGTTCGATACCGGATCAAGGGAAACGCCTCCTTTGTGATAGTGGTAAACACTAATTCTCCCCCCTCACCGGGCGGCAGAACTTCTCCTGTATCCGGATTTATAATTTCTGCTATGAAATGATCCTCGAATATATGTAGGCCTTGATGACCCTCTCTGCATTCCATTGCCACCCCGGGACCCATGATCTCAGAAAGCCCATAAATATCCAGTGCTGTAATATTTAACCTGTTTTCTATCTCCTCCCTCATCTTCTCGCTCCACGGTTCAGCGCCAAGAATCCCGACACGCAACTTTAAGGATCTCATATCTGCCCCCATTTCTTCACCCTGTTCTGCAAGAAAGAGGGCATAAGAAGGCGTGCAGCATATGGCCGTGGGACCAAAATCCTGCAATATCATAATCTGTCTTTTTGTATTACCACCTGAAATGGGAACCACGCTTGCCCCGAGCAACTCTGCACCATAATGTATACCAAGCCCGCCGGTGAAAAGTCCATACCCGTAGGCATTATGCACAATATCGTTCTTAGTCAAACCCGCAGCAACAAAGGATCTGGCCATGAGCCTTGACCAAGTTTCAATATCCTTCTTTGTATATCCAACAACAGTAGCTCTGCCAGTCATACCTGAGGATGCATGTAACCTTACGACATTGCTCATTGGTACTGCAAAGAGGCCAAACGGGTAATTATCTCTCAGGTCTCCCTTTGTAGTAAATGGAAACCTACGGAGATCATCCAGAGTTTTTATGTCATCTGGAGAGACTCCGGCTTCGTCAAAAGCTTTTCTGTAGAAACCTACCGTATGGTAAACACGTTGAACTACCTGTTGTAGTCTCTTTAATTGCAAGGCTTCTAACGCTTCTCTCGGCAGCGTTTCAAACTCTTCATTGAAGATCATGGATTCAAGTCTCCTTTCAGTTGATTTTGTCATCTATTCTTCTACACATTGCGATCAAATGCAAGTTCAGTTTTGTCGGTTTATCAACAGACGGGCAACGTTTTGGGTACAATCCATAAATCGGGCATAAAAAAGAGGTTAGTCATAACACCTAACCCCCTGATTTTCCTGGTGCCGGAGCTCGGAATCGAACCGAGATGGGCTAAAGCCCGGGGGATTTTGAGTCCCCTGCGTCTACCAGTTTCACCACTCCGGCACTACGGGAAATTATATTTGTTGATGATTGAATGTCAAGAAAAATGTATTGACAATTCGTGGAATCGTATGTTAGGAAGTCGAAAGTAAAAGCACAAATGAAAACGTCAAGTTACGATACACAATTTTAAAGAAAAGTAATTTGATATTCAGGCTTTTAATCTAAGTGGGGCTGTAGCTCAGTTGGGAGAGCGCATGACTGGCAGTCATGAGGTCAGGGGTTCGACCCCCCTCAGCTCCACCAGAAATTACAAGGGTCTTACGGATAGGCGTAAGACCCTTCTTTTTAAAGCGGTTATTTTTCAGTATCGAGCAGGTCTAAAGCCTGTCCTCGACCCCGATCGGGAAGCCCTGTACTGCATACTGATCCCTGACAACTGACCCCTGATTTTACAGTTCACTAATATCCTTTGTTATCTTTATCTTTCCATTTTTTATCATAGATGTCCTGGTTTCCTCTATCCATGACTGGAAATATTCATTTTCCTTTATTCTCAGTAGAAGATTTTTGAGCTCAACCTTTTTAGTTTCGTAATCCTTCTTGTTCAATTTTCCCTTTTCTTTGAATTTTATTACCACAAAATTTTCGTCCACGTAAAACACATCGTCCGGGTAGGGATCCTTCTCCGAAATCTGAAAAAGAACCTCACCAAACTTCTCTGAGAAACCAATCTTCGGTATGTTGGAATTCGGAATAAAAAACCCTGTTTCTGATATTTCAAGTCTTTTTTCCCGGAAGAGCCTACTGATATCTTCTCCATTTTTCAGACGGCGAAGAATCTCTTCAGCTTCTTTTCTGCATAATCTTTGAGATTCTCTTTCTATATAATCTTTTTCAACAACCTCTCCGGCTTCCAAAAGAATCGGTATATGAGAGGGTTTCCTGGAAACAAGCTTTATAATGTAAGATCCTTTCGGAGATGACAGTACCGAACTTATTTCTCTTTCTTGTAAGCTGAACACATACTTGGCAACATCTTTGATCTGGATAAGTTCCACTGGTGGATTATCTCCGGTAAAGAATCCTGTATTGTTTATCTTCAACCTGTTCCCGGTTGCATAATCTTCAAATTTTTCTTCCTGGTAGATTATGTCGTGTGCCTTTTTGGCCTCACTCCAGGCAGTATTCATCCCCTTCATCGATTTTATTTCGGCAATTATTTTGTCTTTTACCTCAGAAAGGGGAAGAAATTCTCCACCCGATCTTCTAAATTTAGTTTTGTTAAGATCGTAATAATCTTTTACCTCTTCATCTGTTACCTTAGCTGTATTTGCAAAATCTTCTCCTAAAAATGCAATGTATTTAACCTGTACCTTTTCCGGAATGCGAAAGTGTTCACGATATTTCTCAAAGTGTTTTTTTAGATCGGCGTCAGTTGTTTTTACTTTTGCCTTGAAGTCACTGATAGCAATCTTGATAAATTCCAGGTTTCTCTTTTCATTTTGAATCCTGTAGATGTCATATACTTCCTTTTCGGAGACCTTTACAGCTTCCTTGATGAGTTTTTCTAATTTTGCAATCTTCAATGCCCTCTTCTGCGAAACTTCAAAATCCCCAGGACTCATCCTGTAGTGGCGGAGTATCTGCTGGTATATATAGTTGTCAAAAACACCGTTTTTCTGGAAGGCCGGGTATGAAAGGATGGAGGTTCTGACCTCATCATCGCTCACGCACAGCTTGAGTTGATCGGCCTTCTGGATAGCGATGGCACGATTGATCAGGTTATTCAATGCCTGCTGCTTCAGGTTCAATCTTTTCAGAACATCATCTGTAAGACTATTTCCAAAACGCTGTCGGTAAAGGTCAATGAGATTTTGGTACTCGTTCCGAAAGTCGGTATAGGAAATGGTGTTGTCATCTATGATAACAATAGATTCTGCCTGCTTCTTTCCCCTGATGGAACCGAAGTAGAATATGAAAACAATTATTATAATACCTAACAGTATTTTCATTAGCCAGTTTCTGGCATGTTTTCTCATCGAACGGAGCATAGAACGTTTCCTCTTCTTTGTGTCTTGTAACTACCCATACCTGAGTAGACACTCTTCGGCGTTAGTAGTACAGTAACCTGCAAAATGCAATGATTTTCTGGAAAAATGGATTGATTGGACTGATAAAATAAGATATGTAAGTTATTTGTGACTGCGTAGGGTAAAAGGCATAAAACTTTAGCTACATCTAACTTATAAGAAAACAGGGGGGAGAAGCCTTGCTATTCGATTTTATTTTTGGAAAGCTTTCCAATGATCTGGCAATAGACCTGGGGACGGCAAATACCCTGGTTTATGTGAAGGGGAAGGGAATAGTATTGAGCGAACCTTCGGTCGTTGCTGTTCACAGGGATTCAAAAGGAATGAAAAAAGTGCTGGCCGTCGGTGAGGATGCCAAAAAGATGTTGGGTAGAACACCTGGCAATATAGTGGCAATCAGGCCGATGAGGGAAGGTGTTATTGCCGATTTCGATATTACGGAGGCGATGTTGCGGCATTTCATACTGAGCGTACATAACCGCAGGACTCTGGTTCGTCCCAGAATTATTATTTCCATCCCTTCCGGCATTACACAGGTTGAGAGAAGAGCTGTCAAGGAAACCGCTGAATCCGCGGGAGCCAGAGAGGTTTATCTTATTGAAGAACCGATGGCGGCAGCAATAGGCGCCGGCCTGCCAATAACGGAGCCGGTAAGCTCTATGGTTGTAGATATGGGTGGAGGGACTACCGAGGTTGCTGTCATATCACTATCAGGTATAGTCTATTCAAAGTCTGTGCGTATTGCTGGTGACAAAATGGATGAGGCAATCGTGCAAACTATGAAAAGAAAATACAGTCTTCTGATCGGAGAAAGATCAGGAGAGATAATAAAGACAACCATTGGATGTGCATATCCAGAGGATGAATTGAGGACAGTAGAAGTAAAGGGAAGAGATTTGATATCGGGTATTCCCAAGATCGTGGAATTTGATTCAGAAGAGGTAAGGGAAGCTATAGCGGAACCGATAAGCATTATCGTGGATACCATAAAGAATGCGCTGGAGCAGATTCCTCCAGAATTAGCAGGTGATATTGTTGACAGAGGCATTGTTTTAACCGGGGGGGGAGCGCTTTTGAGGAATATAGATGTTCTTATAAGAGAAGAGACCGGTCTTCCCGTAATGATAGCTGACGATCCACTTTCGACAGTGGTTAGAGGTTCAGGTATGGTCCTGGACGAGTTGAATTTACTGAAAGAGGTTGCCGTTCAATTATAGTAAGTTTTCAGCTATAAGCTTCCGGATTAATGAGAAAACGAATAAGTTCGGCGTCCTTGCTTCTCTCCTCAGCTTGAGTTTGTTAAAGCCTTTCAAACCATACCTTCCTCCAGATCCAGGGCTGATCATTGATCGCTGAACATTTATATAGAAATACTAAAATCTGACCGCTTACTCATGTGAAAAATGTCATTTCCTAAGAAATATCAATCTATTATTATAGCATCTATTCTTATAATCGCCTCCATTATAATTCTTTCTTTAAACCTGAGACAGCCGGGGGAAACATGTTTCCTCAGAAAACTGGTTCTGGAAGCAGCGACACCATTAGAAAGTATTGTCAACTCATCTATAGAATGTGTAAGCAATATATGGAAAAGGTATATCTTTTTAGTGGGTCTGGAGGAAGAAAACAGGGGGCTTCGAAAGAAGGTTGTTTCTTTAATAAAAGAGATTAACTATCATCAGGAAATTTATCTTGAGGGAATGCGGTTAAAGAAACTCCTCGCACTAAAAGGAAAAGTTAATTATCCCACTGTTGCTGCCAGGGTTATAGGCAGAAACAGGTCATCTGTATTTAAGACGACATTAATCAACATAGGAACTACGGATGGTGTAAGATTGGAATCACCTGTTTTGATCGATGAAGGCGTTATAGGCAGGATCATAGCAACTTCATGGAATGCGTCAAGAGTTCTTCTTTTGATAGACTACAACAGCAATGTTGATGCTCTTATCCAGGGAAGCAGAGCGCAGGGAGTGCTGCAGGGGCGCGGTTCTGAAGGATGCATCTTAAAATATGTTCATCGGTTGGAAGAGGTTCAGGCAGGAGATAAGATAATTTCCTCAGGCCTGGCCGGTGTTTTCCCCAAAGGGGTGCTTCTCGGTACTGTCACGAGAGTGAAAAAGAAAAAGTTCGGCTTGTTTCAGGAAATTGAAGTAACCCCGGCTGTTGATTTTTCAAAGCTCGAAGAGGTACTTGTGATATTACCAGATAAGGTAGACAAAAAATGATATATTACCTTATTTTGCCTGTATTTTCGTTGTTACTTATTGTTTTTCAAACGACTGTCCTCGATCTTTTTTTCCTGGGCAAAATAGAATTGGAAGTTTCGCTGATACTGGTTGTGTGGGCCGGCTTTCATCTGGACGTTGTGAAAGGCGGAATCTTATCTTTTGTTCTCGGTTTTTTTCTCGATTGTATCACTGGTTCGATGACAGGTCTTTTTATGTTCATATATGTTGTAATATTTTCCCTTTCCAAGATTGTTTCCTTAAGAGTTTATGCGGAAGGAA
>JAYEGA010000073.1:0-40268 GCA_034658835.1 Thermodesulfobacteriota bacterium
GGCAGGCACAACCCTCGTGTGGTCAAACGAAAAATGAGTAACTGGTCTGTAAAACCAAGGAGCGTAAACACTGCAGCCATCAAACAAAGGAATGTCCGTATTGTGGTGGTTAAGTGAACAGTATTGCGCCTAAATGTGAATTATCTAAGTATTTTCTGCTATTTTAAGTCTTTTTTCCGCTCTTTCTAAAGAGCTTTTAATTTTTTCATAATCGAGATCATCTTTGGAAATCTTGGCTAACTTCTGTTCTGCGATCTCCTTCGCCCTTTTTGCCCTTTCCTTGTCAATCATATCTGCCCTTTCAGCAGACTCTACAAGGACCGTCACCTTGCTGGACGTTACTTCAGCATAGCCCGTATTTATGGCATAATATGTTTTTTTGTTGTCTTTCGTATAATTGAGTTCACCAAAGTTGACTCCACCCAAAAGTGCCGCATGTCCCACCAATACCCCAAATTCACCTTCACTGCCGGGTATTGTTACATCTTCAACCTTATCGCTAAAAGCCATTTTCTCCGGCGTAACAATTTCCAGCATCAATTCGTCAGCCATCTATATATCCTCCAACTTCAGCTATGCTGAAAGTTTCTGTGCCTTTTCAACCGCCTCTTCAATGCCACCAACCATATAGAAGGCCTGCTCGGGAAGGTCATCATGTTTCCCCTCGATGATTTCTTTGAACCCTCTAATTGTATCGGGAAAAGAGACGAATTTTCCATCCGTACCGGTAAACTGGGCAGCGACAAAGAAGGGTTGTGAAAGGAACCTCTGGATCTTTCTTGCCCTTCCCACGGTCAACTTGTCCTCATCGGAAAGCTCATCCATACCGAGGATTGCTATAATATCCTGGAGGTCTTTATATTTCTGGAGGGTCATTTGTATTTCTCTCGCTACCTGATAGTGTTCCTCACCCAGTACATTCGGATCGAGTATGCGGGAAGTTGAATCAAGTGGGTCGACGGCGGGATAAATTCCCAGCTCGGCAAGAGGTCTTGACAGAACGACTGTACCGTCCAGATGGGCAAAGGTTGTTGCCGGTGCCGGGTCGGTCAGGTCGTCAGCGGGAACGTACACGCACTGAACTGCTGTAATTGAACCTTTGTCAGTTGATGTAATTCTTTCCTGAAGTTCTCCAAGGTCTGTGGCCAGGGTTGGCTGATATCCAACCGCTGAGGGCATTCTGCCAAGCAGTGCCGATACCTCGGAGCCTGCCTGGGTAAATCTGAATATATTATCGATAAAGAGAAGCACATCCTGTCCTTCCACATCCCTGAAATATTCAGCAGCAGCCAGGGCTGTCAGTGCGACACGTGCCCTCGCTCCAGGCGGTTCTGTCATCTGACCATAGACCAGGGCCGCCTTCTCGATAACCCCGGATTCTTTCATCTCTAAATAGAGGTCGTTGCCTTCTCTCGTCCTTTCGCCCACACCACCGAACACCGAGATACCTCCGTGGTGCATGGCAATATTATGAATCATTTCCATCATGACAACGGTTTTACCGACGCCCGCGCCTCCAAACATCCCCATCTTTCCACCTCTGGGAAAGGGTACCAGCAGATCGATAACCTTAACACCTGTCTCCAGAACATGCACTGAAGTATCCTGTTCAAGAAACGTCGGAGCCTCTCTATGTATCGGCATTTTTATTTTTGCATCTACAGGCCCTAAGCCATCAACGGGCCTGCCGACAACATTCAGGATCCTTCCAAGACATGCCTCTCCTACAGGTACCGTAATCGGTGCCTCTGTATCTTTCGCAGGCATACCCCTTACCAGACCATCTGTTATATCCATCGCAATACATCTGACCACGTTATCACCCAGGTGCTGCGCAACCTCTACAATCAGATTATCATCCTCGTCATTGATTGTCGGGTTAGTTATTGCGATAGCATTCATGATGCTCGGCAAATTTCCCTCTTCAAATGCCACATCAACAACCGGGCCTATTACCTGTACGATAGTTCCTTCGTTCATAATATCTTTCTCCTCAAATAAGGTTAAAAAACTAAAGTGATAATTCTATATAATGTAAGACAAGACCGTGTCCTGACTTTTATCCAGATGCCAATGCTTCCGTACCACCTACGATGTCCATCAACTCAGCGGTAATAGCCGACTGTCTTGCCTTGTTGTATCTCAGTGTAAGATCCTCGATCATTTCATCACAATTTCTGGTAGCATTGTCCATAGCTGCCATCCTTGCACCGTGCTCTCCGGCTGATGTTTCCAAGAGCGCCCTGAAAATGAGAACCCGAATGTACATCGGAAGAAGCTGTTCTATGAGAAGTTCTTCGGAGGGTTCATAGATATAATCAACTTTTTTTTCAGGTTCTATTTCTGTCTCTTTGCCTATAGATGGTAAGGGTAGCAACCTCACAACTGTCGGTCTCTGAATGGATATATTAACAAATTCATTGAAGATCAAATATAATTCATCATATTCCTCTGCAATAAAAGAAGGGATAATATCTTCCCCGATTTTAGCAGACAGGCTCATGTCAAAATTTCCAAACACATCCGTGTGCTCAGCTACAATATCTACCTTCCTCCTGAAGGAATCTCTTCCCTTTTTACCCACCGGGATTAATATTGCTTCTTTGCCTTCACCTGCTTTTTCTTTGAGGAATCTATCTGTAGCCCTGATTAAATTTGAATTAAAACCTCCACAGAGTCCTCTATCCGAGGTCATGCAGATTACTCTGATCTTTTTCGGTTCCCTTACTGCCAGAAGCGGATGAGTCGTAGGATCCACGCGGAGCGCCAGGCTGCTAAGCACTTCCATGAATTTACTTGCATAGGGCCTGAAATTTTCCATTCTCAACTGGGCAGACTTAAATTTCGAGGCAGCTACCGCATTCATGGCCTTTGTTATCTGCATGGTTTTGTCAACCGCTACAATCTTTCTTTTAATGTCTCTTAATGCGGCCATTAATATTTACTCCTTACTCAATAATATCTACTCGGTAACGAATACGGAATCAAACTCCGTCAAGGTATCAGTCATCTTTTTATCCAGTTCCGGGCTTATCTCTTTTTTCTCATCTATCTCGGTCATAATTTCAGAGTACTTTCCCTTTACAAAACTTGAAAGTTGGATTTCGTAATCCTTTAACTTTTCAATCTCATATTTGTCCAGGAAGCCTTTGGTACCTGCGTACAAAATAAGTACCTGTTCTGACAGGGACATTGGCTGATATTGAGGTTGTTTCAATATCTCAACTAACCTGGCTCCCCTTGCCAGCTGGGCCTGTGTTGCCTTGTCGAGATCACTTCCGAACTGGGTAAAGGCCGCCAGTTCTCTGTATTGGGCCAGATCAAGCTTCAGAGTTCCTGCAACCTGTTTCATTGCCTTGACCTGGGCGGCGCCACCTACCCTCGAAACAGACAATCCCACATTGATTGCAGGTCGTATGCCGGAGAAGAATAGATCCGGCTCAAGGTACACCTGACCGTCTGTAATGGAAATAACATTGGTGGGAATATAGGCGGAAACGTCTCCTGCCTGGGTTTCAATAAGCGGGAGCGCAGTCAGGGAACCACTCCCTAACTCTTCACTCACCCTCGCAGCACGTTCCAACAATCTTGAGTGGTTATAAAAAATATCTCCGGGGAATGCCTCACGACCCGGAGGTCTTCTCAGAAGGAGAGATATCTGCCTGTAGGCAACCGCCTGTTTTGAAAGATCATCATAAATAATAAGGGCATCCTCCCCTTTATCCCTGAAATATTCACCGATGCTGCATCCGGAGTATGCGGCGATATACTGCAGCGTAGCCGGATCGCTGGCACAGGCCGAGACTACACATGTGTAATCCATGGCATCATTTTTTCTCAAGGCCTCCACGACCTGGGCCACGGTCGATTTTTTCTGACCGATGGCAACGTAAATACACTTAACTCCGGTATCCTTTTGCCTTATTATGGCATCAATACAGATAGCGGTTTTTCCTATCTGTCTGTCACCGATGATGAGCTCCCGCTGACCTCTCCCGATAGGTGTCATGGCGTCTATAGACTTTAACCCGGTATACATGGGTTCATTGACCGGCTGACGTTCAATGACACCGGGAGCAATCATTTCTATCCTTCTGAACTCAGTCGTCTCAATCGGCCCCTTTCCGTCCATGGGTGCACCGGTTGCGTCGATGACCCGACCCAATACGGCTTCTCCGATAGGAACCTGGGCAATCCTGCCTGTCCTTTTAACTGTATCTCCTTCTTTGATATGTGTGTCTTCTCCAAGAATGGCAACACCGACATTATCAGTTTCCAGGTTCAGAACCATACCCAATATTCCGCCGGGAAATTCCAGCAGTTCCATTGCCATGGCATTTTCCACTCCATAAATTCTTGCAATGCCGTCCCCGACTGACAGGACAGTCCCGGTTTCACTTACATCCAGCTTTTTTTCATAATCCTTTATCTGCTTGGAAATTATTTCACTTATTTCCTCTGCCCTGATTTTTTCCATCTATGCTTCCTCCCCTAAGAGATTCCTTATGTTGTTCAATTGAGTCTTTATGCTTCCATCATAGACAGTATCGCCAATTCTCACAACAACACCGCCCAGAAGTGTTGGATCATCCTCAATAGTGACATCGACCTTCTTGCCGGTAAGCTCTTCTAAATTACTCTTAATACTTTCGGATAATTCAGTGGATAAAGGGAAAGCTGTTTTAACATCAGCCCTTACCTTTTTCAGTGTACTGTCAATAAGCTCTCGATAACAACTTTCTATATCCGGAAGGATATCAACCCTCCGCTTATCTACCAGTAGCTTAAGAAAGTTAGTGGTCATGTTTGAGATGTCAATACTTATCAACACCTTTTCTACAATGGCCTTTTTATCACTCTGATCAAAAACAGGATTGGCTAAAAAGTCTTTCAGGTTTTCGTTTTCCTCAAGTATGGAAGAAAAACTTTTCAATTCACCGTAGAATTTTTCGTAATTGTCTTCTTCTCCAGCTACGCTGAAGAAAGCTTTTGCATAACGCTTTGCAATGCCACTACCGATCAATTTTCTCACCACCCTAAATTTGTTTTTTACTGAAAGCTATCTGCTGAATGCTGAGCACTTATTATTTAGTATCAGTCTGTCCAGAGTGAGTTTGCGAATAAATACTCTTTAAGTAATCTTTAACTATATTTTCGTGGTCTTTCTCTTTAACGTTACTTTTTAGAATTTCTTCAGCCATTTGTATGGAAAGTTCAACTGCCTCAGCCCTCAATTGACTTTTGGCCTTCTTGGTTTCCTGTTCAATTCTGGTCTGGGCGTCTTCTTTTATTTTCTCAGCAGTTATTCTGGCACTTTCAATAATCTTTTCCTTTTCTGACAAT
The DNA here is from genome assembly GCA_034658835.1 of Thermodesulfobacteriota bacterium. Lineage (GTDB taxonomy): Bacteria > Desulfobacterota > Syntrophia > Syntrophales > JADFWA01 > JAUSPI01. Next base: position 5,344 of record JAYEGA010000073.1, read on the forward strand.
CCCTGTGTTCTTATCATTTCAGAGATTTCATTAATCTCCTCAGTAGCCTTGTCCAGTTTAGCAGAGTACTCTTTAAATTTCTTTTCGGCTTCCTCCTTTGCGGCTATTGCTTCTTCCAGGGAAATTTTGATATCTGTCCGCCTTCCGGAGAAAAATTCCTTTATCTTATCTCGAACGAGCCAGTAAATGATTCCAATAAAAACAGCAAAATTTAAAGCCCTAAAGCTGAAATCGAGCAATTGTCCACCGTTACCATGAGATTCATCTGATCCTCCCGAGGCGTGTACCATTACGGAAGTTAAAATCACAATCATAACAACGGGTAGCAAGAAACGTAAGAAAGATCGCTTATATGGATTTTTTGAAAACCATTCTTTCATTGAATGCTCCTCCCCAACACTTTTTCGGCGATCTCAATCGATGTATTCTGAGACTGTTTTTTCAAAAACTCTCTTGCTTGGTCCATTTCCTTGCCAATCTTTACATGAAATTCTTCAATCATCTGTGAGATTTTATTTTTCGCTTCCTCAATTATTTTTCCGCCTTCTTCAGATCCTTCCTGCTCTATTTCATTTTTCTGATTCAATGCTTCCAGCTTTGCCTGGCGAACCTTTTCTTCGTATTCAGCCATTTTTTGTTCAATAGTCTGATTGAGGCTCTTTACTTCTTCATCCGATTCCGTAAGTTGCTGGTTTCTCTTGCCAATTATTCCCAAGATTGATTTATAGAGAAACATATTCAATAAGAAAATCAGGAGAAGAAAATTAAACATTTGAATACAGACAGTATAATCAATACTTACCATTACTAATTACCTCACAGAGACAGTCCTTAATTAAAAACGAAAAAGCCGAGCAAACAAAAATTGGCCCGGTTAGACTAATCTAATGCCACCCCAAAATAACGGGTGCAAATATCTGTAAAAATATACTCTGATCTCTAACTTTCCTGTTTGCCCTCACTAAAATAACCCTTCATAAACCTATAACTCAAAGCAGCGGATTCTTAATCATAACTCTCAATAATTGTCAAGGTTTTTTTGTTTCAACCGTGGTAATCGAAAGCGGGTAGTCTGTTTCAAAAGCGGGATAAAACTTTTGGCAATAAAAGTGTTGACTAAATTTTCTGGTATAGATAGAGTTATTGATTAAGTAAACAAAGCTGATACTTTCTTTGGAGAATCTAAAATGAGAAAACCTTTTATAGTTGCAAACTGGAAAATGCATAAGACGGTCAAAGAATCTGTCGATTTCGCCCATCAATTGAGGAAAAAGTTTTCCGAACCTGCGGACAGTGATATTGTAATTGCCCCGCCATTTACATCACTTTATCCTGTAGCGGAAGTATTGAAGGGATCTGCCATTCACCTTTCTGCCCAGAATCTTCACTGGGATGAAAAAGGGGCTTATACAGGTGAAGTATCCGCGGGGATGTTGATCGATGTAGGTTGTAAGTATGTTATAATAGGTCATTCTGAACGCCGAACCCTCTTTAATGAAAAAGATGGCGATATAAATCGGAAGATCAAAATTGCCCTGAAGTTCAACCTGAGACCAATATTCTGTTTTGGGGAAACTTCAGATGAAAGGGAATCAGGTCAGACGTTTACCGTTATTCAAAGACAGCTGAAAGAGGGATTGATTGATCTGTCTTCTGATGATATAAGGCAGATAATTATCGCTTATGAACCGGTTTGGGCTATTGGTACAGGTAAGACGGCTACACCTGGTCAGGCTGGAGAAGTACACCGCTTTATTCGAAACATGATAACAGAAATTCATGGAACAGATATTTCCGGCAATACAGTGATACTCTATGGGGGAAGCGTCAATCCCGATAATATAGGTGATCTTATGAGTCAACCGGATATAGATGGTGCTCTTGTTGGCGGGGCGAGTCTCGATGTCGAAACATTCATTAAGATCGCAAAATTCTAAAGAGGTATTTCTAAATTGTATGAAGTTATAGTTATTTTACATGTTGTTATGTGTATAGCATTGATCCTTATTGTGCTCCTTCAGACAGGAAGAGGGGCGGATATGGGAGCTGTATTTGGTGGTGGGTCAAGTCAGACCGTTTTCGGAAGCAGCGGTCCAGGAACATTTCTTGGAAAAGTGACAGCTGTTATTGCCACAGTCTTTATGCTAACATCTCTCTGGCTCGCTTATGCTGCTACTCATAAGGGTTCAGTTATGGAGGGACCTGACAAGACAGCAGTTGAACAAGCGGTGCCAAAGGATCAAAACGTGCCTGGAAATATCCCTCAAAACACAAAACAATCCGCCAAAACCGCGGAAGATGGGTCAAAGAATTCTGGTGGGAGATAGTCCACCGGGGGTCAGATATTGACCCCCATACCATACGCTTTTCCGTTGACGGAATCTTTCGGGAAAGATAAATTTGAATATATATTGTGCCGAAGTGGTGGAATATGGTAGACACGCTATCTTGAGGGGGTAGTGGGTTACGCCCGTCCGGGTTCAAGTCCCGGCTTCGGCACCAAAAAGAAAACGATGAGTCAAAAGGTAAAACAGCCGGACCGGAATTTCAGGATTGATTGGCAGGGATACAACACTGATGACCCCAAAAAGCGTGAGGAGAGGGTTGATGTATCTCCTTCAGGCACAGAGGGAATATTCATTGACGTGGAATCTCCTGAATATGACGAAGAACAGGAATCCTGAACATACCTACACACAAAAAAAGGGTTAACCGTGGCAACGGCTAACCCTTTAACATTTCTGGTAGTCCCAGGGGGAATCGAACCCCCGTTACTGGCGTGAGAGGCCAGCGTCCTAACCCCTAGACGATGGGACCATGGCTGGGGTACCGGGATTCGAACCTGGGTAGCAGATTCGAGAGACCTGAGTCATACCGATGGACGATCCCCCAATAAAGGTGCTTTTGAGTGATACCGCATAGACAAATAATCTTGAGATGTCAAGATTTAATTTCTTACGCTTTAGTCTAAGAGCCGGAATCCTATTTTATTGATTATGAGCTCAAGTATTATTTTATGTTTAACACATAACAAATCCTTTACCTGCCCCCTTTGCTTTAAATAGTAAGCTGTCGGCTTTTCTGACAAATTCCTCCAAATTTGAACTCTGCGCATAACAAGTCACACCACAGCTAATCGTCATCTTGCTTAAATTTGTTTCTTCCAGATCATCAAACTGATAATCTGAAATGATATTAGCTAAATTATTACTTACAACCTCTGCTTCCTTTATACCACATCCCGGCAAAATGATGGCAAATTCATCACCGCCGTAACGAAAAGCAATATCCGATTTACGCAGTGATTTTCGAATCAACAGTCCTAAATCCCTTAATAAATTATCGCCAGCCTGGTGACCAAGTGAGTCGTTATATTCTTTAAAATCGTCGATATCGATCATGATGAGTGAAAGTTCAAGATTGTACCTCTTTGCCCTGTTTGTCTCCTCAGCCAACAGTAAATCAAAATGGCGGCGATTATATAAAGTAGTTAAGGCATCTGTTATGGCAAGTGCTGAAAGTTCAAGGCTGGAATCAATTAGATTGTCTGAATATTCACTTAGTCGACTTATTTTATCTTGAAGTTCACAGTACAGTTCATTGAAAAGATGTTTGAGGGTTATGATTTCGTTTTCTTCTTTAATTTCCTCCTTTTTTCCTGTTACCTGAATTGATTTTGCCTTAATTTCTTTTGTCAAGGCTTCCAATGATCTCATCCAGCGAGACATCAGGAGGAAACAGAGGGAGGGGAAAAGAAACATGGAAGAAAGAGCATATATAAATGTGTCCTTTAAGTTGTCAATCTGGTCAGGTTTGAGGACAGGGAGAAGATAATAAAAGATGAAAAAAATCACGATTAATAAGGGAAGAAGGGAACACAACGCAAAAAATATCGCAAAAGTTCTTCTTCCACTTTCTTTATCTAACGCGACAAAAAGTGCCATAGCATCATACCTCGAATGTTATATTCTACTAATTTGCAAATAGCGTTTACTTTGTTTCAGGAAACTTCAATGATTTTTTATGAAGTCCAACGCTTTTCTTATTCTTTGAGCAACCTTTTCCTTCCCCAAGGTTATCATGACCTGATCAATGCCGGGGCTTATAGTTTTCCCCGCCAGGGCAACTCTCATCGGCTGGGCAATAAATTTGAGTTTTGTATCCCTTTCCCTTGCGATTTCCCGGAGAAATTCTTCAATCCCTTCTTTTGTATAATCCTGCAGCAAGGGCAGTTTTTCTATCACGGCCTCCAGATGTTCTGCAAACTCCATCTTCAAAAATTTTTCTGCTGCCGCTTTTTCATATTCTATTTCGTCCTTAAAGTAGAATATTCCTGAATCTGCCATCTCCACAAGGGTCTTTGATCTGGTTTTCAGATCGAGAGCGACTTTCTTTACAAAATCTTTGTCTGACGTATCCAGCCCTGATTTTTTCAGGAAAGGACTTAATTCATGAGTAAGTCTTTCTGCGGCGCATTCCTTTATATAATGCTGGTTAAGCCAGAGTAGCTTTTCTGGATTAAAAACCGCGGCAGATTTGCCCACCACCTCAAGAGTGAACAGCTCAATCAGCTCATCCAGTGAAAATATTTCCTGATCCCCATGAGACCAGCCGAGTCTTACCAGATAATTGACAAGGGCCTCCGGCAGATAACCCATATCCTCATATGCCATGACCGATGTAGCGCCATGACGTTTGCTTAACCTTGTCTTATCAGCCCCCAGGATCATAGGAACATGTGCAAATTCGGGTAATTTGTATCCTAATGCTTCATAGAGGAGGATCTGCCTTGGTGTGTTATTGAGATGGTCATCACCCCGTATAACGTGGGTAATCTCCATTTGTGCATCATCTACAACGACGGCAAAGTTGTAAGTGGGGTATCCATCACTCCGTTCTATTACCAGATCGTCCAGCTCTTCATTATTAAAGTTAATGGCACCCTTAATAAGGTCATTAACAATCGTAATACCAACTTGAGGACATCTGAATCTCACTACTGAATTTGCGGTCTTCCTGAGATTTTTATCCCGGCATGTGCCGTCATATTTCGGCTTTTCCCTTTTTGTAAGCGCCTTTTTTCTTTTTTCGTCCAGCTCTTCCGGGGCACATGCACAGTAATATGCCTTTCCCTCATCCAAGAGTTTTTTTACCATCTTTCTGTGGAGTTCAACGCACTCAGTCTGGAAGAAAGGTCCCTCATCCCAGTTAAGCCCAAGCCATTTCATGGCATCTAAAATGGCCGTGGTAGATTCCTCTGTTGAGCGAAGTTGATCGGTATCCTCAATCCTCAGGATAAACTTTCCGCTGTTGTGTCTGGCATAAAGCCAGTTAAATAAGGCCGTTCTTGCACCCCCGATGTGCAAAAACCCGGTGGGAGATGGAGCAAACCTTGTTCTTATACCTTTTTTTTCAGACATTTTTCATACACCTTGGTTACGATGTTAACATCTTTAATACTGATGTCTGACTTTTGTCAAGTTGGATTTTTGTATAAGGAGAGGAGTTTATGAAGAAATTTTGCTTGACAACAACAGTGTTTTTTAATTAGCTATTAAGTTCCTTTCTTGGTATAAAAACAACTTCTCTAAAAAGAGGGAACAGATTTTGAAGATCAAGGTAGGAAATATACCGGAAGGGGGGCTCAATCTTGAGTTTTCCAAAGATGGGAGCTGGTTCGACAAAGTATTGCCGGAGAAGGAAAGAATTGATTTTTCCCTTCATAGGGTTGATATTTGCCTTTCAGCAAACAAAGTCGGCGAAACTGTGTCACTCGAGGTTAAGATAGAGACGGCAGTTGATCTGGAGTGCTGCAGATGTCTGGGAGGTTTTACCTTTCCAGTAAAAACCGAGTTTAAATATACTCTTATTCCTATTAAGGAAATATTTGAAGAAGAATTGGAATTGACCAGCGAAGACCTCTCCTCCGGTTATTACGAAAATGATGTAATTGAATTGGGCCAGGTCGTTTTTGAGCAAATATTACTTCAGCTCCCGCTTAAACCGATTTGCAATGATTCATGTAAGGGAATTTGTCCGCATTGTGGAGTTAATCTTAATGAAGAAAATTGTAAATGTCAGATGAGAGCGGTTGATTTCAGATTTGCCGTTTTGGAGGATTTTAAGGTTTCAAAACAGAAATAATAATTTTACAACTAATCATAAACTAATTTTTTAAAAGGATATCTCATGCCAAATCCAGTCAAAAGACATTCAAAAACAAGGAGAAACAAGAGAAGATCTCATGATTTTCTCACACAACCAACAACTTCTCTATGTCCCCAGTGCAGTGAGCCGAAGTTGCCACATCATGCATGTCCTCACTGCGGGACGTATAAGGGTCGGGAAGTTATCCCTATCGAAAAGATTTCTTGAGAGACATTAGCAGAACTTGAGAGGAAATCATGCATAAAGTAGGTCTTGTCTTCTCCGGACAGGGTGCACAATATGTCGGTATGGGTCGCGATTTACACAAGCATTTTCAGACAGTAAAGGATGTTTTTGCCGAAGCCCGGGAAGTCCTCGGCTTTGATATTGCCTCACTCTGTTTTGATGGTCCACAGGAAGACCTCGATCTGACGGTAAATACTCAAACCACTATTTTAACTGTAGATATTGCAGCATATAAAGTATTTGAAGAAGAGGTTGGAGTTAGGCCTGTAGCGATGGCCGGACTTAGTCTCGGGGAGTATAGTGCCCTGTATGCTGCAGAAGCTGTTGATCTTGCTGATGTCCTGGCGCTTGTATATGCGAGGGGACAATGTCATAAGGAGGCAATATCGACAGGTGCTGGTTGCATGGCCGCGATTATCGGTCTGAGTAAAGGACAGGTGGAAAAGATATGCCATGATATCAGTCAGAATAATTGTGTGGTTTCTGCGGCGATTTTTAATACTCCGGAGCAGATTGTAATCTCCGGCTACTCGACTGCCGTTGAAGAAGCGATGACAAGGGCAAAGGAGGAGGGAGCAAGGGGAGTGACTAAACTTTCCGTTAGCGTTCCCTGTCATTGCAGTTTGTTGGATAAAGCAGCTGATATGTTTGAAGCAAACCTGGACCAGGTCGAATTGAAAGATTGTGAAATTCCCGTTATTCCTAACTCCAATCCTGAATTATTCCATTCAAAGGATAATACCAAAGAGCTTTTGGTAAAACAGATCAATTCTCCTGTCAGATGGCAGGAGACGATAGAGAAAATGGCAAAGATGGGGATTGACACCATCGTTGAAATAGGTCCAAAGCGAATACTCTCCGGCCTTGTAAGAAGAATAGATAATAATATACAGGTGTTGAATGTTGAAGATACCAGTTCTCTTGGAAAAACCATGGAATTTTTTAACGGGCGATAGGTCTTAAATGAAACTCGAGGATAAGATAGCGCTGGTAACCGGGGGATCGAGGGGGATTGGTCGGGCAATATCAATAAAACTGGCAGAGAGTGGCGCTTACGTCTATATTAACTATGTCCGGAATGAGGAAGCCGCAACTGAGACGCTCCGGATCATCAGAAATGTAGGCGGAGATGGTGAGTTGTCCTGTTTCGATGTTTCGGATTTTAAAGCAACTCAGGAAACTATAAGTGATATTGTGAAGAAAAAGAGGGGGGTTGATATCCTCGTAAACAATGCGGCAGTCTCTACTGAGGGTTTGCTTGTACGTGTGAAAAAAAAAGATTGGAATAATGTAATAGATATTAATCTTACCGGGACTTTCAACTGCTGCCAGGCTGTTATAAGGTATATGATGAAACAAAGGTGGGGGCGTATTGTGAATATAACCTCAGTCGTTGCTGAGACAGGAAATGCCGGGCAGGTGAATTACTCTGCTTCCAAAGCGGGAATTCTGGGATTAACAAAATCTCTGGCCAGGGAACTTGGTTCCAGAAACATCTGTGTCAATGCCGTTGCTCCAGGATTTGTTGAGACCGACATGACTTCCACTGTTCTTGATAAGGAAAGAGAAAGAATCAGGAATCAAATACCACTGGCAAGGCTGGGCACCCCGGAAGATGTGGCCGGGATTGTCGTATTTCTGGTTTCGAAGGAAGCCGATTATATAACGGGACAGGTTATACGTGTGAATGGTGGGCTGTATATGTGAGGTTAAAGATTAAAGGTGGGGGTGAAGACCCTTCAGAAGAAAACAGGGGGAAACCGAATGGCGATTGCGGAGAAAATAATAGATATTATTGTAGAACAGATGGATGTTAGCAGAGAAGAATGTGTTCCCGAGGCATCCTTTATAGAGGATCTTGGGGCCGATTCCCTTGACCTTGTTGAATTGATTATGGAAATGGAAGAAAGCTTCGGTGTGGAGATTATGGATGACGAACTGGGAAAACTCCGCACAATCCAGGATGTTATTGATTATATAAAAGAAAGAAGTTCGGACAATTGAGAACCATGGCAATAATAAAAAGGTTATGACTTGCCCTGATGCAATAACAAACGGTTTTCAAAACAAAACAGGAGACGTTCTTTGAAAAAAAGAGTTGTCATAACAGGCCTCGGTACTGTTAATCCTCTCGGTAACTGTGTTGAGGATACATGGAAGGAGGTCTGTGCCGGAAGATCAGGAATCGGGGAGATCACGAAATTTGATACCACAGGATTTCAGACAAAGATTGCCGGAGAATTAAAGGATTTTGATCCCTTAAACTTCGTGAACAGAAAAGAGATTCGCAGACTTGATGATTTTATCATCTATTCCATGGCATCTGCTCAGATGGCGATAGAGGATTCGGGGTTGACCATAAATGATGGAAATGCTGAGAGGGTTGGGGTAATATTGGGTTCAGCCATAGGCGGACTTGCTACCATTGAGAAGGAAAAAGAGAATGTTCTTAATCACGGCCCTAAAAAAATATCTCCCTTTGCAGTCCCGGCTGTTCTTGCGAATCTCGCCCCCGGCCATGTATCTATAAGGTTTAGAGCTAAAGGCCCGATCAGTTGCGTGGTTACGGCATGTGCGTCAGGTACTTATGCAATAGGAGATTCTTTCAGGATTATAACCAATGGTTATGCCGATGTAATGATTGCAGGGGGATGTGAGGCGGCAATCTGCTCCCTGACAATTGGCGGTTTTAATGCCATGAGGGCTATCTCTGTTAGAAATGATGATCCTGAGACAGCAAGCAGGCCCTTTGACAGGGATCGAGATGGTTTTGTAATAAGCGAAGGTTGCGGTATTGTAATCCTGGAAGAATTGTCGTCTGCCATCAAAAGAGGGGCAAAGATATACGGTGAAATTGCCGGTTATGGATTGACCAGTGATGCCTTTCATATGGCATCCCCACCGCCTGGTCACACGGGAGCCGCCAGGTGCATGCAGCTCGCTCTGGAAGATGCAGGGATGGAGCCCACCGATGTAGACTACATTAATGCGCATGGCACCTCTACACCACTCAACGACATCTACGAAACGAAAGCGATAGAAAAGGTCTTTGGTGAGCACAGCAAATCACTTGCGATAAGCTCAACGAAATCAATGACCGGTCATCTTCTTGGAGCCGCCGGTGGTCTGGAGGCTATAATCGCAGTTAAGTCAATTTGTGGTGGAATTATTCCACCAACCATCAATCTCGATAATCCTGATCCGGAATGCGATCTGGATTATGTGCCCAACAAAGCCAGAAAAAAGGACGTAGGGGTTGCTATGTCTAATACTTTCGGTTTTGGGGGAGCTAATGCGGTGGTGATATTTAAGAAATTAGAAGAATGACGGCTTTGTAAAAAATCCAATTTCTGCGTTGCGCTGCATCCTTCGTCATTGCAGCGTACTTCTATGTACGCCACATTCCTCACGATTTGCGCGCCTTGAACTTGGGTTTTTTACGAAGCCGTCTCTGACTTCCAAGTAACTTAAATTCGCAAATGAGTTTTAAGTTGTTAACATTTCTAATATTTGCCATAAATAACGCATTCCCCTCTCGTTCCCACGCTGGAGCGTGGGAACGAGGTCCATTTGCTGAAAGCGCAAGTTACTTTCCATTATAATGCCGACGTGTCGGCATAGCGGAGCTTTTTACGAGACCATCAAAGAATGGAGGATGGCAATATCTTGAAGATTATTATAGGTTCTGATCATGCAGGATTTTCCCTCAAAGAGGAAGTAAACGAATTTCTTGTTGAGGTGGATCTGGAAGTGCTTGATGTGGGTACATACAGTGATGAAGCGGTGGATTATCCGGACTTCGGTGCGAAGGTTGCTGAAAAGGTCTCTTCGGGGGAGTTTACGAATGGGATATTGGTATGCGGTTCCGGTGTCGGAATGACGATAGTGGCAAATAAGTTTCCAGATGTACGAGCAGTACTATGCCTTGATAGCGATACAGCACGCACGAGCAGGAAACATAACGACACAAATGTCCTCGTCTTAGCCGGGAGGAGAACGGATATTGAGACAGCGAAAGTCATTATCACAACATGGCTGAAAACTGAATTTGAAGGTGAACGGCACAGCAAGCGGCTCAACAAAATCACGGATATAGAGAAGCAATTACAGATAACGTAAGTATTGCATCTCCCCAAAGCGGAAAGTGGAGAACGTGTTCAGCGAGCAGATAACTTGAGAAAATCTGAATTATAAGATATTAATATTGATAGTCTTGTGAAAAGTCGGATTTCCTCTCCCCTGGCGGGAGGGGACAAAGGGAAGGGGGGGGCGTAAGTATATGAAATGGCGTCGTGTTCACCCTCACCCCAACCCTCTCCCATCAAGGGAGAGGGGCGTTTTTGATTTTTTACGAGTGCATCAATATTTGGTTATAGTATTAACAATAAACTTATCATGGGAGGAAATATAATCAAAATGTCTATTTTAGAGAAGACTGACCTGGAGGTTTCCAGGGCAATATTAGAGGAGACGAGACGGCAGGCAGGGAAGCTGGAGCTAATTGCGTCAGAGAACTTTGTCAGTGAGGCTGTGCTTGAGGCTCAGGGTTGCGTCATGACTAACAAATATGCGGAGGGTTACCCTGGAAAGAGATATTATGGTGGTTGCGAATTCGTCGATGTCGTAGAGGCCCTTGCGATAGAGCGGGCCAAACAACTCTTTGGCGCCGATCATGTGAATGTTCAGCCACACTCTGGAACTCAGGCAAATATGGCTGTGTATTTTTCGGTGCTTCAACCGGGAGATACCATTTTGGGAATGAATCTGTCTCATGGTGGGCATCTCTCACATGGGAGCCCGGTTAACTTTTCCGGAAGACTTTATAATGTCGTTTCCTACGGTGTGGACAAAGAGACAGAGACCATAGATTTCAATGAAGTAGAGGCACAGGCAAAGGAACACAGGCCAAAGATAATTGTAGTAGGGGCGAGTGCCTATCCAAGAACCTTAGAATTTGAACTCTTCAGGGAAATAGCGGACAAGGTGGGAGCAGTCATCATGGCGGATATTGCCCACATTGCCGGTCTTGTGGCAACGGGCATTCATCCTACGCCGGTTCCCATCTGCGAGTTTGTGACAACAACCACCCACAAGACACTGCGAGGTCCAAGGGGAGGGGTTGTTATGTGCAAGGAGGATTTTGCCAAAGTCATGAACAGTCGTGTATTTCCCGGAAGTCAGGGAGGTCCTCTCATGCACATCATTGCTGCTAAAGCGGTGGCATTAAAAGAAGCGCTGACTGATGAGTTCAAGGTTTATCAGGCACAGATTGTAAAAAACGCAAAGGCCATGGCAGATGAGTTGATTTCTGAGGGATTTCGTCTCGTTTCGGGAGGAACAGATAATCATCTCTTCCTGATTGATCTTACAGACAAAGGAATTACCGGAAAGGATGCCGATGAGGTTCTTGACAGGGCCGGCATAACGGTTAACAAAAACACCATTCCCTTTGATACGAAAGGACCTCAGATTGCCAGTGGAATCAGAATTGGAACACCTGCTGTTACGACACGAGGAATGAAGGAAGAAGAGATGAAAATCGTAGCCCGTTTAATTTCCGACACTCTCAAGAATATCAATGACGAGAAGCGGGTGGCGGAAGTGAGGGAAGAAGTCGGATCTCTCTGCGACAAGTTTCCTCTTTACAGTGATAGAGTTTAGAGTTCAAAGTTCAAAGAAGCAGGTTGGGTTAAGGAACAAAACCCAATAAAAAATAAAGGATTGCAAGAGAATAAATTTAATGAGCATAAAACCGGCAACACGAAACCCGGAACCCGGAACCGGACTTGATCGACCTGGCTGGGATGAATATTTTATGGACATAGCGGAGCTCGTGTCGAGACGTTCCACATGTTTGAGGCGCCACGTAGGGGCTGTTTTAGTAAAAGATAAAAGAATGCTGGCTACAGGGTACAATGGCGCACCGACAGGGGTTCGCCATTGCGTGGAAACAGGTTGTTTACGGGAACAGTTGGACATCCCTTCTGGTGAACGACATGAACTTTGTCGGGGATTACATGCGGAACAGAATGCAATAATTCAAGCTGCCCTCCATGGAGTCAGCACTAAAAACGCTATAATTTACTGCACAAATCACCCCTGTATAATATGTTCAAAGATGATAATAAATGCAGGGATAACTGGCATCGTTTACAAGGAAGGTTACAGTGATAAGTTAGCCGAGGACATGCTGAAAGAGGCCGGCATCAAGGTATCAAAATTATGAAGTGTCCTTTTTGCTCAAATGTGGAGAACAGGGTCATTGATTCTCGAATAAGCAAGGATGACAACGCTATCCGGAGGAGAAGGGAATGTCTTGCCTGTAGCAAACGATTTACCACTTATGAGTTTGTGGAGGAAGGCCTCCCGATGGTGGTGAAAAAAGACGGCAGGAGGGAGACTTTTGACAGAGTAAAGATACTTTCCGGGATAAAAAAGGCTTGTGAAAAACGTCCTATTAGTATTGATGTTATTGAAAATATGGTTGAGAGAATAGAGCAGGCCTGTCAAGAGTTTCCAGCAAAAGAAATCCCTTCATCTATCATAGGAGGGAAGGTCATGGCGGAACTTCACAATCTTGATGGGGTAGCCTATGTGAGATTTGCGTCGGTGTACAGGCAGTTTCGGGATGTCAGTGAATTTCTGGATGAACTAAAAGACCTCTTGAGTGTAAAGGAAAAAGAAGATAAATAGTCTGAGGAAAATGTTTACCGGTATAATAGAAGAAATGGGAATTATCAAGAGGATGACCAGAAAGGGGGAAGATGCCCTTCTGGAGATAGATACTTCCATGAACCTTGATGATGTGAAGATTGGGGACAGCATTTCAGTGAGCGGAGCGTGCCTTACGGTTACTGTCAAAACTGACGATAGTTTTGCCGTTGATGTTTCAGCAGAAACGCTGTCAAAGACAACTCTCAGGATGTTAAAGAGGGGTGACAGGGTAAATTTGGAAAAATCCTTAAAGGTAAATGATTTTTTAGGTGGGCATATCGTTCTGGGACATGTTGACTGTGTCGGAAAAATTTGCGAAAAGGTCGTAAAATCAAACTCTGTGATATTTGGTGTTGAGATAGATTCAGCGTTTAGCAAGTATCTGGTGGAGAAAGGGTCGGTAACCGTTGATGGCATCAGCCTTACGGTAAACAGGTGTGAAAAGAACAGATTTTATGTTAACATAGTTCCTCATACTGCCCGTGTTACGACCCTGCAATTTAAAGCGGTGGCTAATCCGGTAAATATAGAAACAGATATATTAGGAAAGTATGTAGAAAAACTACTGCACCGCGATGAAGGAATTGATATGTCGTTTTTAGCTGAACATGGATTTAAATAGGAGGAGAGGAAGAAATAAGATGAGTGTTAGCACAATTGAAGAAGCCATTGAAGATATTAAAAATGGTAAGATGATTATCCTTGTGGATGATGAAGATAGAGAGAATGAGGGTGATTTATGTATAGCCGCTGAGCATGTTACACCGGAAGCGATCAATTTCATGGCAAGATATGGCAGGGGACTGATATGTCTTTCACTTGATAGCGAAATTGCCGACAGGTTAAATCTTCCCTTGATGGTACGGGATAACAGTTCCCGTTTTCAGACAGCTTTTACAGTATCTATTGAAGCCAGGCATGGTGTTACTACGGGGATTTCTGCAGCTGATAGAGCGACCACGATACTGACGGCCGTTGCTCATGATGCCAAGCCGGATGACATTGTAAGTCCAGGGCATGTATTTCCTCTCCGTGCCAGGAAAGGAGGTGTCCTGGTAAGAACCGGTCAGACAGAGGGTTCTGTTGACCTGTCAAGGCTGTCTGGGCTGAGGTCTGCTGGTGTTATCTGTGAGGTCATGAATGAAGATGGTACCATGGCGAGGATGCCGGATCTGGAAATCTTTGCGAAAAAGCATGGCTTAAAAATAGTAACTATTGCTGATCTAATCAACTTCAGGTTACAACACGAGTCCCTTGTCAGAAGAGCTGCAACTGCTATCCTTCCAACTATTTATGGAGGGGAGTTCAAGTTAATAATTTACGAAAATGATGTGGATAACATGAAGCATGTTGCTTTGATTAAGGGTGACATTGAACCGGAGGATGAGGTGCTTGTAAGGGTTCATTCGGAGTGTCTGACGGGTGATGTTTTCGGTTCAGAGAGGTGTGACTGTGGTGACCAGCTTCATGCTGCCATGAAGATGGTGGAAGAAGAGGGCAAAGGGGTCATCGTATACATGCATCAGGAGGGGAGGGGCATCGGTCTGGTAAATAAGATAAAGGCCTATCACTTACAGGAACAGGGTAAAGATACAGTTGAGGCAAATCTCGAACTCGGATTTAAAGTAGATCTAAGGGATTACGGGATAGGTGCCCAGATACTTGTTGACCTGGGTGTAAAAAAGATGAGATTGATAACAAATAATCCCAAAAAAATTGTTGGGCTTCAGGGTTACGGTGTGACAATCACCGAGAGAGTTCCTATAGAAATCAAACCCGGCAAGAATAACGTCCGCTATCTTAAAACGAAAAAGGAAAGAATGGGGCACCTGCTGGATATATAAAAAAGAAGTCAGGAGACAGAATTCAGGATTCAGAAGGGAATCGGAACTTTTTATTCTGACTCCTGGTTCCTGACTTCTATCTTAATAGCGAAATGGAGATATGGTGATGCCGAAGATTATCGAAGGAAAAATTTTAGCAAAAGGTATGAAGTTTAGCCTGGTAGCCAGCCGTTTTAATGATTTCATTTGCGAGAGGCTCATAGGTGGTGCCGTAGATGCCCTTAAAAGGGCGGGAGCAGACGAGAAAGATATACAGATTGTAAAGGTTCCCGGTGCTTTTGAGATACCGATTGCAGCCAAGAAACTTGCAAAGAGTGGTAAATTTGATGCCGTTATATGTCTTGGTGCTGTGATAAGGGGAGCTACTCCTCATTTTGAGTACATTAGTGCCGAGGTTTCAAAGGGAATTGCCATTGCGGCAATGGAGACTGAAATTCCAATTGCTTTTGGTGTCATTACTGCGGACACGATTGAACAGGCAATAGAAAGAGCAGGTTCAAAATCGGGCAATAAGGGATGGGATGCCGCAATTTCTGCTATAGAAATGGTCGATCTTTTCAGGAAGTTATAGCAGTTCACATGTATATAGGGAATTAATGGGTCGCAGGAGAAAGGCAAGAGAGATTGCCCTGCAGGTTCTTTATCAGATTGATGTTTTAAAGATTGATGCCAAAGAGGCTACCCAGCTTTTCTGGAGCAACTTTGAGGTGTCCGAAGAAGCGAGGGAATTCTCTTCAAGGTTGATAGAGGGCACATGGAATCACAGAGAAGGAATAGACAGGCTAATTGACAGTTGTTCCGAAAACTGGTCTCTCGGAAGGATGGCGAAGATAGATAAAAATATTCTCCGAATGGCTACATATGAACTTTTATACTGCCATGATATTCCTTACAGGGTAACCCTTAATGAGGCGATAGATCTTGGGAAAAATTATGGTTCAGAGAATTCAGGTTCTTTTATAAACGGTATTCTGGATGCCTTATATGCAAGATTGCAAAAGGAAAATGCAGATTAGGATATCGACAAAACCGCTGGATGTTCTTAATCACGAATGTCTGGTTCTCGGATTCTTTTCTGACGAAAAGCCGCCGAGAGGTTACTGTGGCCTTGTTGATTGGCGTCTCAATGGCATGATTTCAACGAAGATTGCGAATGGTAAAATTACCGGTATCTTCATGGAAAAAGTTCTTATTGCCCCTCATCAACGAATCCCCTCTTCAAAGGTATTACTTTTTGGTTTAGGAAAAGCGACTGAGCTAACCTACGATACATTATATATGGCAGGATACGATATTTCACACACAATCACAAAAACAGGTTGCGTTGACTTTGCCTTTGATATCCCGGCCATCGGCAGGTGCAACCTGGAAGTACCACTGATGACAGAGGCCATGATTACAGGGTGCTTTGATTTTCTTTTGAAGGATATCGAAAAGCTGGATTCAGTTTCACCCTGTGTACTGGGCGATGAATCCTCTCTTGATGAAATTGTTCTCGGTCTGCACAAGTTTAAGGTAAGCGTCAAAGAAAAAATCAAGATTAACATTTTAGAAGGGTAAAAATAAGGGGTCAGGTCGTGATATCACGACCTGACCCCTTATTGGAGGTTGTACAAAGGTGAGAATAATAATAATAGGGGCAGGTGAGGTCGGCTATAACATAGCGGATATCCTTTCTAAAGAGGGCAATGATGTTGTCATTATAGATAAAGATGAAGAACAACTGAGGATGGTCTCTGAAAATCTGGACGTACAGGCGATACAGGGCAGCGGGAGCAGTCCACATATTTTGAAAGAGGCTGATCTGGAGCGCTCTGATATGGTTGTTGCCGTAACCGATAGTGACGAGACAAATATGATAGCCTGCCTGCTTGCGGCCACACAGTCAAAGGTGCCTCTCAAGATTGCCAGGATAAGAAATCCGGAACTAAACGGAAAATCCGAACTCTTCGGGAAAGATCATCTCAATATAGATCTCTGTATAAATCCGGAGCGTGAAGCGGTAAAAAATGCTGTGAATCTCATGGAGTTTCCCGGTGCTTCGGAAATTATCGACTTTGCCGGGGGACGTATTCGACTTGTGGGGTTTAATGTTGATGATGATTGTGTTGTGGTAGGGAAAAAACTGAGTAAAATTAAAGAACTGAGCGGTGGAAAGAAAGTTTTGGTTGTATCCATCACCCGGGGAGATGAGCTTATTGTACCGACTGGTGATTCTGTTATTAAGAAAAACGATTATCTCTTTGCTGTAGCGGAGTCGACTGAAGTCAGAGATGTACTTAATTTCTTTGGGAAGGATCTTGATCCTCCCAAAAGGGTTATAATAATGGGGGGAGGAATCACAGGTCTTATGCTGTCTGAACTGCTTGAGAAGAGAGGTATTTCCACCAAGATCATCGAAAGGAGACAGGACAGGTGCGAAATCCTGGCATCTAAATTAAATAAAACCGTCTGTCTCCATGGTGATGGAACAAGCCAGGAACTGCTCAAGGAAGAGAACATTCAGGATACAGATTATTTTATTGCAGTGACAAATGATGAAGAAGCGAATATTTTGGGTGCCCTTCTGGCAAAGCAGCTTGGAGCCAAAAAAGTGGTGTCCCTGATAAGCAGGGTGGACTACATTCATCTTATCTCTACGGTTGGTATAGATGGTGTCATAAACCCGAGACATGCCGCAATCAGCAAGATATTGCACTACATAAGGAAGGGAAAGATCGTTTCAGCTGCACCTCTGTACGATGACAGGGCGGAAATCTTTGAAGTTGTTGCGCTGGAGACGTCAGAAATAACGAATAAACCATTCAAAGAGATCGAATTCCCAGAGGGTACGATAGTAGGTGCCATCATGCGAGGAGATGAGGTTATCATTCCAGGTGGCGACTCTGTTGTCCTTCCGGGAGACCATGTTGTGATTTTTGCCCTCCGTAGCGCAATTCCGCAGGTGGAAAAAATTCTGACCGTCAAACTGGATTATTTTGAATGAAGGTAAAGAACATCTTCCACATCCTGGGGGCATTTCTCTTCTACTTTGGTCTTGCGATGCTCCTTCCCATAGGCTGGTCTGTTTATTTCGGAGAAGGGGATCTCAATGCCCTTCTCTTATCCCTGTTGATGACATCTGCAACAGGTGCCTTTTTTTATTTTCTCTTCAGGCCGCGTGAGGAGAAAATATCTTTAACCCACAGAGAAGGTTTTATAATTGTCACTGCCGGATGGATACTTGCTGCTGCATTCGGATCTCTTCCCTATCTTATATATGGGGTTTTTCCTACCTTTACCGATGCATTCTTTGAATCAATGTCCGGGTTTACAACTACCGGCGCAACAGTTATCGCAAATATAGCAGACATTCCCCACGGTATACTCTTGTGGCGTTCTCTCACCCAGTGGCTGGGAGGAATGGGGATTATCATACTGTCAATTGCCATTCTTCCGCTCCTCGGGGTTGGTGGAATGCAACTGTATAAAGCGGAGCTGCCGAGTCCGGTAAAGGATAAGCTTAAACCACGCATAGCAGAGACGGCCAGGATTCTCTGGATCGTTTATGCTATCATCTCAACAGTTGAATTTATCCTGCTCCTTTTCGGAGGAATGAGTGTTTTTGATTCAATGTGTCATACTTTCACCACAATGGCCACAGGTGGTTTCTCTACAAGTGATTCCAGTATAGCCTCTTTCCACAGTGCATACATAGACGCTGTCATCACAGTATTTATGCTGATAGCCGGAATCAACTTCTCCCTTCATTACAGCCTGCTGACAGGAAACTTTAAGACCTTCTTTAAAAACAGCGAACTCCGTTTCTTTCTTGCCGTTGCACTTATTGCAACAATTGTAGTAACTCTGAATCTGCGTCTGAATCTCTTTGACGAAATGGCAAAATCTTTCCGCTATGCCTCCTTCCAGGTGGTTTCCATATTTACCACAACAGGTTATACAACAGACAACTTTGCCAGCTGGCCGGCACTCTCCAAGATCATATTGCTCCTGTTAATGTTTGTAGGTGGATCGGCGGGTTCCACTGGTGGGAGCATAAAATGCCTGAGGGTACTCCTTATTATAAAACATGCTTACAAGGAACTGTACAGGCTTATACATCCCCATGCAGTGGCCACGGTTAAACTCGGGAAAAACAAAGTATCCGCAGAGGTGATGGGAAGCATCTGGGGGTTTTTCATCCTGTATCTTTCGTTGACCGTCGTTGCTACCCTGATTATGTCTTTCCTTGGGCTGGATATGATGACAGCCTTTTCATCGGTTGCTGCAACAATCGGTAATGTGGGACCGGGATTCGGGATGGTAGGCCCATCTTCGACTTACAGTGAGATCCCTTACCTTGGAAAGTGGGTTCTGTCGTTCTGTATGCTTGTGGGCAGGCTTGAAATTTATACCGTTATTGTTCTTCTGATTCCGGAATTCTGGAGGAAGTAGGATTGAAAGAATATTGAAAAGAGGTGCTTGCTTTCAATCAACGCACATTTACTGGGAGAATAAATCTGTCCCCTTGCTTTGCAGAGATATCGGTGGCCGTTGAAGGGTTATTAAAACGTATTTTATTCTTGAGGGAAAGTGTGTTATATTCATATATATTTGTGGGATATTGAGTTTTCTTGAGGTTAGCTCATGGCGATCAGGAAAGTGCAGGACTTTTATGGAAGATGATGTAATTCTGGCAGAAGTTGACGGAGAAGGCATGATTATAGATGTTGAGAAAGGCTCCAGTCATTTCCTGAACGAGACAGCTCTTCTCATATATAAAATGTCAAAGGAAGGTAAGAGTGAAGAAGAGATAAAGGCCGTTATTTCAAGGGAATACGATGTTGATGAAAATGAGGTTGAAAAAGATATCCGAAAGTTTTTGGAACTACTTGAAGAAAAGGCGGTATCATGGGGAAAAAGAAATACATCAAACCGGAAATAAGGGAAGAGTCCCAGATCCTGACGGTTAGAGCATGGGTAACAACCACACAATATCAGTTGTCACAGCCTACGACGGAAAGCAGCGTTGCGTTACAGAATATTGTTGAAAGGGTCAGCCGGACTTCACAGGCTCAGCAGGAGTTTATTACTCAATCCAGTGTTTCGGTACAAACCGTCCTTTCCCGAATATTCAGCAGAGGGCGGCGTCCTTAACGCCTGTCCGGTATTGTGATCTGTCTTGAATCAGCTTATAACACGCCAACTATCCACTTAATTAAATTATTAGATGATAAACAATGTTGCCATAGATATTACCAATTACTGTAATTTTGATTGCATCCACTGCCTCAGGGATAAACTGTCTCCCAGAGCGCATATGCAGACTGAATTGCTGGAGTTTGTGCTAAGGGAGGTTTCATCCGTTGGCATAAGGGAAGTCTGTCTGACAGGTGGCGAGCCGGCGCTTCACCCGGATCTTAAGCAGATATTCAGGCTCATAAAAGAATATGGGATGCGATTCAGTCTGGTAAGCAACGCGTTTCTTTTTGAGGAAAGGATTCTTCCTCTTATTGATTCGGAAGTAAGAGAGTGTTTTTCCGGCGTCTGCTTCAGCCTTGATGGCGCAACGTCCGCTTCCCACGACATGCTTAGGCACGAGGGTAGCTTCGATAAGGTTATCAAGTCGATCGATGTTTGTGTGCAAGGAAATATTCCTGTATCCGTTAAAAGTATTATTCATAGAGAGAATATAAACGACATAACGGATGTTACCTGTTTATGCACATCTATGGGTGTCGGGAGCCTCGGGTTTGTCCTTCTAACTCCGACACCGCGTTTAATATCAGAAAAATTGATGCCCTCACCTCAGGAATACATGGATGTTACGAGGTATATCAAGGGTAGAATCATTCCTTCATTTT
Organism: Thermodesulfobacteriota bacterium; assembly: GCA_034658835.1. Classification (GTDB taxonomy): domain Bacteria; phylum Desulfobacterota; class Syntrophia; order Syntrophales; family JADFWA01; genus JAUSPI01. The sequence continues at coordinate 26,138 of JAYEGA010000073.1, forward strand.
CCATGGTAGTCAATATCGAAGGATATGCTGATCCTGATTACAAGGTTTCCTTTTGTAACCCCGCCCAGGGAATTTCCATTGATCATGAAGGAAATATCATCTTCTGCTGCAACCTCTCTCACCCAATAGCAGGAAACGGGCCGGATACATTCGGGAAGGAGTTTCTTGGAAATATCAAGGAAATCGGCATTGAGGAGGGGATAATAAGACATTACCGGACTTTTGCATGGTTTATGGAAAAGGTAATAGATTCAAACCTCAAAGGGCATCAGACAAGAAACTGCGTATCATGTTTTAAGCTTTTTGATAAAATGGATTGGATTAAAGAGTATGAGAGCCCCTACAATTGACATTGTTAATTTTTGCAATTTTTCATGTCGGCACTGCCTTGTGGAGAAGTCCGCAAAGCCTGAGTATATAGATAAAGATCTTTTTTCTCATCTTATGAGAGAGCTCCGATATCTGGGATTTAAATATGCAGGAATTACAGGTTCAGGGGAAATATCACTCCACCCCCAGTTAGAGGATATCTTTTTAAGCCTGGCGGAAAACAATATCGATTTTGAAATACTTACAAACGGTTATTTATTCAAAGAGAAAATATTCCCCTTAATTAGGAATCCTTTGATAAGGAAGCGGGTTCAACTGATAGGATTCAGCCTGGATAGCGCAAGAGAGGATATTCATGACGGGAACAGAAAGGAAGGTAGTTTCAGAAGGGTGGTGGAGGCTATAGGACTCTGTCGTCTGCTGGGGATACCTTTTTATATTAAAACAGCGGTGACAAACTTAAACAAGAACGAATTGAGAGATATACTCCTGTTTACTTCAGGCCTCGGGGCCGTTTCACAGTCATTTATCTTCATCCAGCCTACAAAGAGGCTCATAGAGGAGGAACTCATTCCGGACCCGGATGAGATATACCAGCTTTTTACGCAACTTACAGATTGGCGCCGGATATATCCCCGGTTAAAACTTGAGGCATTCAATACAGCTAATGACCTTTTTGCCTGTAATGCCTTTTACAAATTCGGCATCGATGAGGAGGGGAACTATCTCTTCTGCAACAACTTAAGTAATGTGGGAACCTCCGCAGAGAATTATAAAGGAAAAGAGTGCATCGGCAGCATTAAAGAAATTTCATTAGAGGATCTCATTGTAAGGCATCTCAATTATTTACCGGAAGTTCTTAAATGGCGGTTTGAAAGAAAAGATGCTATTAAGAAGGCGCCACTTTCCTTATGCAACTGGTGTTTTTATCAATTTGGCAAATTAGACTGGCTAAAAGACTATCCTGATTCACCCTGGACACAATGCTTGACTTTAACATCTATGGATTAAGAGCGCGGGTAAACTTTATAAGCCGCAACGATGAAGAAGAGGTCGCCGGCCTGCTCAAATTCTTCTTAATAGAGCAAGTTGAGAAGGTTAAGGTAAACCTTGATTTCATAAAGGAAGAGGTAGCCCAGGAAATAGGGGGGCTTTTTTACCGGTATCTTGCCGAAATCGGCATATGGGCAATACATTCCGGAGGTTTTCACTTTAAAGGAGGGCATCTTGTCGTAGGACCCTCTGATTGCGGCAAATCGACCATGAGTTATCTGGCTATGAAAAATGGACTTTCCCTTTTGAGTGATGATATTACACTGTTGAGGGAATCCGCCAATGGCATTGAGATACTTCCTTTTTACTCCACTATTTTTTTAAATAATGAGGTGATTGTTCCCGAGCCTGAGCAGTTTAAACCGGCCATCCTGAAATACTTCCTTTTTCCGAGAGCCATCAGCGGTCCGACTTTTGTTAAAAAAACGAAAAAAAGGATAGATTTATTAAGGCGGTTGACACCCCAGCTTTTATGGTCATATAACAAGAAGGAACAGGAAAGACAGAAAAGATTGTTGGAAAAGCTGTGCGATTATCCGGCCTTTGAAGTATGCTGGGGACCGGATCTTCGTGGGGATAGTTCTCTTTTCAGGGAGATGCTGAATGAGATTGTACAGGGTTAAAGGAAACTCCATGTATCCCTTTTTAAGGGATGATGATTTTGTGATAGTAAGGGAACTTCCTTTCGAAAGTTTTAGAAAGGGCAATCTTCTCGTATTCGAAGGTGAAGAAGGGGAATATATCATCCACAGGGTGGTCAAAAAAGTGTATGGCAATTTTGTTTATGTCAGGGGTGATGGGTATAATCTCACGGAAGAATTAGTAGAAAAGAGTTCCATAGCGGGAAAGGTTACAGAGGTCATCAGAGAAGGCAAATTAATACGCATTAATAGATTGAAAGAGCGGTATTTCTGGATTGTCTCCAGGTTTAAGGAATATTTAAAACGCTTTTTAAGGGGAGATATCACGAATCGCGGCAGTCGGAGATGTCTGCTCGCAAATCTACATAATTCCCAAAATGAAGGAGGGAATTTATTATGAAGAGAAGGGATTTTATAAGGATAGGCCTTTTTGCCATACCCGTGATTTACGGGTTTCCTGACAGGCTTTTTCGTTTTAAAGGGAAAGATGCACTGGCCTCGAGTGACCCGGACATACAGCATTACAACTTTTCCGGTTCTTATTCCGGAGAAATAATGGATGACATGATTTTGATGCCCGAAGAATTCATGTTTTCATTAAGAAAATATCAATTTCATGTTGTGGCGCCGGAGGACAATGGTTTCGTGTTCCTTATCCCGGAGGACACTCCCCAGATGAAGGTGTTTAAGAAAATAAAGAACTCCAGGCTTTTCAAGAAAAAAACACCGTTCTTACACGAGGAAAATGTTGAAATAACAGACAATGGACGTGTCTTAATTCCCCGGGAAATGCGGGAATTTGCCGGAATCAGATCAGGAAAGGTGACTATTGTCGGGCAGCAAAGCATGATAGAAATACGGGATACAAAAAGCTTCGCGACACTGTAAAAGTCAAAATCACCTGTATTTCTCATCCCCGCTCTGCATTAGGTGCGGGATAAACCCCGGCGGGAATCAGTTGTTTACAAAATGTATAAAAGATCACACGAATTTGCCTTCAGAGAGCTGGACGATACCTTTCTTGTAATTCCATCAAATATGAAAAATGTTGAGAATAAGATCATTTATTACACTTTAAATGAGGTGGGACGGGAGGTCTGGAAGAGACTTGACGGGAAGAAAACATTAAATGACATAGGTGAGGAGTTGCTGGCAATATATGACATAGATCGGGGACGACTGTTAAGTGATATACGTGAACTCCTGTCAGATATGGAGGAGAAGGGTGTCGTTGTGAAGGCAAGTGATTCGGATGGATAAAACGTGTGACTTATCAGAAATCAAGGTAAATTACGGGACACTTTTCTTCACAGGGGATCCACTGTTGATCCTTAATCTAAGCGGTAAAAGGGCTTGTAAACTTCTTTTGTCCAACCCTGAGGACGTTAAACTCCTCTCTCTTGTCTATCAAAATAAACATGCAAACATCCTGGATGACGAGAAGATTGAAAAGCTTTTGAAGTGGGTGGATGAAGGTATTATTATCAGGGAGAGTTCACATGGCAAAGAAGAGGGCAAATCAAAAAACCCGTTTTTGTCCCTTCTTAGGGAGTTTTCATCAACTGCTTACCTGACTCACCATCAGCACAGTCTTGTCGATTACCACCGTGAAGGGATTACAGATCCCGGGAAGCAATTTGAGGATGAGGAAATTACCCTCTCCCACGTTTATCGCTTTTCCCATCCTGCCCTGAAAGGATTAAGTTACGGAGCGCGGTTCGCAGAGGTGTGCTGCGAAAAGGGAGTGCTGAAAAAAGGGGCAAATATTCTGGAGGTAGGCTGCGGCATCGGTTATTTTGGAAATGCGTTTCTTTCATATTTAAAGGAAAGATTTCCGGATATTTACAATACGATCCATTATACATTTTTTGATCTTTCCCCGGTTTTACTCTCGTCTCAGAAAGAGACAAATATATCCCATGAAAAAATGACCTCTTTCATTGAGGGCAATATAGAAAATTATGACTTTGGTCATTCCAGATTTGATCTTGTCATTTCTAATGAAATGATAGCTGATCTTGGAGTGGCAAAATTGAAAAAAAACTATTTTTTTTCAGATGAGACGCCGCCGGAATCTCTGACAGAGACGGTGGCGTTTTGTAAGAGATGCAACTTAAATTTTGAAGACGCCTTTGAAGAATTTCTGATCAACATAGGGGCTTTTAATTTCATCACTAAATTAAAAGAAATCTTATCTTCTGACGGAAATGCCATTGTTGTCGAATATGGGGATATTCATCTTTATCCGCATGCCTCTGAACTTAGTGCCCATACGGAATTTTCCATTCACTTCGGTCATCTGATTGAAGTTGCGAAAGTGTTGGGTTTTAATACCGAATTTTCGAATATGCTGGACTTTCTCGGATTTAATGAGAATGAAAAGGTTCTTGATTACCTTTCTTTCATCGCCCTGAAGGAGCATTTGTTGCCTTTTTTCAACAGGAGTATATCCCAGCTTGCCTATACGGAAGAGAGCCTGGGGAGAGCTATAGGAAAAGAGTTTTTAGCACGTATTCATGGTCTTCATTTTGCTGATATTTCGGAGGCATCTGCAACAGTAAATCCACAGAGTTTCCGGGTGCTGATAATTTCAAAGGCATGAATCAACAGAATCATAAGTGCTGGTGTCTATTATATACCGTGTGTCATTATGGGGTCAGAAATAGAAGATAAACTTTTAAGGATCATAGCCCGGCAGACACTGAGCGGGGATGATGCTGCATGGCTCGAAGAAAACATAAAAAAGAGTATAGACTGGCCTGTCGTTATAGATAAAGCCATCGAAGAAGGGCTTGCCCCATTTCTTTATTTCCATTGCCGGAATCTCGGCATTTTAACAAACCTGCCCAAATCCTCCAGGAAGTTGTTAGCTCGCATATATGCTGAAACGTCGCTTATAAATCAACACATGATGAAAGTGCTTGAAGACCTGAGGGAATTCTTGAAAAAGTATAAAGTTCCGGTAATCGTTCTCAAGGGGGCAGCTTTACTGGAGCTGGTTTATTCGGATATCGGCCTTCGGCCCATGGAGGATATTGACCTTATGGTTCGACCGGAGAATCTGGATGACATGAGGAAAATTCTGAAGGATATGGGCTTTTCCTCGAATCAGTTTTACCCGAATACATATAAAAGGGGCATCATTTCCATAGACCTGCACACTGATTTCCTCTCCACGCACCGAATACGGAGTCGCCGGGAGATAATGAATATTCAATATGAAGATGTGTGGACAAGGGCGATTTCTCTCAGGGATAATCATTCCTCTTTATTCCGGCTTTCACTGTACGACAACCTTATTTCCCTCTCATCCCATCTTTTAAAGCATGGATTCAGGCGACTTATCTGGTTTGTCGATATTAAAGAATCTATTGAAAGAAACAGGGAAAAGATTGACTGGTCGGATCTGATACAATATTTCCGGGGGGTTCGGGCTGACAGAGTTCTGCTCTACTTTTTATTACTCGCAAAACACCTTCTTGAAATGAATGTTCCCGATCATGTCCTGAATTCCCTTGGGAAAAACAATCTTTCAGCTTTTGAGAAATATGTCCTGAGGCTTCGACTGGTAAATGCCCCGTTAGGATTAACAACGGAAATTTTATGGCTGTTTCAGATAAGGGGATGGGGAAAAAGAATTCAGTTCATTGCAGAAAATATCTTTCCAAAGAAGGAAATAATGAACCAGATATTTCCTTCTTCTTCATTTTCTTTTTTAAACTTGTTACGGAGATTTGTTAATATTTTCTCACAATTTTTATGTGATTTTTCTTCATCTCTCAGGGTTATTGTTAAAGGCGGGCTGCCTCCGCTTTAATCTCGTGGAAATTCGTAGTTTCCCCTTAAAAATCCTGTGAAAGAGTACAATCTCACTTTGATTGTTGCAAAATTTATGATAAAAGGCGATTGACCATTTATCAAAAGCTTTGGAGACACTTATGAACAGAAAATACCGCCCCCATGAAATCGAAGAGAAGTGGCAAAAACGGTGGGAGGAAGAAGAAACCTTTAAGGTGACGGAAGATCCCGGCAAGGAAAAGTACTACCTGCTGGAGATGTTTCCATACCCCTCCGGCAGGATTCACATGGGGCATGTTAGGAACTATACTATCGGTGATGTAGTGGCACGGTATAAATTGATGAGGGGATATAATGTGCTCCATCCGATGGGGTGGGATTCCTTCGGTATGCCGGCAGAAAATGCCGCTATTGAACAGGGGATTCACCCTTCAGAGTGGACGAACGAGAATATCGCCAACATGAAAAAGCAGCTCAAGAGGATGGGTTTCAGCTACGATTGGGACAGGGAACTGTCAACCTGTGATCCGGAGTACTACAGGTGGGAACAACTATTCTTCCTCTGGATGTTTGAGAAAGGGCTGGTCTATAAAAAAGCATCAGCAATTAACTGGTGCCCTGACTGCAAGACTGTTCTGGCAAATGAGCAGGTAGAGGCGGGACTCTGCTGGAGATGCGGTACCGAGGTTGAAGAGAAATACCTTGAACAGTGGTTTTTTCGTATAACATCTTATGTGGAAGAGCTTCTGGAGTACTGTGACAAACTTCCCGGTTGGCCCGAGAGGATTCTTACCATGCAGAAGAACTGGATAGGTAAGAGTGAGGGTGTTGAAATAATTTTTCCGATGGCGGACGGTGGTGGAGAGATAAAAGTTTTCACTACCAGGCAGGACACGCTTTTCGGGGCCACCTTCATGTTGATAGCTCCCGAACATCCTCTTGTGATGGAACTGGTACGAGGAAAACCGGGGGAAAAAGAGGTCAGGAAATTTGTTGAAAAGGTAAAGAAACAGGACATGATGATAAGGACGTCCGACTATTACGAGAAGGAAGGAATATTTCTTGATACCTACTGCCTTAATCCTGTGACCAACGAAAAAATGCCGATTTATGCTGCGAATTTTGTCCTTGCTGACTATGGTACCGGTTGTGTCATGGCGGTTCCGACTCATGACCAGAGGGACTTTGAATTTGCCCAGGAATACGGCCTTCCGATGGTTGTGGTCATTCAAAATCCGGACAGCCCGCTGGATGTAGAAACAATGACCGAGGCTTACGTGGATGAAGGAATCCTCGTTAATTCAGGTCAGTTCAACGGGATGGAGAATACGAAGGCTCTTGATGGAATAGTGGATTATTTGGAATCCATCGACCGGGGGAGAAGAACCGTTGAATATCGCTTGAAGGACTGGGGGATATCGAGGCAGAGATACTGGGGATCTCCGATTCCTGTTATTTACTGCGAAAAATGTGGTACGGTACCGGTACCTGAATCTGACCTTCCAGTTGTTCTTCCACAGGACGTGGAGCTGAGGAGCGAAGGTGGGTCCACGCTGGCAAGGCACAAGTCCTTTGTAGAAACAGATTGTCCAAATTGCGGGGGTTCTGCAAAAAGAGAAACCGATACAATGGATACTTTTGTAGAATCTTCATGGTACTTTAACAGATTCTGCTGTGCGGATTATTCAGAGAGTCCGGGGCTTGACAGGAAAAAAGTAGATTACTGGATGCCCGTGGATCAGTATATCGGCGGGATTGAACATGCCATAATGCACCTGCTTTATGCAAGATTCTATACGAAGATGCTGAGAGATTTCGGGATATTAGAAGTTGATGAACCATTTACAAATCTCCTTACCCAGGGAATGGTCTGCAAGGAGACCATGAGATGTAAAGAACACGGGTATCTTTACCCTGACGAGGTGAAGGACGGTAAATGCACACGCTGCAGGTATGAGGTTACGACAGGCAAGACGGAGAAGATGTCCAAGTCCCTGAAGAACGTGGTTGACCCCGATTATATTATTGAGGAATATGGCGCTGATACTGCCAGGCTTTTCTGCCTCTTTGCCTCCCCCCCTGAAAAGGACCTGGAGTGGAGTGACCAGGGGGTGGATGGATCGTTCCGCTTTCTGAGCAGGGCATGGCGTATTGTTATGGATTACCTTGACGATATCAAGGATGTTAAACCCTTTGATGGGAAGGAAGAGCTTGAGGGCGATCTAAAAAACCTGAGGAGAAAGACCCACCAGACGATAAAGAGGGTGACTAATGATATAGAGGGAAGATTCCACTTCAATACCGCTATAAGTGCTGTTATGGAACTTGTCAATACACTATATCAGTTAGAGCATCCTGACAGGTCAGATGCAAAAGCTCTTTCCGTTGTAAGAGAAACCATTGAAAGTATTGTTCTCCTGCTTGCCCCGATTGTTCCCCACGTTACGGAGGAGCTCTGGGAGATGCTTGGGCAGGTTGAAACTTTTTCCGATGGTTTCTGGCCTTCCTGTGATGTAGCGGTTGCTGCGGAAGAGGAGATTACAATAGTCGTACAAATAAATGGGAAGCTGAGGAGCAGGATCATGGTAAGTGCGGATGAATCTGACGAAAAAATAAAGGAAATGGCGCTCTCTGATGAAAAGATAAGTAAACTTATCGCTGGCAAAGAGGTGGTGAAAGAGATATATGTTCCTAAAAAGCTGGTTAACATTGTTGTAAAGGGTTAGGTTAGGAGTTAACTGATGATTTGGCGAATACTGAAAATAAATTTTCTGACAGTTATCGTGTTGTTTTCCTTTCTTGCTTCTGGCTGTGGATATCACTTCTCTCCAGCAGGAGAACACATAGATAAAAGTATCCAGACGGTCTTTGTTGATAATTTCTCCAACAAGACCAGTGAGGCAAATATTGAAAACTATTTCAGGAATTCATTTATTGATCAGTTTACAAGAGGAAGTAGATTCAAGCTGGTGAACAGTAAAGATCTTGCAGATGCTGTATTAAAAGGAAGTATAAACAGTCTTGTTACTCCTCACCTTGCTTACAGCGAAACCAGGTTGGCTAAGGAAAACCGTGTAGTCGTAATGATGGAGGTTGTGTTTGAGAAGAAAGAAAACAAGGAGATTATCTGGGCTAACAAGCATCTTTTAGAGGATGAAGATTACATGGTTGATGAAAGTAGCCCGAATACGACTGAAATTAATAGAAAAGAAGCCCTCCGGAAGCTTGCGGAGGACATAGCTGAAAAAACATATCGATATATTATGTCAGGATTTTGAAATGGAAAGGGAATTTACCTTCCTGGCCAGCCTTGATATTTTGCGCGATGCAGTATTTTTATGAAGGACACCCTTGGTTGAGGCCTTGTCTATAACAGGTATAACCTTGGCAAGGGCGCTCTTTGCCCCTTCTATATCCTTGTTTTCAACGGTCTTGAGAACTTCTTTGATTCTTGTCTTTACATAGGTTTTTATCGAGGTGTTCCTTATCCTCCGTTTTTCATTCTGTCTGTTTCTCTTTTCTGCAGATTTATGTGTTGCCAATAAAACTCCTCCTTCTTTTCCCCTGTCATTTATAAAAGAACACACTACCTATATTAGTTTAAATGTCATGTCAAGTTGAAATCGAGTTACGTATCCCATTTTCTGCAAGCTCCAGGATGTGCCTGGCGTACTCGCTTTTCAGGGCGTCAAGGTAATCCTCATCCACCGGTCCTTTCCAGGTAGTCACTTCGGTGAAACGCCTTGGGATGCTTATCTCTTTCGGATCAAAGCCAGTGGCTACACGGATCTGCCAGCGCAATTTCTGGATATGGCGTGATACGGCCTCCATGTTATCGGCCAGGGCAGTGTAGCCCACCGATTTAAGGCAATCAGCCAGGCATTCTTCATTGTACAATTCTCGTGCGAAGAGACAGGAGACCATAGAGGTCAGAAAAACCCGGCTTTCTTCGTCGTGCACCAGGAAATCCACAACCTTTCCCACGTTCTTGTCTTTGTGTTTCTGGTCGTAGGAGTATCCGCCTGTATCCAGGTGCGAATGCCGAAATCCCAGGGACTGGGCTGTGAAAAAGACCTCGCCAGTGGCGTAACCAGCCATCTCCTGCCCGAGTACGCAGGCAAACTCGGCCCCACCATAGTGCCCGGCTGCCTTCAAGGTCCCCTGCCCGAGCAGGCGGTAGAACTCATTGGAACCCATACCCAGATGACGGACAGCCTCCTTGTACGACTCGGCATCGCCAAACTTTAAGTCAACCAGCGTCTCCTTTTCTGAGACGATTCCTTTCTCGAGGGCCTCAGTGGCCCAGGCAAGGGCCACACCACCGGACATCACGTCCAACCCCATCTTTTCCACCATGTCCATGATACCGAGTACGGCAAAGGTATCGGTCACGCCGAGCATAGAACCTGTGGCAAAGATGGGCTCGTAGTCGTACGAGACTTGGCGGTAGAGATACTGGTTCGGTTCCATGAACTTTTCCCGCACAAACCCGATGTGGATGCACCCCACAGGGCACCCTGAACAGGCCATATTGCGCAACAGGGTGTCGTCGGCAAACCTGTCTCCGGTAATGCCCTTAATGGCCGGGTCGCTGGTCTGTTGCAGGTTCCGCCACGGTAGTGACTTGAGTTTGTTCAATGTCTCCAGGTTCGCGGCAGTGCCAAGGTCGTGGTATTTGCTCATCATGTCTGTGGCAGTTGCCTTGCTGTACACTTCCTGAAAAAGACTGGGATATTCCTTTCCCTCTGGCAAGGCAAAAGAACTACCCCCCTGAATGACGATTCCCTTAAGATTTTTGGCACCCATAACAGCACCGGCGCCGAGCCTGCCAAAATGGCGATATGTCTCCAGGTTGATACAGGCAAATGCGCATTTGTTCTCCCCTGCGGGGCCGATACGAAGAATACTTCGATGTCCACGGCCCGGAAACATGTTTCTCAAGGTCTTGCCTGTAAAAAACACGTCACGGCCCCATAAGAAGCTAACGTCCTTAACCTCAAGGTGTTTTTGACCTACAGAGACACACACCGGACCTTTGGCCCGGCCGACAATCACCAGGGCATCCAGGTCGGCAAAACGCAAGGCCAGGGCTGAGCGGCCCCCGGCGTGGCTTTCGGCATACTGGTCGTGGTAGGGCGACTTGAAGGCGCCCACGGTTTTACTCATAAGAGGGAAGTAGCCCGTGAGCGGGCCGATGGCAAAAATGAGCGGCTGATCCGGGTCGTCCCAGGGTTTGTCAGTATGGCCGTATTTGTTAAACAGTGCCGCAGCAAGCCCGCTGCCACCCGCTTCTTTATCCCGGCCCTCAAGGCTGATCACGTTACCTCGACGCGTGGAAAGGTCCACGGTCAGTACTCTGAAATGATCCCTGATCATGATTTTGCCTCCATTGTGTGTTCTTCTGTCGAGGGCTCGGCCTGCACCTTCACCATTTCCAGGCAATCGTGAGGGCAGAAGGGTACGCAGAGGCCGCAGTGGATGCACACAAAAGGCTCGCCCGTTGGGTCGAGATAAATAGCGTCCACAGGACATACCCTGGCACATTCGCCACAACGGATGCACAGATTCTTCTTGACCATGACTCCGCCCCCCTTCCGCTGTGAAAAGGCGCCGGTTGGGCACACCGTTGCACAGGGGGCCGGATTGCAGGCTAAACAGACCCTGGCCTCAAACCCTGTTGATAGCCCGCCGGAAGAGACAATGCGGATACCCGCCGTGTCCCAGGACAAATGCTTGTGTACAAGCCTCGCACAGGCCAGTGAGCAGGAGTGACAGCCAATGCACCGTTCCATTCGGGGAGTAGTTAAATTATTCATACAATGCTCCTTATGTATTGGGAGTTATACTATATTCTGCCATAAAGGGCGTCTTTTAGCGAGTTAATTGTTCTTTGGATAAATAATATTGACCAAATAGTGTGTCAAGGATGCAGATTCGCATCCGTAGGGGGGAAGGGAGACAAGGATCGTTATACAACCCGGATTTTCCCTTTCGGTTCTGAGACTACCTCACCAACGATAGCTGCTGCTTCTATGCCCTCGTCATGCATTCTTTTCAACAGACCTTCTGCCTGCTGTGATGGTAAGGAAAATAATAAGCCACCGGCAGTTTGAGGATCAAAGAGGATATCTACCATCCAGTCAGGACAGTCGGAACCCACTTCTATCATGTGTGTACGAAACTCCCTGTTTCGGTGCAATCCTCCGGGTACCATTCCCATCTCTACCAGCTCCTGGATCTCTTGAAAGTAAGGAACGGAGGAGGAATATATAAGCATGCCCACGTCACTTCCTTCTATCATTTCGCAGGCATGACCGAGAAAACCGAAGCCGGTTACATCCGTGCACGCGTGAATATCCGGAAACTCCGTCATCAACTCCGCCGCCCTTTTGTTCAGAGTGAGCATGCATTCTATTGATTTGGCTACCAGATCATCATCGGCCATCTCTCCCTTCAGTGCTGTATTGATAATCCCTGTTCCCAGAGGCTTGGTCAGGATAAGTTTATCACCAACCCTGGCTCCCCTGTTGAACAGCACCTTATCAGGATGGATGATTCCGGTAACAGATAGCCCATACTTCAGCTCATCATCTTCAACGCTGTGTCCACCGACTAGAACTACTTCTGCTTCTCGCATCTTGTCTAGACCGCCGAGAAGAATCTGCTGGAGTACCCCAATATCCATCTTGTTTATGGGAAAACAGATTATGTTCATGGCTGTAATCGGCTTTCCCCCCATTGCATAGACATCGGATAGAGAGTTTACCGCGGCAACCTGGCCGAAGGTATAGGGATCGTCAACGATAGGAGTGAAGAAATCGAGTGTTTGGATGATGGCCAGATCGTCACTCAACTTATAAACACCGGCATCGTCGGCGTTTTCTATACCTGCAATCAGGTTTGGATCTGACTGGAGCGGCAGCCCGCGCAAAGCTCTGTTAAGGTCACCCGGACCTATCTTGCAGGCTCATCCGGCACCATGTGTTGTCTCTGTGAGACGTATTTTTGTCTTGTCATCCATTTGATTTGTCCTTATTTATTGACTTTCCGGAGGGATCAGCAACATTTGATACTCATCCCCGGCTACTTCCTCTGTCTGGACGTAATACTTTCTGCTCTGTGCAAGCCTCGACACATTTTCCTTGGAAACAGCGGTTTCTACAAGAACTGTTATTTGTTCATTCGGGTTTTTCTCAATAGCCTTTTTTGTCCTCACCACAGGTATAGGGCAACCTAAACCCCGCACATCGACTTCAACCATTATATATTACCTCCCTGTTTGTCAAAACTTTAAACTCGAAACTTAAACCATACAGACCCCGCTCCACTCGCATAAATGATCCTTGAACACCGCCGGTAGCTGGGAAATAATTTCTGGAATCCTCGTGGCCGGTGTGGCCTGAGCATATTTTCCCGCCATACGATTTGCCCTTGCTGCAATGATCGCTGCCTCATGTAATTCCAGCTCGGCATAGGTGAAAGCGGAAACCATACCCGTAATAGTATCGCCCGTCCCTCCTATGGCCTCGAGCTCGGGTAGATCCGGTTCAACAATGGTATCTAAAATCTCTCCATTCTTAACTACGTAATCAATTGCCCCTTTAATGAGCAACAACCTGGCGGCGCTTTTATTTCGATAGGCATCGGTAATTAATTCGACAGCCTGTGTTATATCAGTGTCAAATAGGTGCCTGCCGATATAAGCGGGGTGTGTGGCATCCGGATCAGCTAAAAAAGCCATCTCGCAGGAATCCGGCGTGAAGATGTCAAATTTCGCCGCCAATCCTGCCGCCTTTGCCGCATACATCGAAGAAGCATCCGCAATCATAATCGGTTTTTTAGGACATTTTTCTACAGCCCCACACAACCGTTTCATCAATTCCATAACGGGAAGACAATAATGCAAAACCAACACAGACGGTGAGATTGCGGAGATATTTTTTATTAAATAATCATAAAGTAATCTGCTTCCTTTTCCTTCACCATTGTCGCCGACAATAAGCGCCTGGGGTGGGGTAATGTTCAGGTGTTCGGTGGTAGCCAGTGCGGCGCTGATTAAGGCGACAGTGCCCTGAGTACAGGGGATCTCCAGATCATTTATGATCAATGATTCCTCTTTAGTTTTAACCTCTCCCAGCGTCAGTGGGAAGTCCTTTATCGGAACTGTTCCACAAATAAGCATCATCTTGTTTTTCCTTTGCTTCCTTCCAGAGATCCAGACATTCAACAAAAGCCCTATCCATCATCAGAGCACATAAGGTGAAGCCGATCTCTTTCGGTCTTGGCGCATCTGTTAGTTTTTTATTGAT
>JAYEGA010000074.1:0-40116 GCA_034658835.1 Thermodesulfobacteriota bacterium
GCATTTTCCCAGAGATATGGGCAAGAACACGATGCCCATTTTCCAGTTCAACACGAAACATTGCATTCGGCAGCGGCTCAATCACCTTACCTTCAACCTGTATCGCTTCTTCTTTTACCATAAAATTTATCCTTATAAAAACATCAAAGTCGAAACAAGAAATACATTCACAGGAGCGTATTATACGATATACCCTTATGCCACCTTACTCAATATTACCGGACCATCCTCTGTGATTGCCACAGAATGTTCGAAGTGGGCTGAAAGCTTGCCATCGGCTGTCACTACCGTCCAGCCATCGTCCAATACTTTTACTTTGTATGTTCCTTCATTCACCATAGGTTCAATCGCAAAGACCATACCTGTCTTTAACTTAATACCCCTGCCACGCACCCCGAAATTGGGGATCTGTGGATCCTCATGAAGACTTCTTCCTATCCCGTGACCCACAAAATCTCTCACCACAGAAAACCCGGCAGCCTCAACACACTCCTGTATAGCAGCTGATATATCACCCAATCGATTTCCTGCCCTCATCTCTTCTATCCCACAATGTAGGGCCTCTTCAGTAGTGCTGATCAGTGCCTGCGACACACGGGAAACCTCACCTACAGGAAGGGTTATGGCAGAGTCGCCATAGTATCCTTTATAATATATTCCAAAATCGAGGCTTATTATATCCCCTGCCTTAAGTACTCTATCTGACGGCATTCCGTGAACCACTTCACCGTTAACAGATGTACACAGAGAAAAAGGATATCCCCTATACCCCTTAAAGGCTGGCTTGGCGCCCATCTTCAGGGCAAGTTCCTCAGAATATCTGTCCAACTCTATAGTTGTTATGCCAGGTTTTATCATATTCCTTAATTTATTCAAGATATTCGCTACGATAATGTCACTCGCCATTATCTTTTCAATTTCTTCAGGAGATTTTAAGATTACCATTATTTCTTTTACCTTTCAGCGCTTTTTGCCCATCCGCCCCTTCTTCATAAAACCTTCATATTGTCTCGTCAACAGATGGCTTTCTATTTGACCTGCCGTATCAAGAGCAACACCTACTACAATAAGAAGTGCAGTCCCTCCAAAGTAAAAAGGTACATCAAACTGACTTATAAGAATACTTGGCAATACACATACTGCAGAAACGTATATGGCACCACCAAAAGTAAGCCTCGTCAAGATATTATCTATATATTCCGCTGTCCTTTTACCCGGTCTTATACCCGGAATATAGCCTCCATACTTCCTCATATTATCGGCCACATCCACGGGATTAAAAGTAACTGCTGTATAAAAATAGCAGAAAAATATTATAAACGCTACATAGATCAATTCATATACAGCCCTTCCCGGCATCAATACATCCGCCACAGTTTTCATCCAGGGATGGGGAATAAAATTAGCAATTGTAGCAGGAAACATTATAATTGAGGAGGCAAATATGGGAGGGATAACACCCGCCGTATTAACCTTTAAAGGAAGATGGGTCGTCTGCCCGCCATACATCTTCCTCCCAACAACCCTCTTGGCATATTGAACTGGTATCTTTCTGTGCGCACTCTCCACAAAAACAATAATGCCAACAACAGCAACCATCGCTACGAAAAGAATCACAACAAAAAATATCCCCATCTCACCTGTGGATAGCAGGCGAAAGGTATTTAAAACAGCAGCTGGCCCTCGACATATTATACCCGCAAAGATGATCAGAGATATTCCATTACCAATACCCTTATCAGTAATCTGCTCTCCTAACCACATGATGAACGAAGTACCGGCGGTAAGGGTAATAACTGTCATTATCCGAAAGCTCCATCCAGGGTCAATTACGATAGATACCCCCGTAGGACCTGCCATGTTTTCCAATCCTACTGCAATACCAAACCCCTGGATTATACTTAAAAGAACCGTTCCATACCTTGTATATTGGGTTATCTTCCTTCTTCCGGCTTCTCCTTCCTTGGAAAGCTTTTCAAGGTGAGGAATGGCAACTGTGAGCAATTGCAAAATAATAGATGCACTGATATAGGGCATAATGCCCAGGGCAAAGACCGACAAGTTGCTCAGTGCCCCTCCAGCGAACATATCAAAAAGTCCCAGAAGTGAACCCCTTGCCTGGTCAAAGAACGCTCCTAAAGCCTCCGTATCAATCCCTGGAGTTGGTACATGTACACCTATCCTGTAGACAGCCAACAGAAGAAAAGTAACGAGTATTCTCTTCTGAAGCTCCGGAATTTTCTGGATATTTTTAAAGCCGCCTAACAACTCAAATAACCTCTATCGAACCGCCTGCAGCCTGAATTTTCTCTCTTGCGCCGCGACTTATCCTGTCAACCTTCAGTGACAAAGGATAATCTATAAACCCTTTACCCAATATCTTGATTCCATCACCCTTCTTTTTAATAATCCCACTACTTATAAGAGTATTTGAATCAATAACTGAACCTTCTGGAAATCTTTTTAGCTGTTCTATGTTTACAGTTACGATATCCTTCCGGAAAATATTATAAAACCCCCTTTTAGGCAATCTCCTTAAAAGAGGCATCTGACCACCCTCAAATCCTGGTTTAACTCTCCCACCCGAACGGGCATTTTGCCCCTTTGACCCCCTGCACGATGTTTTCCCGTGACCTGATCCGGTCCCACGACCTACCCTTTTTCTCTTTTTTCTGGAACCCTCAGGTGGTTTTAATCCACTCAAATCCATATTTAACTTACCTCAATTTTCTCAACGGTAACCAGATGCGTAACCTTTCTTACCATCCCTCGAATCTCAGGAGTATCGCCCAGTAAGACGGCTTTATTCAACTTTCCGAGTCCCATCCCGCGAAGTACCTTCCTTTGCTTTTCCGGCCTTCCTATAAAACTTTTTACCAATGTTATCTTCAGCTTCTTTTTCACGTCCTGCTCCTATGTCCTATGCACTAATGGAAGCATCAAATTTCGGAAACATCTTTCCCCCTAAGAGCCGCGATTTCCTCAGACGTTTTCATCTTACGAAGACCATCAATCGTTGCTTTGACTAAATTATGAGGGTTATGTGAACCAAGACATTTTGTTAATATATTATGAACCCCGGCAACTTCCAAAACCGCTCTAACAGCACCTCCCGCTATGAGACCGGTTCCCTCGGAAGCCGGCTTGAGAAGAACTTTCCCAGCCCCAGAATGTCCTATCACCCCATAAGGAATTGTCCTGTTAATAATTGCAACCTTTATTTGATTCTTCTTGGCCTCCTCCATACCCTTTCTTATCGCCCCAGGGACTTCATTGGCTTTCCCCAACCCAAAACCAACAGAACCATTACCGTCACCAACAACGACAACTGCACTAAATCTAAATTTCCTGCCACCTTTGACAACCTTGGCTGTCCGCTTAATAGCAATAACCCTGTCAAGAAGTTCCAATTCTTCCATATTCTTGTAATACCCCTAAAAACAATAAAAGATGTTTTGATTAGTGTACACCAATCAAATGAGTGAAAAGATCAATTAATTAAAATTTCAAGCCCGCTTCCCTGGCAGCCTCAGCAAGGGCTTTAACACGTCCATGATAAAGAAACATTCCTCTATCAAAAATAACTTTTGTTACATTATCAGACAATAATTTCTCGGTCATCAATTTGCCCACCTCACGAGCAGCATCCATTTTCTTTAATCCCACAATTTTCCCCTTCAATTCCTTGCTAAGGGTTGAAGCTTCGGCCAGGGTCTTCCCCAAATCATCAGCAATTGCCTGTACGTATATATGCTTCGAACTCCTGAACACAGAAAAACGGGGTTTCTCCTGAGTGCCAAAAATTTTTCCCCTGACTCTCTTTTTACGTTTAATCCTGTTCTTTATTATTTTTTTAGATGCCAATATTCTATACTCCTGCAGATTTTCCAGCCTTCCTTTTTATATGCTCACCAGAATACTTTATTCCTTTTCCTTTGTAGGGTTCTGGTTTCCTAAAACTCCTGATCTCCGCTGCTACTCTTCCGACAAGTTCTTTATCTATGCCGGAAATTACTACTATCACTTGCTTGTCGACCTTAACAGAAATCCCTCCAGGTATTTTGTATTCTACAGGATGGGAATAACCGAGCAACAACCTCAGAATATCACCCTTTACCTCAGCACGATAACCAACACCTGATATTTCCAGGGTTTTCTCAAAACCGGCAGTAACCCCTGTTACCATATTCACAATCAACGTCCTCACAAGACCATGAACAGACCTTCCTTTTTTGTCCTCGGAAAGCCTCTTCACCGCAATTATCCCCTTATCAAAAGCAATTTCAACACCCTCGGGAACTTTCATCGACAAGGTTCCCCCTGGACCCTCGACATCGATTATAGAATTGTCCTGTCTAATCTTCACACCTTCTGGAACTTCTATTGGTTTTTTACCAATTCTCGACATTTATAAATCTCCCGATTCCAGGATAGCTAACAACTATCATACTTCTTAGTCCGGACAAACCGGAACCAAAACAGGTTAAGAACAAAAAGTGCCTAAAGTTTGAAGTAAGCTAAAGTTGAGGTACTACCACACATTGCAGAGAATCTCGCCGCCAACTTTTAACTTTCTTGCCTCTTTATCGGTTATAATTCCTTTTGACGTTGAAAGTATGGCTACACCATAACCATTTAAAACTTTTGGTATCTTTTCACTTTTAACGTAAACCCTTCTTCCCGGTTTACTAACCCTCTGTATACCTGTTATAGTTCTTTCCTTTGAATCCGAATACTTCAAACATATCTTTAATACTTCTCGCCCACTACTATCCCTTTTAACATTAAATCTGCTGATGTAACCTGCCTCATTCAAGACCTTGGCAATATTTAGATTTACTCTTGACAATAATACTTCAACCTTATCGAATCTTACCATATTAGCGTTTCTTATTCTTGTCAGCATATCTGCTATTGGATCGGACATCCCCATACTGCTTCTCCTTAATATTTGTAACCATTCAGATATTCGGTCTGTTCGGGGAACAGGCCACCTATAGGGACCGATGCCCTCATCGGCCTTAAACTCGGTCTGTTCAGGGAACAGACCCTACAGATATTCGTTGTTACCAGCTTGATTTTATCATCCCAGGAATTTCCCCAACAAGAGCAAACTTTCTCAAACATATCCTACACATATCAAGTTTTCTATAATATGCTCTTGGCCTCCCACAAAGAGGACACCGACTGTATTCCCTGACATTAAATTTCTTTTTTCTTTTTGCCTTCGCAATTAGAGACTTTCTCGCCACATGTAACTCCTATCTGAGTTTCGATCAGAACAATCTATAACTCTAAAATATACTTTTTTGCCGGCCATGGCCTCCGGAAAACCTCCGGCGAATTTTATCGTATCTCTTAAAACTTTACATGTAACCTGCGACTTCAATTCTTAAAAGGTATCCCCATAAGTTTTAAGAGTTGTCTTCCCTCATCATCTGTTTTAGCCGAGGTAACTATCACTATATTCATTCCCCTGACCTTATCAATCTTATCATAATCAACCTCGGGAAAGATGAACTGTTCCAAAATCCCCATGGAGAAATTCCCTCTTCCATCAAAAGATTTAGGTGAAATACCCCTGAAATCTCTAACCCTTGGGAGGGCAACATTAGCAAGCCTGTCAAAAAACTCATACATTCTGTCCCCCCTTAAAGTAACCATACATCCTATTGACATACCTTTACGCAGCTTAAATGTAGCAATCGACTTCCTCGCCTTTGTAACAACCGACTTCTGTCCCACAATCACTGAAAGTTCCTGAACAGCATTATCAATTATCTTGATATTTTGAATCGCCTCACCCAAACCCATATTCACAATAATTTTTTCGAGTTTAGGAACCTCCATCCTGTTTTTATATTCAAATTCCTTCATCAAAACAGGAATTACTTCTTTCTTGTAATGTTCTTTTAATCTCGCCATTCATCTTTCCTTAGTTTAATCATCCAATATCTCATTACATTTCTTGCAAACACGTACATTTTTTCCATCTTCCAATAATTGGTATCCAATCCTGACACCGGTGTCACATTTGTTACACATTAACATAACATTGGATATATGTATTGACCCTTCCATCTCAACGATGCCACCCTTTCCCTGTGCATCCGGTCTCTGATGTTTTTTGATAAAATTTAACTTCTCCACAACTACACGGTTTTTCTTTTTGACAATATTAAGTATCTTGCCGGTCTTCCCCTTTTCCTTACCGCCAATAACCACAACCACATCACCCTTTTTCAGATGCTTTCCATGCATATTCAATTCCTCAACATTTATGCTCTCATTTGCAAACAACATCGTATCATGAAATCCAACAGGCTCTCCTGACCCCGGCAAACTGATCCCTGTCAACTATTACAATACTTCAGGCGCCAGAGACACAATCCTCATGAATTGTTTCGCCCTCAACTCACGAGCTACTGGTCCAAATATCCTTGTCCCTATAGGCTCCATTTGATTATTTATAAGTACAGCGGAGTTATCACTAAATCTAAGGTATGTGCCATCCGGTCTTCTGACCTCTTTTGCTGTTCTTACAATGACAGCCCTCATTACATCCCCTTTTTTAACCTTTGAATTGGGAACTGCCTCTTTTACTGATACTACTATTATGTCGCCAATACTGGCATACCTTCTTTTAGAGCCTCCAAGTACTTTAATGCAACCGACCTTTTTTGCACCCGAATTATCCGCCACATTTAAAATAGTCTGCATCTGAATCATAAAAAATACCCCAACAAAATTGCATTCTCCGCCTTGAAGAACCATCAATATTGAATGTTTAATTATTAATTGATGCTCCGAAAGCTTATCAGCCCAATTTTCTTTTTGTTGCTGAAAGCTGACCCCTTTCGATTACTTCACCTTTTTCAATATTTCTCGCATTCTCCATCTCACGTCTTTACTAAGAGGGCGTGATTCAACAATTAATACTCTATCACCAATATTACATCTATTTTCCTCGTCACGAACCTTATATTTAGCATGTTTCCTTACATACTTACGGAATCTGGGGTGTTTTACTAACCTCTCCACCAAAACGACGATAGTTTTATCCATTTTATCACTAATCACAACACCCTGTACGGTTCTTCTATTACCCCGATCACCCATATTTACTTTTGAGCCTCTCTTTCCCTTAAAACAGTCTTTAGGCGAGCTATATTTCTTCTAACCTTTCTCATCAGGAGAGGAGAGTCCAACTGCGCAGTAGCATGCTGTATGCGGAGATTGAAAAGCTCCTCAACAAACTCTCTCTCTTTCTGTTTCAGTTCATCAATACTAAGATCTCTGACTTCCTTAATTCTCATCAAATATCTCCCTGAAAAGGAACTTTGTCGATATCGGAAGTTTATGTGATGCTAACCTGAAGGCTTCACGAGCCACATCTTTCGAAACCCCTTCCATTTCATACAGAATCATACCAGGCTTCACAACTGCAACCCATTCCTCAGGAGATCCCTTTCCTTTTCCCATACGAGTCTCTGCCGGTTTTTTAGTAAGCGATTTATGAGGAAACAACCTTATCCAGATTTTCCCTCCGCGCCTAACATGACGAGTTATGGCAATACGCGCAGACTCAATTTGTCTCGCAGTTATCCTTCCACATTCAGTTGCTTGCAGGCCATATTCCCCAAAAGATATATTACAACCCCTACAAGGTTTTCCTTTCATGCGACCTTTTTGCAACTTTCTATATTTTACCCTCTTCGGCATTAACATGTTTTAAAACCCCCAATCCAGCTCTCAACTGTCAGCTTTCTTATCCGGAAGTATCTCACCATGGAATATCAGAACCTTTACACCAATAATCCCGTAAGTTGTACGCGCCCCAGAAAAACCGTAATCAATATTTGCTCTCAATGTGTGAAGAGGAACCTTTCCTTCCCTATACCATTCCCTTCTCGCCATCTCTGCTCCCCCAAGTCTTCCAGAACAGGTTACCCTTATTCCCTTGGCACCAAATTTGAGGGCAGATGTAACACTTCTTCTCATAGCCCTCCTAAAGGCAACCCTTCTCTCAAGCTGAAGGGCAATATTCTCAGCAACAAGTTGTGCATCTATTTCCGGCTTGCGCACCTCAAGGATATTTATGATTGTCTCGCTTTCGGTAATCTTTTCAATATCTTTCTTAAGTTTTTCGATCTCTGATCCCTTTCTACCTATGAGAATCCCCGGTCTGGCAGCATGAATGTTTATCTTAGCCTTATCGGTGGCTCTCTCAATCTCTATCCTCGATATACCTGCACGATAAAATTTTCCTTTCAGGTACTTTCTGATTGCAATATCTTCATGAAGTAACTCGCTATAGTTTCTTTCTGCAAACCACTGAGAACCCCATGTCTTGTTAATGCCCAGTCTAAACCCGATTGGATTAACTTTTTGCCCCAAGCCTTTACCTCCTTATTCTCTACTCTTCATCTAGTATAACGGTTATATGGCTCATTCTCTTTTTTATCATAGCCGCTCTTCCCTGTGCTCTTGCCCTCCATCTTTTCAATGTCGGACCCTGACCCACAAATATCTCTTTCACATAAAGTATCTTTTCATCAATATTAGGATTCTGTGCTGCATTCGCAATTGCCGATTTTAACACTTTTTCCACAATACCAGCAGCCTTTTTCCTCGTAAAGGCCAATACCCTTTGTGCTTCTTCGATTTTCTTCCCCCTGATCAGATCCACCACTAATCTTGCCTTCTGTGGTGAAATCCGGACATATTTGGCAATAGCCCTTGTTTCCATATCTCTTTAAACTCCAATCTCAACAATAACAACGTAACTTATCTGCGTAACTTCGACTTTCTGTCACCTGCATGGCTATAAAATGTTCTTGTTGGCGCAAACTCACCAAGTTTGTGCCCAACCATGTTTTCTGTGATGAATACAGGAATAAATCTCTTTCCGTTATGAACAGCAAAGGTATGACCAACTAACTCAGGGGTAACTGTAGAACGACGTGACCAGGTTTTGATCACGCTTCTGTCTCCCGCATCATCAGCTTTTCTTACCTTGTTAATAAGTTTTTCATCAATATATGGTCCTTTCTTAATTGAACGAGCCATTCCTTAACCCCTTTTTCTAATAATATACTTGTCTGAATCCCTGTTTTTCCTTGTTTTATACCCTTTAGTAGGAACTCCCCAAGGTGTTACAGGATGTCTTCCTCCTGAAGATTTGCCCTCTCCTCCACCATGAGGATGATCAACAGGATTCATCACCACGCCACGTACTTTGGGGCGTCTCCCCAGCCATCTTGTCCTCCCGGCCTTTCCCAGACTTATATTCTCATGATCGACATTCCCCACCTGTCCGATTGTGGCTCTGCACTCCAACAAAACCTTTCTCACTTCCCTGGAGGGGAGCCTAACCTGAGCATATTTTCCTTCCTTCGCCATGATCTGACCATAGGAACCCGCGCTTCTGATCAGCTGCCCCCCCTTGCCAATCTTCATCTCCAAATTATGAATATGAGAACCGAGGGGTATGTTTTTCAGTGTGGTTACATTGCCCGGTTTTATTTCAACATTTTCACCACTTACAAGCACATCTCCCACTTTAACATCCAGCGGAGCAAGGATATACCTTTTTTCTCCATCAAGATAATGAAGAAGGGCTATCCTTGAAGACCGATTGGGATCATACTCAATAGAAGCCACACTGGCTGGCACATCCATTTTCTCCCGCTTAAAATCTATTATCCTGTACCTTCTCTTATGCCTTCCACCGATATGCCTGCTGGTTATTCTTCCATTGTTGTTCCTGCCACCGGTTCGACTCAGAGGTTGCAAAAGTCTCTTTTCCGGTTGAGTTTTTGTAATTTCTTCGAAAGTCGAACAGGTCTGAGACCTTCTGCCTGGTGATGTTGGTTTATACTTTTTAATTGCCATCTGTTCTAATCCTTTAGCCTTTAGCCTTTCTCTTATTAAACCCCTTCATAGATGTCTATTCTATCACCGGAAGCAAGAGTAACTATAGCCTTCCTCCAATCGCTCTTCTTACCTACAGTTTTCCCCATTCTCCTCTTCTTGCCACGCACATTCATAGTACGAACATTTAAAACTTTTACTTTAAAAAGCTGCTCAACTGCTTTGGAAATTTCGATTTTATTTGCCCTACGGTCTACCTCAAAGAAATATTTGTTCTCTTCATCTCTTGCAATGGCACTCTTTTCCGTAATAATCGGTTTTTTTATGACATAATATATATCCATTATGAAAGCATTGCTCCTTCAATTATCTTGACCGTTGGTTCTAACAGAACGAGGCTATCATACCTCAACAGGTCATATACATTAATACCCTCTGCCCTCATCATCTTTATTTCTTTAATATTTCTTGAAGATTTCTCCAATACAGGATTTGACTTATCCAAAACAAAGAGAGCGCTTTTCAATCCGAATTTATCAAGTACTTCTTTGAATTTCTTTGTCTTTATCTCCTCCATGGGAAAATCTCTGAGAATTAATATTTTCTCTTCTTTAACCTTCATACTAAGGGCAGATATAAGAGCTGCTTTTCTTACCTTCTTTGGCACTCTAAAAGAATAATCTCTTGGTTTGGGTCCAAACGTGACCCCACCACCTCTCCAGATAGGGGATCTTATAGTTCCTGCTCTCGCCCTTCCTGTCCCTTTCTGGCGCCACGGTTTTCTACCACCTCCTCTGACATCGCTCCTGCCCTTCGTTGAGGATGTTCCAAGCCTCCTCGCAGCCATCTGCATTTTCACGACCTCGTAAATAAGAGCTTCCTTTATCTCCGCATCAAAGACAGAATCATTGAGCTCTATTTCAGAAACCTTGTTATTCTCAATATCATAAACATTTAAACCCGACATCATACCACTCCAGATCCTATTTAATCACGCTTTTTAATCGAACTCTTAACTAAAACAATACCGTTTCTGCTCCCCGGAACCGATCCTCTAACCAGAATCAGGTTTTTTTCTGGTTTAACCCCTACTACCACTAGATTTTGTATCGTTTCCCTCTTGTTACCCATATGCCCTGGAAGTTTCTTCCCCTTAAAAACTCTTGAGGGATATGCGCTGGCCCCTAAAGATCCTGGCGCCCTGTGAAACATCGAACCATGGGTAGCTTTACCTCCTTTAAAACCATACCTCTTTATAACACCAGCAAAACCTCTTCCTTTACTCATTCCAACTACATCAACATAGTCACCTACTTCAAAAATATCAGCCTTCAGTTCTTGCCCTTCTTCGTAATCTTCAGGGGGCATCATCCTGAATTCCCTCAAAACCTGAAAAAAACCACTACCTGCTTTTTTTAAGTGTCCTTGTATCGGCTTAGTAATGCTCTTTTGTTTCTTTTGTCCAAAACCCAACTGCACGGCATCGTAACCATCAATTTCCCTGGTCTTTTTCTGTATAACTACGCAGGGACCCATCTCGATAGCTGTAACCGGAATGGCTATTCCATCTTCTGAAAATACCTGCGTCATCCCCAATTTTCTGCCTATAAGTCCTTTTTCCATAACCACTTTTCTTTAAGCCAAAATTTGCAACGCGAGCACAGACTAAGAGCTCTGCTTAAATTATACAAAAAACAGGAGACGGACTTTCGGAAAAAACCCATCTCCCTACGTATTCCCATATCCCTATAATTTTATTTCAACATCAACACCTGCCGAGAGATCCAGCTTCATAAGAGCATCTACGGTAGCCTGTGTAGGTTCAATGATATCAATCAGCCTTTTATGCGTTCTGATCTCAAATTGTTCCCTCGATTTCTTGTCAACATGAGGTGATCTGTTGACACAGTATTTACTTATTGCAGTAGGCAAAGGTATTGGGCCGGCTACGCGAGCACCTGTTCTTTTTGCTGTACCAACAATATCTTCAACAGATCGATCCAGCAACTTAGAATCATAAGCTTTAAGTCGAATTCTTATTTTTTGATTTTCCATTTACGCCTCTAGCTGAGCTTTTCCTTTATTCTATAACCTCGCTTACAACACCAGCGCCAACAGTTCTCCCACCCTCACGAATAGCAAATCGGAGTTGTTCCTCCATAGCTATAGGAGTAATAAGTTGAACCTCCATGTTTACATTATCACCAGGCATAACCATCTCAACACCTTCGGGCAGCGTAACAACACCTGTCACGTCTGTTGTTCTGAAATAAAACTGAGGACGATAACCGGAGAAGAAAGGAGTATGTCTTCCTCCCTCCTCCTTGGCGAGGATATAAACCGCCGCCTTAAAATTTGTATGAGGGTTAATCGAGCCGGGCTTTGCCACAACCTGTCCCCTTTCAACCTCATCCCGCTTGGTACCACGCAGGAGCACACCTATATCTTCACCGGCTCTCCCCTCATCCAATGTCTTGCGAAACATTTCAACACCGGTACACACCGTTTTCAAGGTAGGCCTGATACCAACTATTTCAACTCCATCTCCCGTCCTGACAATACCTCGATCTGCCCTGCCGGTAACCACGGTGCCACGACCGGATATACTGAAAACATCACCAATCGGCATCAGAAATGGTTTGTCCAGATCACGAACAGGTTCCGGAATGTAACTATCAACAGCATCCATTAATTCCCAGACAGACTTGACATCTTCGGAGTCCGCATCATCACTTTCAAGAGCCTTCAGAGCCGACCCCCTGATGATCGGAATATCGTCACCCGGGAAATCATATTCACTCAAGAGCTCCCTCAGTTCAAGTTCCACAAGATCAAGCAGTTCCGGATCATCAACCAGGTCAGTTTTGTTCATATAAACAACAACATAAGGGACCTGAACCTGTCTTGCAAGGAGTACATGTTCTCTCGTCTGAGGCATAGGCCCATCCGATGCAGCCACCACCAGAATAGTGCCATCCATGTGAGCTGCCCCTGAAATCATGTTTTTTATATAGTCGGCATGTCCCGGACAATCAACATGGGCATAATGCCTTTTATCGGTTTCATACTCCACATGAGCAATGTTGATCGTAACACCTCTCTCCTTCTCTTCCGGAGCATTATCAATCGCATCAAAAGACATATATTCTGCAAGCCCCTTTTTGGCCAAATGTTTTGTAATCGCAGAGGTAAGCGTTGTCTTACCATGATCCACATGACCTATTGTTCCTATATTTATATGCGGTTTCGTTCTTTCAAACTTTTTCTTGGCCATCTCCATTACCTCCTTAAAATAGTTGGTTTGATTATTCCATTTTTTTAATGCTCTGTCAATTTAACTTTTCTTCAATTATATCCTTCGCCAACCCCTCGGACACCGCATTATAATTAAGTAATTGCATTGTATAGGTGGCCCTTCCCTGAGTTTTCGATCGTAGATCAGTTGCATAGCCAAACATCTCAGCCAGAGGAACCTCCGCATTTATTGCTTCCGAATCCGGTCTCGATTCAATGCTGACAATCTTTCCCCTCTTGGAAGCAAGATTGCCTATCACATCTCCCATATATTCCTTGGGAACCACAACTTCAACAGACATAACCGGTTCCAGGAGTACAGGGTGAGCCCGTTTCACACCACTT
Source organism: Thermodesulfobacteriota bacterium (assembly GCA_034658835.1). Lineage (GTDB taxonomy): Bacteria > Desulfobacterota > Syntrophia > Syntrophales > JADFWA01 > JAUSPI01. The sequence continues at coordinate 13,513 of JAYEGA010000074.1, forward strand.
CTAAATCCTATTGAGCCCGCCATCTTAAATGCCACTTCCGATGAATCAACTTCATGAAAAGATCCGTCAACCAGACTTACCACTACATCAACAATGGGGAAACCAGCAAGTGTTCCATCTTCCATTGCCTCAACAACTCCTTTTTCTACCGACGATATATATTCTCTGGGGATAACACCCCCAACAATTTTATTCCTGAATTCGAAACCACGACCAGGTTCATTTGGCGCAATCTCCAGCCATACATGACCATATTGCCCTCTGCCTCCTGACTGCTTGACAAATTTACCTTCTGATCTGGCACTTTTTCTGATCGTTTCTTTATAAGCTACCTGCGGACTACCGATATTTGCCCCAAGACCAAACTCTCTGGAAAGCCTGTCAACAATAATCTCGAGATGTAACTCTCCCATTCCGGAAATCAACGTCTGCCCAGTCTCTCTGTCCAGTTTTACCTTAAAGGAAGGATCCTCCCGAGTAATCTTGTGCATGGCATCACCTAACTTCTCTTCATCCGCCTTCGTTTTAGGTTCTATTGCTATAGCGATAACCGGCTCCGGAAACTCAAGCATCTCAAGTTTCAACGGACGATCGGGGTCGGTTATCGTATCACCCGTAGTGGACGAATCCAAACCAACTGCTGCGGCAATATCACCGGTACGAACTTCCCTGATTTCTTCTCTTTTATCGGCATGCATCTTGAGCAATCGTCCAAGTCGTTCCTTCTTCCCTTGCGACGCATTATATACATAAGAGCCCGCCTTCATAACACCGGAATAAACCCTGAAGTAAGTCAACTGACCGACAAACGGATCGGTCATAATCTTGAAAGCGAGGGCGGAAAACGGCGAATCATCACTAACAACCCTTTCTATATCCTCTCCATCCACACCCTTCCCAATAACGGGAGGCTTATCTGAAGGAGACGGGAGAAAATCCACCACCGCATCCAGAAGAGGCTGAACACCCTTGTTCTTGAAAGCAGACCCGCAAAGTACCGGTATTATCTTCAAAGAAAGTGTTGCTCTTCTGATTACCCTTATTATTTCTTCATGTGAAAGAGCTTCTTCATTCAAGTATTTCTCCATCAAGTCCTCGTCACAATCAGCAAGGCACTCAATGAGTTTTTCCCTATATTCCGCAGAGGCATCCGCCATCTCTGGAGGAATTTCACCCACACTAAATTTACTTCCCAGAGAATCCTCCTCATAAACAACAGCCTGCATACGGACAAGGTCAACGATTCCTCTGAATTTCTCTTCTTTTCCTATCGGAAGCTGTATTGGAATCGGATTTGTGCCAAGCCTTTCCCTGATGGCTGAAACGCCCTTAATAAAATCCGCTCCCACTCTGTCCATCTTATTAACAAATGCTATACGTGGAACACGATATCTATCGGCCTGCCTCCAGACAGCCTCTGACTGAGGTTCTACACCACCCACAGCACAGAAAAGCGCAACGGCACCATCCAAAATTCTCAAAGATCTTTCAACTTCTACCGTAAAATCAATATGACCTGGCGTATCTATTATATTTATATGGTTATTTCCCCAGGTACATGTGGTTGCCGCAGAGGTTATAGTAATACCTCTTTCCTGTTCCTGCTCCATCCAGTCCATAACAGCCGTACCATCATGAACTTCGCCTATCTTATAGGATTCATGCGTATAATATAATATACGCTCGGTCGTGGTTGTCTTCCCGGCATCTATATGAGCCATAATGCCGATATTGCGAATATTATTTAAAGGAACATCTCGTACCAATCCAATTCACCGCCACCTAAAACCTGTAATGCGCAAAGGCCTTGTTCGCCTCAGCCATCTTATGTACATTTTCTTTTTTCTTGACAGAAGCTCCCCTACTGTTGGCGGCATCTATGAGCTCGGCGGCTAACTTTTCTTTCATGCTCTTTCCGGCACGTTTTCTTGCATTCTCTATCAACCACTTAATCCCCAAAGAAACTCTTCTGGCCTGTCGTACCTCTGTTGGTACCTGATAAGTAGATCCTCCTACCCGCCTCGATTTTACCTCTATGACAGGTTTTACATTACTTACAGCCTTCTCAAAAACTTCAACAGGCAACTCTTTCGTCTTTTTTTCAATAATATCAAAAGCCCCATAGAGCATAGATTCAGCAAGACTCTTTTTTCCTCTCAATAACAGATTGTTAATAAATTTCGCTACAAGCTCACTATTATACCTGGAATCCGGCAGTATTTCCCTCTTTGTTATCTCTCTTCTTCTCGGCATTTATTGTTACTCCCCAAGATTAACCTGGTTTTTTGGCTCCATATTTCGATCTACTCTTTCTTCTATCCTGAACACCCATGGTATCGAGTGTGCCCCTTATTACCTGATATCTAACCCCGGGAAGATCCTTGACCCTACCTCCTCTGATAAGAACAACCGAATGCTCCTGGAGATTATGTCCCATTCCCGGTATATATGAAGTAACCTCGTAACCACTGGTAAGGCGTACCCTTACCACTTTTCTCAATGCAGAATTTGGTTTCTTAGGTGTGGAGGTATAAACCCTGACACAGACCCCTCTTCTCTGTGGAGAACCGGCAAGCGCAAGTGTTGTAGCTTTCTTTTTTATCTTCTTTCTACCTTTACGAACCAGCTGATTTATTGTAGGCATCATCCCCCCCATAGGTTAGTTACTTATATAAAGGCAAAGCCCAAACTTCTATCAATTAGCAATTTGCATGTCAAGTGTTTTCTCGTCTACTTTTTCAGTTATCTGTTCTAACTCATCAGCACCTTCAGTTTCGATCCCTAATTTCTTATATACACCAAGACCTGTTCCCGCCGGGATCAACCTTCCCATTATAACATTTTCCTTGAGCCCCCTGAGGTAATCCACCTTTCCAGCCAGGCTGGCCTCTGTAAGAACACGCGTCGTCTCCTGAAAGGACGCTGCCGAAATAAAGCTCCCGGTACTCAGGGACGCCTTGGTAATCCCTAAAAGAACTGGCTCACCTGTAGCTGGGTTACCCCCCTGAGCTATAACTTTTCCATTCTCTTCCTCGAAAAAACGCTTTTCCACCTGCTCATCCGTAAGGAAAGTTGTATCGCCTGGATTTATCACTTTAATCCTGCGAAGCATCTGACGCACAATAATCTCTATATGTTTGTCATTAATTTTAACACCCTGTAGTCTATAGACTTCTTGCACTTCATCAACTAAATACCTGGCTAATTCTTTTTCTCCCTTAATAGCAAGAAGATCATGAGGGTTTTGCACACCACCCATCAGAGGTTCACCAGCCACAATCCTGTCACCTTCCTGCACACTTACATGTTTTCCCTTGGAAATCAGGTATTCCCTTTTATCACCAACATCAGGGTTTATAACAATCTTTCTTTTCCCCTTGACATCCTTACCGAAGGAAACCGTCCCGTCAATCTCTGTTATTATAGCATGTTCCTTCGGCTTTCTCGCCTCAAAAAGTTCCGCCACCCTGGGAAGACCACCTGTAATATCCTTTGTCTTCGTGGTATCCCTGGGAATCTTGGCAATAATATCACCAGCACTTACGTGCTCACCCTCTGAAACAACAATATTTGCTCCAACCGAAAGCTGGTGCCTTGCAATCACATTCGTTCCCGGCATCTTAACCGTTTTTCCATCTTTATCTTTTATTGAGATCCTCGGACGTAAATTGGAATCCCTGGATTCAACAACAACCTTCCTGGAAAGACCGGTTACCTCATCAACCTGTTCCTTCATAGTTGCCCCTTCAACAATATCTCCGAATTTAACGGCTCCGTCAACCTCTGAAAGAACTGGTATTGAAAAGGGATCCCATTCCGCAATCAAAGCTCCCACCTTTACTTCATAACCATCATCCATCTTCAGATGTGCTCCATAGGGAACAGGATACTTGCCTCGGCTTCTTTCCTTTTCATCCAAAACATGAATTTCTCCATTTCTGTTCATTACCACAAGTTCTTTTTCTTTGCCTCTCACCGTATTGAGATTCACGAACTTTATGGTACCCCCATGCCTTGCCTCCAGGGTAGATTGTTCCTCAAACTTTGCGGTACCACCGATATGAAAGGTTCTCATGGTTAGCTGGGTTCCAGGTTCACCAATGGACTGGGCTGCAATAATACCAACAGCTTCACCAATATTCGCCAGGTGCCCGTGAGCCAGATCTCTTCCATAACACCTGGCGCAGACTCCATGCCTCGACTTACAGGTCAGAACGGATCTTATTTTGACCCTTTCTATACCAGCCCTGTCGATCTTCTCCGCGAGAGCTTCATCAATTTCCTGATTCACCTTCACAATGATTTCTCCTGTGAAAGGATCCTTAATGTCATCCAGGGCAACCCTTCCCAGGACACGCTCACCCGCTGTTTCTATTATCTCCCCACCTTCCAACAGGGCAGAAACATAGATACCATCGATCGTTCCACAATCTTCCTCAGTAATAATACAGTCCTGAGCCACATCGACGAGTCTCCTGGTAAGATACCCGGAATTTGCCGTCTTAAGCGCAGTATCGGCAAGACCTTTCCTGGCACCATGTGTAGAAATAAAATACTGGAGGACAGATAGACCTTCCCTGAAATTTGCAGTAATCGGTGTTTCAATAATCTCCCCTGATGGCTTCGCCATCAATCCCCTCATCCCTGCAAGCTGTCTTATCTGTGCTGCACTTCCACGAGCCCCTGAATCAGCCATCATATAAATAGGATTAAAACTCTTTATCTTTTTCTTTTTATTATCCGGTCCTACTATCTCTTTTGTTCCGATAGATCCAAGCATCTCATCCGCAACCTTTTCAGTAGCCTGAGCCCAGATGTCTATGACTTTGTTATAACGTTCTCCGTCCGTAATAAGACCATCCATATACTGTTTCTGAATTTTCAAAACATCATCGTCGGCTTTTGCTACAATCTCCTTTTTACTGGAGGGTATCATCATATTATCCACCGCAAAAGATGCACCAGACATTGTAGCAACCTTAAACCCAAGATCTTTCAACCTGTCCGCCAGTAAAACTGTTTCCTTATCTCCACAAGACCTGTAACAATAATCAATAAGGTCTGCTAACATTTTCTTGCTCATAACTTTATTGATAATATCAAAAGGAATCTCTTCGGGAACAATTTCATAAAGTAAAACCCTGCCTACCGTTGTGTCCGTTAGTTTTTCCCCAATTCGAACTTTAATCTTCGCATGAAGATCAATCACGCCGGAATCGAAGGCTCTCCTCACCTCATCAGCACTTGAGAAGCGCATCCCCTCTCCCAGAACATGGTCTTCGGACCTGGTCAGATAATAAATCCCAAGGACAATATCCTGACCTGGAACAATAATCGGCTTACCATTAGTTGGAGAGAGAATGTTGTTTGTCGACATCATAAGAACCCTGGCTTCCGTCTGTGCTTCGATTGATAAAGGCACATGCACAGCCATCTGGTCGCCGTCAAAATCAGCATTAAATGCAGGACAGACCAGAGGGTGAAGCTGTATTGCCTTTCCTTCTATAAGCACAGGTTCAAAAGCCTGCATACCAAGCCTGTGCAAAGTTGGAGCCCTGTTGAGCAAAATGGGATATTCACGAACAACCTCATCTAATGCATCCCACACCTCTGGGGTCTCCCTTTCAACCATCCTTTTAGCACTCTTCACAGTGGTAACATAACCCTTATCCTGAAGCCTGTTATAAATGAATGGTTTAAAGAGCTCCAATGCCATCTTTTTAGGAAGGCCACATTGATGCAATCTCAGGTCGGGTCCTACAGTAATAACGGATCTTCCTGAGTAATCAACCCTCTTGCCAAGAAGGTTCTGTCTGAACCTCCCCTGTTTTCCCTTCAGCATATCCGATAGAGATCTAAGTGGTCTCTTGTTGGAACCTGTAATAGCCCTTCCTCTCCTGCCATTGTCAAAGAGGACATCTACTGATTCCTGAAGCATCCTTTTCTCATTTCTTATGATAATTTCCGGTGCAGAGAGTTCTTGCAAACGTTTCAGGCGGTTGTTCCTGTTAATAACCCTCCTGTAAAGATCGTTGAGATCCGACGTGGCAAAACGACCTCCATCCAGGGGAACCAGAGGCCGGAGCTCCGGAGGAATTACTGGTAAAATTGTAAGAATCATCCATTCAGGTCTATTTCCCGATTTTTTCAGGGTTTCAACAACTTTCAACCTTTTTAATAACTTTTTTCTTTTGGTTTCAGAAGTAGCTGCTTTCAACTCCGACCTGAGCTCTTCATCCAACCCATCTAAATCAATTTCTTCCAGAAGTTTTTTGACAGCCTCAGCACCTATTCCTGCCTCAAAGGCATCTACGCCATATTCATCTTTTAATTCCGAATACCTTTCCTCAGAGAGCACCTCCTTTTTTTTCAAAGGTGTATTCTTCGGATCTAACACGATCCAGGACTCAAAATAAAGCACCCTTTCCAGTTCTTTAAGTGTCAAATCGAGCACATTTCCTATTCGGCTGGGAAGACTCTTGAGAAACCATATATGGGCTACAGGTGCTGATAAGGTTATGTGCCCCATTCTTTCTCTTCTAACCTTTGATTGGATAACTTCAACACCGCACTTTTCACAGACGACACCTCTGTGTTTCATCCTTTTATACCTGCCGCAAAGACACTCATAATCCTTAACCGGTCCGAATATCTTCGCGCAAAAGAGTCCATCCTTTTCTGGCTTGAATGTTCTGTAGTTTATTGTCTCAGGTTTTTTGACCTCACCTTGAGACCACGAAAGAGTCCTCTCCGGTGAAGCAATGGACATTTTTATTGCATTAAATCTTACAGGATCCTTCGGCTTTTCAAAAAAACTAAATATATCTTCCACTAAGTATGTCTCCCTACTTAAGTTCTGAGTTTCAAGTTTTCAACTTTAGACTTTGAACTTTAAACTAAATAATTATTTTTCCTCAATTAACTCCACATCAAGACAGAGACCCTGCAATTCCTTGACAAGAACATTAAAGGATTCGGGAATTCCCGCTTCAAATTTATGTTCTCCTTTAACAATGGATTCATATACTCTTGTCCTGCCGGCTACATCATCCGATTTAACTGTAAGAAACTCCTGCAACGAATATGCAGCACCATAGGCCTCCATTGCCCAAACCTCCATCTCGCCCAATCTCTGGCCACCAAACTGCGCTTTACCTCCGAGAGGCTGCTGAGTGACAAGAGAATAGGGACCAATTGACCTGGCATGAATCTTATTGTCAACAAGATGGTGAAGCTTTAGCATATAAATCATTCCCACTGTTATCTCTTGATCGAAAGGCTCTCCAGTCCTGCCATCAAAGAGCATCGCCTGGCCACTTTCCGGAAGATCAGCCAATTTAAGCATATTCTTTATATCGCCTTCGTTGGCACCATCAAAAACCGGTGTCGCCATAGGAATACCCTTTTTTAATCGGCTTATAATTTTCTTGAGCTCTTCCTCAGTCGCCCCATCTATAAAAGTGTCAAACTCAGAGGAGGAATATATCTCTTTCACTTTCTTCTTCAGGTTACCCACACTGTATTTTGTGTTTAGCAAAGAATTTATCCTGTCCCCTAATCCCTTTGCAGCCCATCCGAGGTGAGTCTCTAATATCTGCCCCACGTTCATACGTGATGGCACTCCCAGGGGATTCAAGACTATATCAACAGGAGTACCGTCCTCAAAAAAAGGCATGTCTTCCTCTGGAAGTATTCTGGACAGCACCCCCTTATTGCCATGTCTTCCAGCCATCTTATCACCAACAGAAAGCTTTCTTTTTATGGCAACATAAACCTTAACCATCTTGATCACTCCCGGGGGAAGTTCATCTCCAGTCTTTAATTTATCTATCTTTTCCTCAAAAAAAGCCTCCACCAACTCTATTTTTTGAGCAAAATTTGTAAAGATAGTTTCTATCTTTTCATCCATCACATCTTCTTCTAACAGCGATATTTCCTTCCAGAAGCCAAATGGTATCTTTCTCAGGACATCTTCGGTAATCTCTTCACCTTTTTTTAACAATATCTTTTTCTTTTTCGAATCAGCCAGCTTTGTTGCTGAAGTCTTCCCGATAAGTAAATTTGAAATCTTCTTCTTAACATTATCGGTAATAATACTGATCTCATCATCTCTGTCCTTGAGTAAACGTCCTGCCTCTTCTTCTTCTATAATTTGTGATCTGTGATCCTTCTCCGTCCCCTTACGGGTAAATGTCTTTGCATCTATAACTATACCCTCAACTCCAGGGGGGACGCGCAAAGATGTATCCCTGACGTCACCAGCTTTCTCACCAAATATAGCCCGAAGCAACTTCTCTTCTGGAGATAGCTGTGTTTCACCTTTTGGAGTAATCTTCCCGACCAGAACGTCACCAGGCTTCATCGACACCCCTATACGAATTATTCCGCTTTCATCCAGATTCCGTAAGGCTTCCTCTCCTACATTGGGAATGTCTTTAGTAATCTCCTCCTTGCCCAATTTCGTATCCCTGGCCACCATATCAAATTCTTCAATATGTACAGATGTATAAACATCCTCTTTTACCATTTTCTCACTTATCAATATGGAATCTTCATAGTTATATCCCCCCCAAGACATAAAGGCGACCATAACATTTCTTCCCAGCGCCAATTCTCCATTATCAGTTGCAGACCCATCGGCTATCACATCTCCTCTGTTTACTCTATCTCTTACGCTTACAATAGCTTTTTGATTGAAACATGTATCTTGATTTGAACGTTGAAACTTGGTCAGGTTATATATATCAACTCCTGTATCAATCTGGTCTTTCTCTTCATCATCACATTCAATTACAACCCTTGACGCATCAACACTCTTCACAATGCCAGTCCTTTTCGCTACAATAACAGCACCAGAATCCCGCGCAACAACTGACTCCATTCCCGTACCCACAAGAGGATGCTCGGGTCTTATGAGTGGAACTGCCTGTCGTTGCATATTGGAACCCATCAGAGCACGGTTGGCATCATCATGCTCCAGAAAGGGAATAAGCCCGGCAGCAACACTTACAAGCTGATTGGGCGATACATCCATAAGCTCAACTTCAGCAGGTAGAGCCATGACAAAATCTTCCCCCCTCCTGGAAGAAATAAGCTTATCCTTAAATTTTCCATTTGAATCAAGAGGAGTATCTGCCTCAGCTATTATATGTTTCTCTTCTTCCATTGCCGTTAAGTATCGGATATCACCGGAAACTTTCCCGTTTTTTGCCACTCTATAGGGAGTTTCTATAAAACCGAATTCATTCACCCTGGCGTAGGTACTGAGAGAAACAATAAGGCCTATATTTGGCCCCTCGGGGGTTTCAATGGGACATATCCGGCCATAGTGAGATGAATGCACATCTCTCACTTCAAAGCCTGCCCGCTCCCTGGTAAGTCCCCCGGGACCAAGGGCGGATAATCTCCTTTTATGCGTAATTTCTGAAAGCGGGTTTGTCTGATCCATAAACTGTGACAGTTGACTACTCCCAAAAAACTCATTAACAACGGCCAAAACAGGTTTAGCATTTATTAGATCATGAGGCATCATGGTTTCTACATCCTGAAGACTCATTTTTTCCTTAATGGCCCGCTCCATCCTGACCAGACCTATCCTATATTGATTTTCTATAAGTTCTCCAACAGATCTAGCCCTTCTGTTGCCCAAATGATCAATGTCATCGATACTACAATCACCCACACCATTCTTGAGATCAATAAGATATCCAACTGCCCTGAGGATATCCTCATTCCGTAACACAGTTACATCCGTAGGAACATCCAGACCAAGTTTGTAATTCATTTTGGCCCTGCCCACATTAGAAAGATTATAACTGTTAGAATTAAAAAAGAGACTATCGAAAAACCTGCGTGCCGTCTCCAGAGTGGGTGGATTGCTTGGTCGGAGTCTCCTGTATATCTCAATTATCGCGTCTTCTTCTGTCTCAACTTTATCAATTAGGAGAGTATCCCTTATGGCAGAATTTGTTCTATCTTCGTCAAGATGAATAAATCGTAGCTCTTTTATCCCCTTTTCGCGAATTAATTCCAACCCTTCCACAGTCAATTCATCATTACATCTCAACAAAAACTCGCCGGTTTCAGGATCCAGCACGTCTGATGAAAGCACCTTTCCCACAAGGCCACCATCACCTATCGGTATTCGATCTATATTCAATTCCGCGATCTTCTTCAAAGCCGCCCTGGTGATTTTCCTCCCCTTTTTTATGACAACCTCTCCGGTCTTTATATTCTTAATATCTTCCGGCGCTTTCTCATCAACAAGAAAGTGGCCCACCGACATAAAAGCCTGGCCATCCTCCAAAAACACCTTTTCAATATGATGAAAATAGTTTAGCAGATCCCCGGTAGAGTTCCCCATAGCCTTTAAAAGGATAGTCACTGGCATCTTTCTTCTTCTATCTATCCTGACATAAAGAAAGTCCTTAGAATCAAATTCAAGATCGAGCCAGGAACCCCTGATTGGAATAACCCTTGCTGAATATATGAGTTTCCCACTGGCATGTGTTTTCCCCTTGTCATGATCAAAAAAGATACCAGGGGATCTGTGAAGCTGACTGACTATAACCCGCTCCGTACCATTGACAATAAAAGTACCATTATCTGTCATTAATGGTATCTCGCCAAAGTAAATCTCCTGTTCCTTAATATCCCTGATTGCTTTTTGCTCACTGTCCCGGTCAATATCGAAAACAACAAGCCTCACCACAATCTTCAGTGGAGTAGCATAAGTCATGCCCTTCTGGAGGCACTCTTTTACATCATATCTGACATCCCCTATTTTGTAACTTACAAATTCCAGAGAACACTGACCACTGAAATCAGAAATAGGGAAAACACTCTTAAAGGTACCCTGAAGACCAAAATCGCCCCTCTCTTCAGGAACTATATCCCTCTGGAGGAACCTCTCATATGATTTTGTTTGGATATCAATAAGATCCGGTACATCAACTACTTTTTTAATGCGTCCAAATTTTTTTCTAAACTCATCCATAATTTTCCTTTATCTGTAAGCATTCAGCTATCAGCTACCAGCCTTCAGCAACAACAAGGGGTTATATAAAACATCCCCCTCAAACTCCTCTTGAATTTTATTTTGAAATTAACATGTTATAAAATCCATCTACGGCGGATTTCGAAACATTTATAGGTTTTACAAACATCTCTATCCAGAATGTTTAAAAACTGAATAATCACTTTTCATCATAGCGGACAGCTGTTTGCTGAGCGCTAAATGCTTTAACTTACTTAATCTCCACACTGGCTCCTACCTCTTCCAGTTTCTTCTTAATATCCTCAGCTTCATCTTTCAAAATAGCTTCTTTAACCGGCTTCGGCACACCATCGACCAAATTTTTAGCTTCTTTAAGCCCCAAACCTGTCAATGCCCTGACAACCTTGATAACCTGGATTTTCTGGTCGCCAAACCCAGTAAGTACAACATCAAATTCACTCTTCTCTTCTGCCTGGACTACCTGCTCTGTCCCTGTAGCCACAGCAGCAACAGATACTGGTGCAGCCGCGGACACACCAAATTTTTCTTCCAATTCCTTTACAAGTTGCGACAGTTCAAGAACTGTCATCCCTTCAATAAATCTTACAACATCTTCTTTCGTTACTGTTTCTTTCGTTACTTTTTCTTTCGTTGCTTTTTCTTTTGTTACCTTTTCTTTCGCCGTTTCTTCTTTTGGTGTTTCTTCCTTTGTTACCTTCTCTTTTTCTACCTTTTCATCTGCCATTTTTCTAATCCCTTCCTGTATGTTTTATTTCTTTGCCCGATAAGCATCAAGAACTTGAACAAAGCTTCTCGGGACACCATTCAGCACATTAACCAGCGAAGCTTGCGTTGCCACCAACACAGAGAGAATCTTTCCAATGAGAACATCCCTACCTGGAAGCTGGGCCAGAACACTTATCTCTTCCTTACTTAAAAACTTACCGTCTAATATCCCGGCTTTAATTTCCATCTTCTCGTTCAGCTTGGCGAAATTAACAAGTGCCTTCGTCGGTTCAACCTCATCTTCATAACTTATAGCAATGGCGAGCGGTCCCTCAAAATACTCTTCCAGCACATCAAAGTCGGTACCCTTAGAGGCAATTCCCAAGAGAGTATTCTTTGTCACCCTGAACTCTGTCGCGGATTTACGCAGCTCATTCCTTAACGAAGTAATCTTCTCAACATTCATGCCGCTATAATCCACCAGAACCGCCAATCTCACATCTTTAAGTTTATCATGAAGATCTGCAACAACCCGTTCCTTAGTTTTTCGATCCAACTATCTCCAACCCCCTTTCTTTTTCTGAATTTCAAAAAATTCGAAAGCCAAGAAACAACTATACAGGAAAAAATATTGAATTACCTAATCGTTCGTCTCGGCAGGCCGATTCAAATCATTTAAACATCCTGTACCCGCTGTCTCTGACTTATTTATCAACTATCAATAATCAGCCATCAGCAAAAATAATTTTTCTTTACCTCGCTGACAGCTGAGTGCGAACAATCATCTCAAAAGATTTCTGACATTCAGGGGATCCACCTTTATCCCTGGACCCATAGTGGTAGAAAGTGATATGTTTTTTAGATATGTTCCTTTGCTCGATGCCGGTTTCAGCTTTATAATAGTTTCCACTAATGTTAGAATATTTTCTGATAATTTATCTGCCCCAAAAGAAACCTTTCCTACTGGACTATGTATAATTCCTCCTTTTTCTACTCTGAACTCAATCTTGCCTGCCTTAAGTTCTTTTACAACTCTCCCTACATCAAAGGTTACAGTTCCGACCTTCGGATTCGGCATTAATCCACGCGGGCCCAAGAGTTTCCCAAGTTTTCCCACACTACCCATCATATCAGGAGTAGCAACAACTCTGTCAAACTCGAACCATCCCCCCTTTATCTTTTCAATTATGTCATCAGAACCAATAATATCAGCTCCTGCCTCAAGGGCTTCCTTTTCTTTATCACCCTTTGCAAAAACAAGCACCCTTACAGATTTCCCCAAGCCGTTAGGAAGACCCACACTCCCCCTGACCATCTGATCGGCATGCCTTGGATTCACACCCAACCTGATGGCTGCATCGACAGTCTCATCAAACTTCACCCTCGAGGTACTTACAACCAGTTCCAAAGCTTCCTTCAGGGCATATTTCTCCCCGGTTTCAACTTTCTCCTTCGCCTCTAAAAAACTTTTACCTTGCTTGGACATTATATTACTCAACCCCTTCTATCTTGTGCCCATCCGGAAATGGACACTATCTCGCAATTTCAATCCCCATAGACCTCGCCGTTCCCTCTACAATTTTTACAGCCCCTGATATATCCAGGGCATTCAGGTCATCATATTTTAACTCGGCAATTTCCTTCACCTGTTTTGCTGTTACTACCCCTACTTTCTCTCTTTTTGGATCTCTGGAACCCTTCGCAATCTTGGCTGCCTGCTTGAGAAGAACAGAAGTCGGCGGCGTTTTGGTAATGAAAGTAAAGGATCTATCAGCATATACAGTTATTACTACAGGTATAATCATCCCTTCTTCATTCTGCGTCATGGCATTATATGCCTTGCAGAACTCCATAATATTCACTCCATGTTGACCCAGGGCCGGCCCTATAGGTGGTGACGGAGAAGCTTTCCCCGCCTGAATTTGAAGTTTTATGCTTGCTATAACCTTCTTTGCCATTCTGATCACCCTGTCTTCGAGTTTAAAGTTTAAAGTTTCAGGTTTTTAACTTCAGGGTTGAAACTTTAAACCTTTCGTTAAAATTAATTTTGAACAACTTGTATAAAATCTAATTCCACAGGCGTTGACCTGCCAAAAATACTAACAATAACTCTTAATTTTCCCTTCTCGGGTTTAACCTCGTCAACCATTCCATCGAAGTTTGTAAATGGACCATCTATAATTCTCACATGATCCCCAACTTCAAACTCATATTTAGGTTTAGGTTTCAAGGTTCCTTCATCTATCTTGGTCTTCAGTAATTCAACATCTTCATCCGGTATCGGAGTCGGCCTATCTTTACTTCCGATAAATCCAGTAACTTTGGGAGTATCCTTTACTATATGCCAGGCTTCATCGCTCATCTCCATTCTTATAAGTATATAACAGGGAAAGAATTTCCTTTTGGAGGTTTTTTTATCACCACTAACCAGCTCGACGACATTCTCCTCCGGCACAAGAATATCAGAAAAATGTTCCTGCATACCTGCGGTTTCTATTCTCTCCTGCATGGAAAGCTTGACTTTATTTTCAAAACCCGAATATGTGTGAATGACATACCATTTAAACGCCATATATTTAACCCATGAACAATCTTAATATCTTAGTAAGTCCAAAATCTACAATGCCGAGGAATAGGGACACAATGATAACGAAGACAACAACGACAGATGTGGAGGCTAAAGCCTGCTTCGGTGTCGGCCATACAACCTTTTTCAGTTCAACTTTCGCCTCTTTCAAGAACTGCTTTATTTTTTGTATTCTATTCATTAATGTTTCTGCTGAACTTATTTCAATAACAATGAAAATGGCAGGCCAGGAGGGACTCGAACCCCCAGCATCCGGATTTGGAGTCCGGCGCTCTATCCAATTAGAGCTACTGGCCCGTATCCCGTGTATATGGGACTTATCTTAAAACAGGATGTGCCCCACGTTAACTACTTTGTTTCCTTGTGAACAGTATGCACCCGGCAAAATTTACAATATTTTTTTAACTCAAGACGATCCTGCATCGTCCTCTTGTTTTTCGTCGTCGTATAATTTCTTTGCTTACATTGCGTACAAGCCAAGGTAATTATGTTTCTCATTGCAAACCAACTCTCTCTAAAATGGAGCCCACGACCAGGATTGAACTGGTGACCTCATCCTTACCAAGGATGTGCTCTACCGACTGAGCTACGTGGGCCGGTTAGGGTTTAAGGTGGAGCGGGAAACGGGATTCGAACCCGCGACCCTCAGCTTGGAAGGCTGATGCTCTAGCCACTGAGCTACTCCCGCTTCGAGACCTCTGCAAAACGTCCCCTTCTGCCCAATCTCTCTGCCTGTGCGTGTCCACACGCAGACAGGTGCGTCAGATTCATCCGCCGCAGGTGGACTCAAAATACTCATCTCCCTTGACCTTGAACAAAATTGAACATTTTGCAAAGGTCTCGCTTTATGGTGGAGGGGGGAGGATTTGAACCTCCGTAGGCTTCGCCGGCAGATTTACAGTCTGCTCCCTTTGGCCACTCGGGAACCCCTCCCCGGAACTGGAGCTGGCGATGGGACTCGAACCCGCGACCTGCTGATTACAAATCAGCTGCTCTACCTGTTGAGCTACGCCAGCAATCCTCCAAACAATAGACCTGCGAATAAGAACTTAATATGATAATATTTAAAATATAGCTTGTCAAGATTTTTTTGGTTCTTATTCCATGACAATTAAGAGTAACCTCTCATAATTCGGAAAGGCCCTGTGAGCTGTCATGAAAGATGGTATCCGTCTTTATTACTCGAGCTATCCTTGTCACGTCATTGTCCAGACCAATGACCTGCGCAAGTATCTCAGATGGTTTAACTCCCCAGTCCTTTCCGAAAAGTAGCGACACTTTGATCCTGTTATCTGTCCTGTCAAAAAAAAGGGTATTGACAATGGGACGTATGTTTCTCTTAATCTGTTTTCCTTTCTTTTCCCGTAATATAATGAACTCATCTGACCTGAGAAAAGTTTCTATTTTCTTATCTAATAATCCCCCCCATTCCCCCTTTTCCAAGGGGATCTTTTCAGGAAGAATTATCTCATATTTGAACCCCTTTATAATCTTGGACAATGAATCAGTATTCGGCTGTATTTCTCTGATATTCACAATTTTCAGCCCGGAAGGGAGAAAGGAATTTGCCTTTTCTGTGAGCCTTTCTATATCCTCACCGGGTTTTTCAATTTGAATGTCCGCATATTCGCCCAGACTTTCCATTCCCACAGAAGTCGCAAATGGAAAGGACATCTTTGGATGAGGGTGAAAACCCTTTGAATATATAAAGGAAATGCCACTTTGTTTTATCCCTCTGATGAGAGCGGATGAGGTCTCAAGATGGGACAGAAGCCGGGAAGTTCCCTCCTTGGCAAATTTGATCCTGAATTTCTTTGGCTCCCTGGGTGAGTCCTCTTTTTTTGCCTCCACTTTCTTCTTTCCGACGGTATCTGCACTATCTTTGGCTGTAATGATTTTTACTCGATCATGGTCACAGACACCGCAATTATGACATGTCCCGAAGCGGCAGTCTGCCGTCAATTCTTCCCCCAGTGATTTTTGGAGTTCTTTCGTCAAAAAATCCTTATTTATACCGCAGTCTATTCGATCCCAGGGAAGTTCTTCTGTGATGTTCCGTTCCCGCATGTAATCCTCGATCCTGATACCTGTCTCCCTTATGGCCTGCTCCCACAGGTTAAACTTAAGCCGATCGCTCCAACCGTCGAAGCGACAGCCCAGGCGGAAGGCACTTTCCAGCAAGGTGCTCAGCCTTTCGTCTCCCCTCGAAAATATCCCCTCAAGGAGACTCATCCGGCCATCATGCCATTTTATCTTTAGATTTCTGTTCTGAATAGTCTTTTTAAGTAACTCCTGCCTTTCCAGTATCTCTCCCAGACCTATCTGCCTGCACCACTGAAACGGTGTGTGCGGTTTTGGTACAAAAGTGGAAAGGCTCACGGTAACCTGTCGCCTGTTTTCCCCCTCTCGAAACACTCTGTAGGTGAGGTCGACTATACCATTTAAGTCTTCTCTCCTTTCACCGGGAAGCCCCAGCATAAAATACAACTTTATCGATCTCCAACCCGCATCAAAAACTTTTCTTGTGGTGGAAAGGAGATCCTCCTCGGTATTGCCCTTGTTTATTACGTTCCGCAGCCTCTGTGTCCCCGCCTCCGGTGCCAGGGTAAAACTTGTTTTTCTGACCCTCTTTATTTCCTCTATCAATTTTTGGGTAAGTGTTTCCACCCTCATGGACGGGAGGGCAAGTGCCACTCTTTTCTCATAATAACGGTTCATCAATTCTGTAAGGAGATCTTCGATCATGGAATAATCACCGGAGCTCAGGGATAGAAGTGATAATTCGTCGTGCCCTGTTGAAGAGAGCATCTCATCCGCCATTTTTACCAGTATTTCAGGTAATCTTTCCCTGCCTGGCCGCCAGACCATTCCTGCCTGACAGAATCGACATCCCCGCGTACAACCCCTTGCTATTTCAAGGGTAACACGGTCATGAATCGTCTTCATCAAAGGAACCACCGGACTAAAGGGAACAGACCATCGATTAATATCGGATACAATTCTTTTTTTTATCCTTTCTCCCTGAGTATGTACGGTGGGGACGTAAATACCCTCAATTGCGGCGAGTAACTCGAGGAGTCGTTCTCTTTTATACCCTTTTTTCTTCCCTTCCATCACGGCCTGCGAGATTTCCAGGATTACCTCTTCACCCTCTCCGATAACAAACGCATCAAAGAATGCGGATACCGGCACAGGATTAAAGGTACAGGGGCCCCCTCCAATAACCAGTGGGGCTCCCTTCTTTCTATCCCTGGCGTATGTCGGAATTCCTCCAAGCTCCAGCATGTTCAGAACGTTTGTATAGGACAGCTCATATTGAAGGGAAAACCCGACGATATCAAAATCCTTCAAGGGAATATGCGATTCAAGAGAGGAAAGCTGAATATTATTCTTCCTCATCTGGAATTCCATATCCGGCCATGGAGAGTAAAACCTTTCCGCGGAAATCTCGGGGACACTGTTCAGAATAGCATAGAGTATCTGCAGACCGAGATGGGACATTCCCACTTCGTAGGTATCGGGGAAGGCCAGTGCGAAGCTCAACTTGCATCTTGACCTTTCTTTTCTTATAGAATTTACTTCTCCCCCGATATATCTGCTTGGTTTCTCAACCAGGGGGAGTATATCTTTCCATAATTCAGAATTCATTAAATGTTCAGATTTTCGAATGTTTTCTTCACGACATCTGCTGATTGCCTGAGGGCGGCCAGTTCATCATCAGAAAGGTCTATTTCGTATATCTTCTCCACACCCGTTGCACCCAACCTTATCGGGGCACCAACATAAACACCATCTATGCCGTACTCACCTTCGAGATAGACCGAGGCCGGAAGGATTCTCTTGCTATCCATAAGTATCGCCTCTACCATTACTAAAGTAGAAGAAGACGGGGCATGCCATGCACTACCGGTCTTCAGGAGCTTTACGATTTCCGCCCCACCATCTTTTGTTCTTTGAATAATAGCCTGAACCCTTTCGGGTTTTATAAACCGGCTGACAGGCATGCCGTTTAAGGTTGTATATCTGTCAACCGGTACCATTGCATCACCATGACCCCCCAGCACCAGAGCCTGAACATCCCTTATGGATACATTGAGCTCCTCGGCCAGAAACAATTTGTATCTCGCCGTGTCGAGAACTCCTCCCATACCAATGACCCTGTGTGCCGGGAAGCCTGAAACCTTCCAGGCAAGATGGGTCATTACATCAAGTGGATTTGTGATCATGACAATCATGCATTCGGGAGTATGTTTTTTTATTATTTCTGTCACCGACTTTATGATATTCCCATTCTTCTCCGCCAGTTCTTCCCGGCTCATTCCCGGTGTGCGGGCCAAGCCTGCGGTAACTACGACTACCCGCGAATCCTTGATTTCAGAAAAGTCATTGGTACCTTTTATTTTGACATCGATTCCCTCAAGCGATGCGGCCTGGGAAATATCAAGGGCCTTCCCCTGAGGAAGCCCTTCTATAATGTCAACAAGAACAACATCTGCCAGATTCTTCTCGGCAATCCTCTGGGCAACCATGGTACCAACGAAGCCAGCCCCGATAATAGAAACTTTGTTTCTCATACGACTATTCTCCTTTTGTTTTTATACGATTTTATCAAAGAAATTTTCCATATCACAAAAGAAATGTAGAGGAAAGGACTGTTTTAAGAACGTAAATCGAAAAACCACCAACTCCATTACCTGGCAGTACCTGCACCGACAGGTGTCTATCAAAACTATTGACAGTGTTGGGAAAAAAAGGTACTTTACTTGCAAAATCCGGGTAAAAGCTGATAGCTGAAAGGCTTAAATATGTTCTTTAAAGGTAAGGAACGCAGGCTTAATAAAAGACACGTTGTTTGTTGGGATGCCATCCTTGAGGTAAATTTTCCTGATTTTCAGGCCCAGATACAGGTAAAGGTTGTAAATTTTTCTATTGGAGGCGCCCTTCTCCACTCTGAACAACTTTCTGTGGATAATCGACATTTGGTTATTTCAGATATAAACCCCGAATTAAAATTGAAAATTTTCTTGCCTGAGACGGTTCTGGAATCAAGGATAGAGGTTCAGTGGTACAATGTATTACCAGGAAAAAATATTTTCGAAATTGGTGTTAACTTCATAAATTTTCTAGAAGAGATTCATATTTCTGTTGATGAATTAATTAAGATTATAGAGGAAAGTAACTGACGAAAAACAGAAGGAGTGCTTTCTGGGAGAAAGATTTACAAAAATTACCGCAACCGGTTTCGGCAGCGGTTTTATTCCTTTTGCACCCGGGACCGCGGGAACGATTGTCGGGATACCGGCATATCTGGTCTTTTCACATTTCTCCTGGCCTCTTTACCTGATATCGGTACTGGCACTTTCAGCTCTGGCGGTATATGTGTCCGGGGAAGCAGAAAAGATATTCAACGAAAAGGACTCATCACGTATCGTCATTGATGAGATTGTGGGCTTTCAATTTGCCATGTTTCTGGTCTCACCAACCGTTTTACACATATTCCTCGGTTTCCTCCTCTTCAGGATTTTTGATATTGCCAAACCCTTTCCCATCAGGCTTTGCGAAAGGAAGCTTCCCGGAGGATACGGGGTTGTGGGAGACGACATTGTCGCGGGCATTTATGCAAATATACTTTTACTTTTATCGATAAAATATTTCGGAGTTTAAGCACCTCAAATGAAAGTCGGCATATTGGCAATAGGGAGTGAATTGACCAGTGGTAGTACACAGGATACAAACTCTTCCTTCATATCACGCGAATTGAACGCCCAGGGTTGGAGCGTATCTTCAATAATGATTGTCGGTGATGATGAATATGCAATCGGAAAAGGACTTGACCGTCTCATGGCAACCTCTGATGCCGTTATCGTCACAGGTGGCCTCGGCCCAACCGCCGACGATATCACCACCGCATCCATCGCAAAGACATTCGGCCTTAATTTATATACTGACGAAACAGTTCTGAATCAAATCAAGGAAAGATTCGAAAGGTACCGCATCAAATGGATTCCTGACAATATTAAACAGGCCATGTTTCCCGATGGAGCTGTTACCATACCAAATCCAATCGGCACAGCCTGTGGATACTTCCTTAAAAAGAATGACAAGATCGTAGCCGTTATCCCGGGTGTTCCTTCTGAGGCAGAAAGGATGCTTTTCGAGGGGGTCATCCCTGTTTTGAAGAGAGATTCCAGGGAAGCCAGACAATATATAGTAAAGAAAACTATCAAGCTGTTCGGCCTTACAGAAGCGAAGATCGATCAAATACTCTCCGATGTCGATCTGGAAATACCCGGTGTAAGTATGGGTTTCTATCCCCATTTTCCGGAAAACCATATTGTAATCACATCGAAAAATCTCATAGAATCCATGGCGGAAGAAAACCTGAAGACGGCAGAAAAACGGATCGAAGGAAAACTCCGGCAGTATATATTTGGCTATGATAATGACACACTGGAGGGGGTCGTTGCGTCTCTTTTGAAGAGCAGGGCCTTGACGCTCTCGGTAGCCGAGTCATGCACGGGAGGACTGATTACAGATCGCCTGACAAATATACCGGGAAGTTCAACATTCCTCGACAGGGGGGTGGTTGTTTACAGTAACGACTCCAAGACAGAACTCCTTGGCGTTCCAGTTCAAATTTTGAATAAATTCGGCGCAGTGAGTGAAGAGACGGCTATTCTCATGGCTGAAGGAATCAGAAAACTTGGCAAAACCGATATTGGATTGGCCACAACCGGCATAGCGGGCCCAACAGGAGGAACAACAGAAAAACCTGTTGGCACTGTTTTTATCGCCCTGACCGACGGGGGAAATACGATATGCCGCAATTTTCTATTCGGTTGGGAACGGAAAAGGGTAAAAAAAATATCATCGCAGTGGGCTCTGGAGATACTCAGGAGATTCCTGACCGGGAATAGTTTGAATGACTGACGAAAAACTGATAAGAACCTTTCTGGCAATAGAACTTCCTGAAGAAATAAAGGTTCAAATAGGAAATATCCAGAACCGGCTGAAGGTTACTGTAAAGGGGGTCCGGTGGACAAGACCGGAAGGGATACACCTGACACTGAAGTTCTTCGGCAATGTTTCCGAAAATGACATTGTCAATATCTCCAGGATAGTTGAAAAGAATACAATAGACGTCAGACCACTTACGCTCAATGTTTCAACAGTCGGGACATTCCCGAATTTTAAACGTCCAAGAGTCTTGTGGCTCGGAATCAGCGGATCAGTTGAAAGATTATCTGACCTTCAGAAGGAAATTGAAAACGATCTTGAATCAATAGGTTTTCAAAGAGAAAATAGAGTTTTCAGAGCTCATCTGACTCTGGGAAGAGTAAAACCGCCAAAGGATGTAAAAGGACTTTCAGAAATTATCAAAAGTGAAGAAAGTTATGATGCGGGGAGTTTTCGTGCCGGCGGTCTTACGCTTTTTAAAAGCGACCTGACACCCCAAGGCGCCATATATACAAAGCTTGCCTATTTTCCCTTTGACGGGTAATAATAGAACATATTTACTATGTGCCTTTGGTACCTGAATAGTCATAAATTTTTCACATAAGATGGAGGCAATTATGAAACCGGATACAGACAGAGAAAAGGCGGTAGATCTGGCCATAACCCAGATCGAACGGCAGTTTGGAAAGGGTTCAATCATGAGACTGGGCGGGGATGAAGTTATTTCAGACGTCCCGACCATTCCCACAGGCGCACTCAGTCTCGATATCGCCCTGGGCGTGGGTGGTGTCCCCCGGGGGAGAGTCATTGAAATATATGGCCCCGAGGCGGGCGGCAAGACAACTCTTGCCCTCCATATAGTGGCCGAAGCACAAAAGCAAAACGGCCTGGCTGCCTTCATAGATGCAGAACATGCTCTTGACGTAACCTATGCCAGAAAAATCGGTGTGGATACCGACGATCTGCTCATATCTCAACCCGATACCGGCGAACAGGCACTGGAGATTGCCGAAACACTGGTCAGAAGCGCGGCGCTGGATATCCTGGTTATAGATTCCGTGGCCGCCCTCGTACCCAGGGCGGAACTCGACGGGGAAATGGGCGATGCGCAGATGGGACTCCAGGCGAGACTCATGTCACAGGCCCTTCGAAAGCTCACGGGAAGTATCGGTAAATCCAGGACAACCGTCATCTTCATCAACCAGATAAGGATGAAGATAGGAGTCTTTTTTGGCAATCCCGAAACCACAACAGGCGGCAATGCCCTCAAATTTTATTCAACGATGCGCCTCGACATAAGAAAGACGACACCTGTCAAACAGGGCGAGAACGTTGTAGGAAACAGGACGCGGGTCAAAGTAGTCAAAAACAAGGTCGCCCCACCCTTCAGGCAAACAGAATTCGATATCATTTTCGGTGAAGGCATCTCAAAAGAAGGTGATATTCTTGATCTCGCCGCTGACAACGGAATAATCGAAAAAAGCGGTGCCTGGTATTCATATAAGGGCAATAGGATGGCCCAGGGAAGGGAAAACGCCAAGGTCTTTCTCAAGGAAAATCCTGACACCAAGAAACAGATAGAGGAAGAAGTACATGAGAAGTTCGGGTTGAAGAGAGAAGAGACAGGAGAGGCAGAAGGAAGCGCAAGTTCCTGATACAATATCGTTACGGCTGAATAGCTAATATTCCCGTTGATATGAGATGAGGGTTTTGTTAGCGTATGTTATATACTCTTTTGATAGTTTTCATAAAAACGCATAATGGATGAGGTGAATAATGAAAAAGATATTATTTTGTTTTGTCTTCATTTTTGTCTTTGTCGTATCCTGGCAATCCGCTTTAGCAGAAACGGCAGAGGGACAATTTAAAAAGGGAATCAATCTTGAAGAACAGAAGAATTACAAAGAGGCGATTGAAGCATACACAAGAGCTATTAAACTCGATCCCAAAAATATCGATGTCTACCTCAAAAGGGGGAAAGCATGTTTCGCCCTCGATCCAACCAGTTGTATGAAGACTCATGAAGATTTTACCACTGCCATAGAAATTGACTCCAAAAATGCCGATGCTTACTACGAACGCGCCCTTATCAATTTCTACATGATCAATAATGAACAGGGCAGGAAAGATATGGAAATGGCTGCCAGGCTTGGGCATAAAGGCGCCCTGGAATGGCTGGGCCTGCTGAAAGAAGAAGAGGAAATCAGATATATTAATTTAGCTGATTACCTCTCTTCAAAAAAAGCACCCATTGTTCACTTTGACTTCAATCGTGCTGTTATTAAACCTTCTTATTGCGCCCTCCTGGATGAGGTCGGCACGGTATTAAAAAGAAGGCTGCCCCAAGTGTCAATCATCTTAGCAGGTCACGCCGATATCATAGGAACAGAAGAGTATAACTACGGTCTTTCCTTGAGAAGGGCAAAAGCTGTAATGAACTATCTTATAAAAAGGAAAGAAATAGCTCCCCAACGGTTCATTCTGAAGGCTTACGGTAAAAGCAAACCTGTCGCCCCGAATGATACCAAGAAAGGTCGCGCCTTGAACCGCCGTGTCTTACTGACAGCAGTCGAAGGTTTATAGGACCATCTATATGTCAGTAAAGCTGAATTAAAATCTAACTAAATTAAGCAGAAGGTGTGCGTTTTACACTATTTATTTGGTGGAGAAGGGAAATATTATGAGTATAGTAAAGATCATGCCATGCCTTGACATGAAAGATGGACGTGTAGTCAAGGGCATACATTTTGTAGATTTGAAAGACGCAGGCGATCCTGTAGAAAATGCAGCGTTTTATGAAAAGGAAGGGGCTGATGAGTTGGCCATTCTGGATATAGCTGCAACGGTAGAAAACCGAAAGAGCAGGCTGGAATGGATTAAAAGTGTTTCATCGGTTATAACTATCCCGTTGACGATGGGCGGCGGTATTACCTCCCTGGAAGATATTGAAATGGTTTTCAACGCCGGTGCTGATAAAGCTTCCATGAATAGTGCAGCTGTCAAGGATCCCGATCTGGTCAGGCAAGCCGCAAAAACTTTCGGTTCAGAAAATATAATTGTGGCTATCGATGCCAGAAGGAATAAGGAAATGCCATCCGGGTTTGAACTGGTCGTCTCAGGAGGCACAACCCCTGTAAGCAAGGACGCTGTGGCCTGGGCCAAACAGTGTCAGGACCTTGGTACCGGCGCTATTCTGCCTACCAGTATGGATGGCGATGGAACTCAAGCCGGATACGATCTGGAATTCACGAAGGCCATTTCAGATGCTGTAGACCTGCCGGTGATCGCCTCAGGTGGTGCGGGAAAGCTGGAACATTTTTATGAGGGGGTTGTTCAGGGTGGCGCACAAATCTTATTGGCTGCTTCTGTTTTTCACTACCGCATCTTCAGCATCAGGGAGGTCAAGGAATATCTGCAGGAAAAGGGATTGAAAGTTAACCTGTAACAGCAGCTGGTAAGCTGCTGGGACTGTAAGCGTTATGCATTCCAATAACTATCGAGGTGAATAATGATGAAAAAGATATTATTTTGCTTTGTTTGAATTTTTGTCTTTGTCGTATCTTGGCAATCCGCCTTAGCAGAAACGGCAGAAGAGCAGTTTAAAAAAGGAATCAATCTCGAAGAACAGAAGAATTACAAAGAGGCGATTGAAGCATACACAAGAGCTATTAAACTCGATCCCAAAAATATCGATGCCTACCTCAAAAGGGGGAAAGCATGTTTCGCCCTCGATCCAACCAGTTGTATGGAGACTCTTGAAGATTTTACCACTGCCATAGAGATTGACTCCAAAAATGCCGATGCTTACTACGAACGCGCCCTTATCAATTTCTACATGATCAATAATGAACAGGGCAGGAAAGATATGGAAATGGCTGCCAGGCTTGGGCATAAAGGCGCCCTGGAATGGCTGGGCCTGCTGAAAGAAGAAGAGGAAATCAGATATATTAATTTAGCTGATTACCTCTCTTCAAAAAAAGCACCCATTGTTCACTTTGACTTCAATCGTGCTGTTATTAAACCTTCTTATTGCGCCCTCCTGGATGAGGTCGGCACGGTATTGAAAAGACAGCTCCCAAAAGTATCAATCATTTTAGCAGGTCACGCCGATATCATAGGAACAGAAGAGTATAACTACGGTCTTTCCTTGAGAAGGGCAAACGCTGTAATGAACTACCTTGTAGAAAGGAATGAAATAACCCCCGAACGGATCACTCTAAAGGCTTACGGGGAGAGCGACCCTATCGCCCCGAATGATACCGAGGAAGGTCGCGCCCTGAATCGCCGCGTCTTATTGACAGCAACGGAATAAAAGTATCCGTTCCAGGCGGACTAACCGGAGGCATACTTCTAAACAGCAGCATATAGCCCGTCCATCTTCATGCCTTTGTTATCTCTTATAAATCCAGGGCAAATTGAATAGCCTCACGCACTTGTCCTAATTTGTCAGTCGACAGTGTTGTTATTAACGATCCAATTTTTCCTTTTGATACCGTTTGAATATGGTCAAAATTTATTGCGCAATCTTTAAGCATACCATCTTGTTTAGTAAGGAATACTTCACTAGGTATATCCCGAACCGTCGATGTAATAGGCGCCACTGAAACTTCTCCTATATATTCCAATACAGAATCACGGGTTAGAATTAATACCGGTCGTCTCTTATCAGGACCTTTAAATTTGTACCATCTAATCTCACCCCTCTTCATTCATCCCCCCATTTCTGCTCTTTTTCCCAAACACTGAACTCATCTTTGTTGACGGGATGAGCCGCATAACCTTGGCGGTGCTTCAATTCAAGACGGCTAATATTGTAGTGTTTGACCGCTTCTCGCAACGCATCTCGAGTAAATGCGGAGCGAGTTGTATTAAGCTCATTTGCTATGGCGTCGACCCTTTTTACAAGATCATCATCAACGGTCATTTGTATAGTGCGCATAAATACCTCCTATAATGTGGATAACTATAGCTATAATATATCAACATTATCGTGTGTGTCAACATAAAA
Source organism: Thermodesulfobacteriota bacterium (assembly GCA_034658835.1). Taxonomy (GTDB): domain Bacteria; phylum Desulfobacterota; class Syntrophia; order Syntrophales; family JADFWA01; genus JAUSPI01. Next base: position 39,787 of record JAYEGA010000074.1, read on the forward strand.
TATAATTGTCGATGATATGATTGGGTGGAGAGATAACGCGGAACTCACATGACAGGTTAGGAAACACTCGTTTTATTGCTTTGAACCGAGTAACTGAAATTGGTCATTAAAATTAATATTTCCTAAAAACCAGGTTCCCTCGGGTTTATAAAAATAGAATTCCCAAACAGTAGGGGCAATTTCTGATTTTAATATATAGACTAATCGTAACTACTCAGCTCCATATTTTTAACAAACAAGGGTATTGTCCCCTGCTATTTTCCTATTATGCGCAAGCATGTAGTAAAATCAAGGGATTTTATGGATAATCCCGACGTGTCGGGATTGCAC